>NZ_JAQCWA010000003.1:0-187554 GCF_027684505.1 Butyricicoccus sp. AF18-9LB
CTGCGGCAGTTCGTGTGCCCCGGTCAGCCGGTGCAGAAAAATTTCAGCAAAGGGTATTGACAAATCTGTATGCTTGTATTATTATCATAGTACAATAAAACGAAAGGAGAGAGCTTATGCAATGGGAATTGCGGGGGGATCGTCCGATCTATCAACAGCTTGTGGAAAAGCTGACCGAGCAGATCGTCAGCGGACAGCTTGCGGCGGGTGAAAAGGTACCGCCGGTGCGCGAGCTGGCGGCTCAGGCGGGTGTCAACCCGAACACCATGCAGCGCGCGCTTGCGGAAATGGAGCGCGAGGGCCTGATGTTCACCAACCGCACGAGCGGACGCTATGTAACGGAGGACAGAGAAATGATTGGTAAGGTAAGAGAGCAAATCGCGGGAGAGCGCATCACGGAATTTCTGTCCGGCATGAGCCAGCTTGGTTTCACCGAGCAGGACATTGTGGCGCTTCTGGAGAAACGCAGTGGGGAGGAGAAGAACAATGGATAACAACGAACTGGTTATCTGTCAGGGTCTGACAAAAAACTACGGTAAAAAGACCGCGCTTAATAATCTGAATCTGACGCTCGGCCGCGGACAGTTTATCGGTCTGCTCGGCCCGAACGGCTCAGGCAAAACAACGACTATCAAGCTGCTGAACGGTCTGCTGCAGCCGACAAGCGGCTCGGTGCTCATTGACGGTCAGGCGCCGGGCACCTACACGCACAGCATCATCAGCTATCTGCCCGACAAAAACTATCTCAACGACGCGATGAAGGTCAACGACCTGATTTCGTTCTTTGCGGATTTTTACACGGATTTTGACCGCGTAAAGGCAACCGACATGCTGGATTCGCTGCAGATCGACCCGCTCAGCCGCCTGAAAACGCTCAGCAAGGGCAATCAGGAGAAGGTGCAGCTCATCCTCACCATGAGCCGCAAGGCGCAGCTGTATGTGCTCGATGAGCCGATCGCGGGTGTCGATCCGGCGGCGCGCGACTACATTCTGAGCACCATTCTCTCGAATTACAGCGAGGACGCGTCCGTTCTGCTGTCTACGCACCTCATCGCGGATGTGGAGCGCGTGCTCGACGAGGTTATCTTCCTCAAGGAAGGCGCGATGGTGCTGCACGATACGGTTGACCATATCCGCGAGGAACACGGAAAATCGGTTGACGCACTGTTCCGGGAGGTGTTTGCATGTTAAAGCTGCTGAAATATGAGTGGAAAGCCTGTGCGCGTATCTGTCTGCCGCTGTACGGCGTGCTGATCTTAATGTCGTTCGTCACACACCTGCTGTACAGTATCCCGCAGAACAGCACGTTCGGCTTTATGCTGCCGGCCATCAGCTCCATGCTGTATATGGGCGTGATGATGGCGGCATTTGTGGTAACGGCTGTCATCCTCATCCAGCGTTTTTACAAAAACCTGCTCGGCAGTGAGGGCTACCTCATGTTCACCCTGCCGGTGACGGTTTCGCAGCACCTGTTCAGCAAGACTATCATCGCGGTGGTTATGATCGCGCTGAGCGGCATCGCGGCGTTCCTCAGCATCGGCATTTTTGCCGATATGTCCTTCGGCACCCTGTTTATCGATATGATAAAGGGTGTGGCGCGGAGCGGCGGCCTGCTGTTCGTGCTGGAGCTGCTCGTGCTGGCGGTGCTCGGCATTGCGGGCATGGCGCTGTTCGTCTATATGTGCATGGCGCTCGGCCATCTGGCGGGCAAGCACCGCCTGCTGATGTCGGTCGTGTGGTACGTTGTTCTTTCTACCGCAGTGCAGGTTCTCCTGCTTCTGGTGATGATGGGCGGGGGCAATGTCATGCCGGAGGCGCTTGCCGATGCGATGGTACGCTGGCTTGACAGCACCATGCAGACCATCACGCCGATGGATGCGGCGCATCTCATGCTGCGGTTCTGCTGCGTATTCGAACTCATCAGCGATGCGGTGTATTTCCTTGTGACGCGCTGGATTCTCACGCACAAGCTCAATCTCGAATAACAGAAAAAGGATACACACTTGTGTATCCTTTTTCTCTTGCCTGAACGGTATATCTCTGGTATGATGGAGGTAGTAAAAGGGAGGTGTGTCCTGTGAAATGTCAGCACTGTGGTATCCATTTTGACGATGAGGAACGCGTATGTCCGATGTGCGGCGCACGCGCGGGCAGCAAGGGCCGCATGACGAGACCCGCGCCGAAATGGCGCGGCAAGCCGCGTGAGACCTATACCGAATATCATCCGACGATAGAGAACAGCAGCTCGGCGAAAACGGCGAAGAGCAAGTCGCGTCCTATCCAGGATAAGCCGAAGAAAAAACGCGCAAAGGGTGCGGTGATTGCGATAATTGTTATCGCTCTGCTGCAGTTTGTGCCGACGCTGATCGCGTTTGTGGTGGATGATCTGGTGCCGGAAATCGAGAGCAGCTTCGGAAATTCCCCCGCGCCGGATTACGATTCGGATTACAGCTATGCGGCGCAGGACCTCAGCAGCATTCTCGGCACGGACAGCGGCATGGTGATCGATAACAGCGACACCTTCCGTCTGCACTACGACCAGTCGAATGGTGAATGGGCGATTCTGTATACCTCGGCGGACGGCGGCACATTCAAGAGCACGGCCGACGCGTGGTGTCTGTACGACGACCCCGACGAGTATTACTATCCGGAGGCGTATCCGTCCGATCAGTACGATATGTACACGGTTGCGTTCACGCTGTACGATACCGAGGTGGTAGGGAGCCTGCCCGAGTGGTGTCAGTCGGTAGCCGATAGCGGCGATGATATTTGGCTGAATTTGTATGTCAGCAAAACCGATGATACGCTGCTCATCGAGGATATGGATGGCATCGGCCTGTTCGGCACGACAGACCCGGTTCCGTATTATCGGGCACAGAATATGTGATTTTGTAAAAAAGCGTGAAAAACAGCAGCCCCGGTTCTGTCACTTGACAAAACCGGGGCGCCGCGCTGTAATATAGCTGCAAACGGCGGCTCGCTGCACCGAGCCGCCGTTCCCAATAGCTGAAGTATTTGAGGAAATGCCGCTCCGGTCTACGGGGCGGTTTTTGTGTTTTACGGGAGAATTTTGTGCATATGCAAAAGAAAAGGGCAGACCCAATGAGTGAGATGATTCAGTGCCGGAGATGCGACCACAAATAAATTGAAATTGATGATGAAAAATGGAGAATTACCGCTTTCCGGTAATTCTCGCAATGGTTTCCGCCACGTTCTCCTGATGCACCTCGGCGGGCTTGAACCGCACGGCTGCAAAATTGAGGTTGATCAGCGGACCCAGTCCGACGGCGGAAATAATGGTGCCGACACCGACCGGACCGCCGAGAAAGAAGCCGATGACCGTTACGAGCACATCCACGACCGCGCGGCACGCGCCGGCCGACCGCCCGAACTTACGCGCGAGCGCGACCATCAGCGCGTCGCGGGGGCCGCTGCCGAGCGCGCTTTTCATGTACAGCCAGGTGCCGAGCGCAAGCAGCTCCAGACCGCCGATGAGCATGGCAATGCCGCTCACCAATCCGTGCATCTGCGGGATGAGGTGCGCCGCCTGAATCGCGTCGATTATGACCGCGCAGCCCGCAATGTTGATGATCGTGCCGAAGCCGAAGCTCTCGCCGAAGAGCACGGCCGTGAGGATGGCTGCCGCGCCTGCGATAGCGGACGCTGTGCCGTAGGTCATGCCGGTTCGCAGCGACATGCCCTGCTGCAGCACGCTCCACGGCTCGAGTCCGACATTCGCCTGCAGCATCATCGCAATGCCGATCGAACTGACCGCAACACCCAGGATCAGCCAGAACAACCGGCGCATGTAATTTTGAAACATGAGAGCATCCTCCTGCTATCAGACTAAAGCGAAGTAAAGTAAAACGGCAAAATCGGAAGAATTTCGCTCCGGTTTTGCCGTTTGAGTTTTGATCTTGTTATTCCGAAGCGGAATTGCTGTCGTCCTTTTTAATCTGGGAAAGATAGCGGTACACACTGGCCTGCGAGCAGTGCAGCGCGTCGGCCACATCCTTGACCGCGCCTTTCAGCAGGAAGATACCGCCGGTTTCAAGCGAAGCAATGATCTGCATGCGCTCGTCCGGTGTGAGACGGTCGGCGGTCACGCCGAGGCGGATGAGTTCGCGGCCGACCGCATCGCCTGCCACCGCGTCGATCGAGTTGTGGAAGCTCTCGGTCGTTGCCGGAACCGCTCGCGGGAATGGATCACCGGGTTCGGCCTGCTGCGGTGCAATATGGTCGTCGATAAAAATATCCGGATGACACAGCCGCAGCACGTTTTCGCTGGCGGCCAGATACCGGCTGTCGTCAAAGTTGATGCACAGCATGCCGACCAGCTTGCCGTTGTGCTTGATGAACATGGTGCTCGAGCGCAGCGTTTTACCCTCGGCAGAGAGGCCGCAGTAGTGCAGACGGTAATCCTGCGTTTCGTAGCTTTTGTCCATCAGGATTTTGAGCGCCACATTGGTAAGCGGTGCACCGATCTCCCGGCCGCTGATGTGATTGTTGGCGATGGCTACTATGGAGCGGTTTTTGTCGGTCATATCATGCAGAGCAACCTCATAATCCGGTCCAAGTGCCTGTCCGAGAAATTCTGTCAGCTTGATGTAGTGCTGCAACAGCGGATTAGCCATTTGCCCACCCCGTTTCAAAGAATTTTCTTTGCAGTGCCTTTGATTGCATGGCATTGCCTTTTTATTAGTTTACTCTAATATTATTATAGCTTAACAATGATAAGTTTGTCAAAAAATAAACGCAAATAATTTCTCACAACAAAAATAAAAAGTTATTATGCAAAATAACTAAAATGAGGATAAAGTGCATAAAAAACTTGTGAGAAACCAGTGAACCATACAAAACTTGTTAAAATAATTGACAAGGCGCAAAAACTATGTTAAATTTATATCAAGGAATGAGACACAGACTGATAAAAAATTACAAAACTGCAGAAAGAGGAATGCAAAGAGATGAGGAGTAGAGAAAGGGAGACTGCCATGAATTCTGATTTTCGAGACAAGCTCTCCAACGCCGCGACAGCGGTTGAGATCACCCTTGGCATGGTGATCCTGATCGCGTGCATTGTGTCCGGCATCGGCATGGTCGCCATGACCGATATGAACAAGCTGTTCGGTGATCCGGCGTATCTGCAGGCGCGCATGAGCTCGGCCTGCCTGATCATCATCGGTATTGAGCTGATCAAGATGATCACCAGCTACACCATCGACTCGGTGGTTGACGTTATGCTCCTCGCCATCGCGCGCCAGATGATCGTCGAGCATACCTCGCCGATCGAGAATCTGATCGCCGTGCTGTCGATCGGCATCCTGTTCGTGATCCGGAAGTATCTGTATATTTCGCGTCTGGACCGCCGCCGCAGCAAGAAGGAGATCGAGGAGGACATCCGCGCAGAGGTTCTCGGCGTGGAAAACCGTAACGAGCCGAAAAAGCCGGAACCGCCCGAGATTGGCTCATTGATTTGACATAAGGAAAATGCATATCACCTGAAAACCGCAGCGCCCGAGAGGGCGCTGCGGTTTTTTGTTGGAAAGGATGCAGATAAATTGTTTCATTTATTCACAATATCAGAAAAAGTTTATAGGCTTGAACCTGCGTTTCACTCACACTTTCGCTATGTTGGCAGGCTTGCAAGCGATTTGCTGCGATTCACATAACAGCGTAAATAGTACGCATACGATACCGATAAATCGTTTTCTGAATGATATTACTGCTGCTTACGTTGTAAATTTGCCTTACGCCCCAAACCGCATCTGCAGCCGCAGCCGGTCGGCAATCATCGAGATAAATTCGCTATTTGTCGGTTTTCCCTTGACGCCCGAGACCGTGTAGCCGAAGTAATTCTGCAGGGTTTCGATGTCACCGCGGTCCCACGCGACCTCGATCGCGTGCCGGATGGCGCGCTCCACGCGGGAGGAGGTCGTCTTGAACTTTTTAGCAATCGACGGGTACAGCACCTTGGTGATGGCGCTGACCGATTCGATATCCTCGACTGCCATCATGATGGCCTCGCGCAGATACTGGTAACCCTTGATGTGCGCCGGCACGCCCACCTGATGAATCACCTCGGTCACGCGGAGCTCAAGCGCCATGCTTTCCTCGGCCTTGACCGCGCGCAGCTGACCGGTCCGCCACAGGCGAAGCCGCTCGCAGACCGCCTGCGGCTCCATCGGCTTGCGCAGGAACAGATCCACGCCGAGCGCCGCGCATTCCGCGCCGATCTGCGGGCTTGCAAACGCCGAGAATACCATCACCGCCGGATGCGGTCCGTCCTGCTCGTGCAGGCGGCTGAGCACGCTCATGCCGTCCATCACCGGCAGCATCAGTTCAATGATAAGTACATCCGGCCGCAGCTCATTGACTGCGGAAAGCGCCTTTTCGCCGTTTTCCGCAATGCCGACCAGCTCAAAATCGTCCGCACTGTCCAGTACCGCCGACATACGCGCGCAAAATTCGGTGTCGTCGTCTGCAAGTAAAACTCTCATTTTCTCATCCATATGTCATAACCAGCTTTCCGATAAATTTCATCTCTTTTTCTTGGCAATAGATTACCATATACTACCATAACTTGCAAGACCTTTTGTAAAAATATGGACAGAAAATTGCAGACAGAATTCGACAAAATCTGTCGATTTACCCGAAACGACCGGTCAGACCGACCGCTTTTGTAATTTCTGCATATTTTCAAAATTCCCCGGAAATAGACAAAATACAAGCAAAACTGCGGTTTTCGACAACAAAACAGCGGTTATTAACTCAAAAGAAAGGGCGCACAATGTGCGCCCAAACGAAAGGTAACCCCATCACAAATTACGAACTGCTGATTCCTGATTGCTCATGAAAGCTAACTCGCTTTGAGCATTTTCTCCATCGAAATGCCATACCCTTCCATCGGATTATCGACCAGCACATGCGTTACCGCGCCGATCAGCTTGCCGTTCTGCAGGATCGGACTGCCGCTCATGCCCTGCACGATGCCGCCGGTTTTTTCCTCAAGCTGCGAATCGGTCACGCGGAGCATCATGCTGCGCCCGTATTCGTCGTTCGCCGGATAGAGCTTGACAATCTGGACAGAATAACGCTGCACGCTGTCGCCGTCCACGTTGGAGAGGATTTCCGCGTCACCGATTTTGATTTCATCTGCCGACGCGACCGGCACGCACTGCAGCTCGCTGTACAGCGAATCGTCCGTCATGGTGCCGAAAATGCCGCTTTCTGTGTTCTGCGCCACGGTTCCGAGCGATTTTTCAGTCGAAAATTCGCCCTGCAGCGAACCTGGTTCACCCGCCTTGCCGCGCTGCACGCTGCTCACCGTCGAGTGAATGATCGTGCCCTCCTGCAGCGGCAGCAGCACGCCGGTCTCGCTGTCGCAGATGCCGTGACCGAGCGAGCCGAACGCGCCGGTCTGCGGGTCAACGTAGGTCAGCGTGCCGATTCCTGCCAGACTGTCGCGCGCGAGCACGCCGATGCGGTACGCACCGGTTTTGTCCCTGCACGGTGTCACCGTGACGCTTTTCTCCGCGTCTCCGCGCTCGAGCGTCAGCTTGATCGGCTGTCCCGCCGAGAGCGCGACCTGCTTCTGCAGATCATCGTTCGAGTGCAGCGCGGTCTCACCGGCGCGGCACAGCACATCGCCCTCCTGCACGCCCGCCTCCTTCGCAGGGGAGTGCGTGCCGTCCGCGCCCTGCACCTCGGTCAGCTGCACGATGAGCACGCCCTCCGCCTGCATTTTGATGCCGACCGTGTGCCCGATCGGGATGACCTCGGCGATTTTTGCCGCCTGCGCGGAGACTGTCACCGCAAACAGCAGAAACAGGGCAAGCGCCGTGCGTTTTGCGTGATTTTTTTGCATTTTTTCACCTCCGCTATTACTATGCCGCACGGAGCATGAAAACAACGCTGAGAACCTTTTCTATTCTGCCGGACATTTGGCGGCGCGGAAATTCTCTGGGTACGGAAAGGTTTTCCGGGAACGCAAAACGGCAGTTTCTCTGCGAAAAATGAGAGAAACTGCCGCAATTAGCAATGATTTATTCTGCTTTTACAGGTGCACGATGACCGAGGAACGATGCTACCGCACGGGCAAGCACGCCGCCGACCGCACAGCCGACGATGATCTCGATCAGGCCCTGCACGCCGACCAGTGCAACCACGAAGGACAGCGGGTTAGCCACGCCGAGCGTTGCCACACGTTCCTGCACGAAGTCGGTCTTGTAGAACACCAGAACGATGTAACCCATGAAGAAAATGGTATTCAGCAGCGGCGCGGACATCGCACCGACGAAATAGCTCCAGCTCTTCTTGCGGTCCACGCGGCGCAGCACGCGGAACAGCAGGCCGACGCACCAGCCCATCAGTACGCGCATGACAACGCACAGAACGAAGGTGTTGATCGGGCTGATCTGGAAGAACATGCCGGTCATACCGCCGCCTGCAAGCGCATCCTTAAAGCTGACACAGCCGAATACGCCGCCGAGAATCGCACCGGCGGTCGGGCCCATGGTCATCGCGCCGACAGCGATCGGCACGGTCAGGAACGACATGTACAGCGGGCCGACCGGCACGCTGCCCAGACCCATCAGCTTCATCACGACCTCGATCGCCGCCAGCAGCGCCAGCTGCGCGAGATATCGTACGTTGGTAGTTTTGTTATTCATTTGTAATTCCTCCTGCTGCCGTCCTGCTTTGACAGGTACAGCGCAATACAAAAATTGTGGTGGTCAGCGATAGAAATTCGCTGCCAAATCTCTTTCAACCCCGATTTTTCTTCCAAATCAGGTGCAGACCATCGAGCACAAGGCTTTCATCGTACTCGAACGGGATACGCAGATAGGGAGTGACGAGCGGTGCAAGCTCTCCGGTAAGCACCACATAGGGCGTTTCTCCGAGCGCCTCCGCAAAGCGTTCGACCATGCCGTCCACGAGCGACGCGGCACCGTAAACCGCGCCGACGCGCATGGCATCGACCGTGTTCCGGGCGAGAATGCCCTCGTCCTTGGCGTCGATAGCGACCGCCGGAAGCTGCGCCGCCTGCTCGCGGAGCGCGAGCAGACTCAGCTGCACACCCGCCGTGATGGCCGAGCCGACCAGCGCACCGGACTGGTCGAGCGCGGTGAACGTGGTCGCGGTGCCGAGCGTAACCGCCACGCACGGCAGCTTTCCCTTGGCACGGGCGGCCACCGCAGCGGCTACGCGGTCCGAGCCGACCTGCCGCGGCTGCTCGGAGCGGATGTTGAGTCCGGTCTTGACGCCGCTTGATACCTCGATGACGTCGCAGATGCCGAGCAGGCGCAGCGCACCCTCGAGCACGCCGACCATGCTCGGAACGACCGAGCTGACAATACCGCCGTGGATGCGACGCACGTTCACGCCGTACAGCAAAAGCACCTGCTGCAGCTTGCAGGCGTAGTCATCGCGCGTCAGCTTGGGCTCGGTTGCGATGGAGGCAGAAAAAACCTGTCCGTCCTCCTCATAGCCGCCGAGCAAAACGCGGCTGTTTCCTGCGTTGACTGCAATCAGCATGGTGTGTCTCCTTTTCTGCATAGTTTACCACTATTATAAGACATTGAAAACCGTATTGCAAGGGGAGAGGCACACATTTCCGTCTTATTTCGGCAGCATGATCGGCGCGGCGAGCAGCGTCCACAGCACGGCGTATTTCGGGCAGATCTGCCCTTGAACATTGCCGAATTCGTGCGAGTAATCCCACACGCGCAGCCGGAAATGCCGGTTGACCGTGCAGCCGACCACATATTCCGCCGCCGTGATGCATGCCGCGCCGCACAGGCAGCGGGAGAGCGGGTTTTCCTCGTGTACGCGCCGCCGCAGCTGCCGCAGACCGACCAGAACCGCACCGCCGGTCAGCGCCATGGTCCAGTGGGTGCGTCCGCGCCAGAGAAGCTCAAGCGCGGCGTAACCGGCCGCGCCCAGCGCAAAGACTGCGGGAGTTTGCAGTTTCATTTTCATCACCGCATTTATTTTGCCCGGAATGGCTGGATTTACGCAAGGGTGGAGTAATTGAGAATGGAGAATGAGCGTGGAGATTTGGCATTTTCCATTCTCGATTTGGCATACGCGCAAAATAAAAAGGAGAGAGCACAGCGCGCTCTCCTTGAATACAGCAAAGGGATCAGTCCTCCCTTTTACCTTTTGTGTTGATATAAGCCTATCCGCCAATCCCTCCGTCGATTTGACGGAACTTTAAGCATTGGAAAAGGAGCAAGGTGGGTTTTAACCTTGCTCCTATCGGTCAGAATATGCTATTCAGTTCAACAAACTGGAATTTGTCTGATTAGCAATTATCTTTTGCAATTTATAACTGCATCAAAAAGAATACCAGTACACTCGAGAGTATTGTTACTGTCCCCATTATGATAAACATCATGGAAGTAAAACTTTTTGAAATTGGTCTATCAACATAGCACTTTTTAGGATTGTTTGGATTATAATAAACTGTCATCTTACTGTTGATAGGCCACAACTGCTCCGCAAATTGACGCAAATTTGCAATAGCTCCAGTTTTTACATGTAGCCATCCTTTTTCATCTTCATAGACTTCTGATTTCATCGGTACAGGTACTCCTGATAGTTGCGTTGTTATAATTCCTCGAAATTTTTTCTTTGCTTTATAACAAGTTCCATTCACAAAGTACTCAACGATTGGGTACACTCTTCCATTTCCAGGAAACCCATATTGTTTAACAATACCGTCTGTCTTTTTTGTACACAATTTATTCTGTCTTTTTACAATGATATTGAAAATAACTCCTAGTAGAACTAATATTACACCAAGACCTCCAACTGTCATCAATTCTAACCATGCAATTTGTATTTCAGCCATAGTTTCATCACCTCAAGTTCCGATTTTTATATTTGCTTATAAAATAGATGTCTGCTGTTTGCAATGTATATTTATAAGCTCATTTCCCATAAGTACACAATTCTGAAAAGGGAGAATTCTTTTGTATCATACAATATTTTTGTGCTTCTTTCGAGGCATGAAAAGATGCCGAAGTTGCCTTCGGCATCTTTTTGGTATCCAGTATCGGTTATGTGCGTGATTTAGTGAAATCACCGGAGTTATACCCCATCAACACAAAGGGTAAAAGGGACGATCAGTCCTCCAGCTTGACACGAGCCTCAAGGTATTTTCTCCGCTCCTCGAAACCCGATCTGCCCAGAAGTGCAAACATATTCTTCTTATAATCCTCAACACCCGGCTGATTGAACGGATTTACGCCGAGCAGGTAGCCCGAAATGCCGCAGGCCTTCTCGAAAAAGTAGACCAGATAGCCGAAATGCCAAGCATCCGTGCGGTCGATCTCAATGATGATATTCGGTGTGCCGCCGTCCATGTGGGCGATCAGCGTGCCCTCGTACGCTTTCTGGTTGACGTGCTGCACGGTCTGACCTGCCAGATAATTCAGGCCGTCGATGTCCTCTTCGGTATGCTCGATGGTAATCTCGGAGCGCGGTTCCTTGACCCACAGCACGGTCTCGAACATGATGCGCGAGCCGTCCTGAATGAACTGACCGATGGAATGAAGGTCGGTGGAGAAATTCGCTGAGGTGACGAACAGACCCTTATGGTCCTTGCCCTCGGACTCATCGAACAGCTGCTTGAGCCATTCGCCGAGCATGACGAGCGACGGCTCGTAGTTTACCATGATCTCCATGGATTTGCCCTTGAACAGCAGCAGATTACGCAGTGCCGCATAGCGCGCGCAGTCGTGCAAGGAGCCATGAGAATATTCCTCGCGGGAGGCCGCAGCGCCTGCCATCACCGCGTCAATGTCCAGACCGGCTGCAGCCATCGGCAGCAGACCGACTGGCGTGAGCACCGAGAAACGGCCGCCGATGTTATCCGGTACGACAAAGGTCTCGTAGCCCTCGTCATCCGCCAGCTTTTTGAGCGCGCCGCGCTCTTTATCGGTCGTGGCGAAGATGCGCTCCTTGGCGCCCTCGCGGCCGTAGCGCTGCTCGCACAGCTTTTTCAGCTCGCGGAAGGCGATGGCAGGCTCGGTGGTCGTGCCCGACTTCGAGATGACGTTGATGCAGAAGTCGCGGTCACCGATCATCTTGATAATGTCGTTCAAGTAGGACGACGAAATGTTGTTGCCGGCAAAGTAGACCTCCGGAATGCCCTCCGGGCGGGTCTGGTTGTAGAACTGACCGTTTACGAACTCGATGGCTGCCCGTGCCCCTAAATACGAGCCGCCGATGCCGATGACGATCAGCACATCGCAGATCTGCTGAATCTTCTTTGCCGCCTGCTTGATGCGCGCAAACTCGTCCCGGTCGTAATCCACCGGCAGATTCAGCCAGCCAAGAAAATCGTTTCCGGCGCCGGTGCCGTTCACGAGCGTGTCCTGCGCTGCCGCGACCTGCGCGGTGTAGTCCGCAATCTCGGCCTCGGTTCGGACAAATCGCCGGAGACCGGTCAGTTTCAGTTTAATTCCCATTACTGCATTTCCCCTTTTGTTATTTCCTCCAAGCCATTTGGCGGGATTTGCTCTCCCTCATGTATCTAAGTATAGCATACTGACGGAAAAAGGCAAGCATTTTGTTCAAACCTTACAAAAACTTTATCTGCTCGACTGTTTCTGACAGGTAATTTTGCATTATGCAAACCGAACAAAGCTAACCAAAAAGCCGACTCCAACAGTAGGGAGTCGGCAAAAATTGTTAGTAAATTGGAAAATTTGCGCAGATATCGCGTACATTTCGGCGGATATCGTTTGCCTTGTTGTCGAAATCGGTTGCGGCCTGCCAGATGAACTCGGCAATGCGGAGCATCTCCGGCGCACCGAAGCCGCGGGTGGTGACAGCGGGCGTGCCGATGCGCATGCCCGAGGTGACGAACGGACTTTCCGGGTCGTTCGGGATGGCATTCTTGTTGGCGGTGATGTATACCTCGTCCAGACGGCGCTGCAGCTCCTTGCCGGTCACGCCGGTCTTTCGCAGGTCGATGAGCATGAGGTGGTTGTCCGTGCCGCCCGCCACAAGGTCGAAGCCCTGCTTCTGGAGTGCGTCCGCGAGCACGCGGGCATTGGTGACAACATTCTGCTGATATGCCTTGAACTCCGGTTTGAGTGCCTCACCGAAGCAGACCGCCTTTGCGGCGATGACATGCTCGAGCGGGCCGCCCTGTGTGCCGGGGAAGATGGCCTTGTCAAATTTCTTCGCCAGCTCCTCATCGTTCGTCAGGATAACGCCGCCGCGCGGACCGCGCAGCGTCTTGTGCGTCGTGGTGGTGACGACATCTGCGTAGGGGACCGGGCTCTGGTGCAGACCGGCAGCCACCAGACCGGCAATGTGCGCCATGTCAACGAACAGGTACGCGCCGACCTCGTGTGCGATCTCGGCGAATTTTGCAAAGTTGATGGCGCGCGGATACGCGGACGCACCGGCGATGATCATTTTCGGCTGTTCCTTTTTTGCCAGCTCGCGGAGCGCATCATAATCAATGAGACCGTTCTCATCCACGCCGTAGGGCACGATGTTGTACAGCAGACCGGACTGATTGACCGGCGAACCGTGGGTCAGGTGGCCGCCGTTGTCCAGGCTCATGCCGAGCACGGTATCACCCGGTTTGCACAGCGCCTGATAGACCGCCATGTTCGCCTGTGCGCCCGAGTGCGGCTGCACGTTCGCGTATTTCGCGCCGAACAGCTGGCACACGCGGCGGATTGCGAGGTTTTCCACCTCATCAACGCATTCGCAGCCGCCGTAGTAGCGCTTGCACGGATAGCCTTCGGCGTACTTATTGGTCAGCACGCTGCCCATTGCCGCCATAACAGCCTCGCTGACTATATTTTCCGAGGCGATCAACTCAATGTTGCGCGCCTGTCGTTTGTATTCCGCTTCGATCATACGTCCGAGTTCGGGGTCGAACGCTGTCACGAAGTCCATTGCTTGACGAACCATGATACAGCCTCCTGCCGGATAAGAATTTACTATTATAATTTAACCACATTTTTCGCATGGAATCTATTGACAAACATCTGATTTTTGCGTTACCGCTTTAGCAGTTTATAGTGAAATTGTTACATTGTGCATTTTTGTGCAAACAGTTGCCCTTTTTTCGACGATATGCTACAATTATCGTAGGAAAACTTGTGGAGAGAGGATAACAAAATGACTAAGAAAGAACGTGCCGCCACCGTTACCGAGCTGTTGAAAACCGTCTATCCGGAGGCGGTCTGCGCCCTGCATTATACACACGATTATGAATTGCTGTTCGCCACCCGGCTTTCCGCGCAGTGCACGGACGCGCGCGTCAATATTGTGACAGAAAAATTATTCAAGCAGTTTCCGACCCTGCAGAGCTTCGCGGATGCGTCCGAGGAGGAGATTGCCGAGGCCATCAAGACCTGCGGCCTGTTCCGCACCAAAGCGCGCGACCTCAAGGCGTGCGCCATGATGCTCATCGCCAATTACGGCGGCAGGGTGCCGGATACTATGGAGGAGCTGCTCAAGCTGCCGGGCGTCGGCCGCAAGACCGCCAACCTCATCCTCGGGGATATTTTCGGCAAACCCGCCATTGTGTGCGATACGCACTGCATCCGTTTGTCCAACCGGCTGGGCTTCGTCAAGAACGAGAAGGACCCGGTCAAGGTGGAGAACGCCCTGAGAAAGCTGCTCGACCCGGCAGAGTCGTCCGATTTCTGCCACCGGCTGGTGCTGTTCGGCCGCGAGCACTGCACCGCCCGCAGCCCGAAGTGCGAGGGCTGTCCGCTCGGTGCGGTGTGCCCGTCGTATCCCATTGCGAAATAACATAGAGAAAAAGTGGAATTTGCGAAAAAACACAGAAAATCCACTTGGCAAATTTTCATCGTAGGAATATACTGATTTCAGAAAAAGCAAAACCGCAGAACAAGAGTGAGTAAGAGCGAGACCGCGCTTTCAGAGAGCTTTCCGGTGGTGTGAGGAGAGCAGCAGAGGACGTTACTGAATGGACTTGTGAGGGCAGCCTCAAATCCGCAGGGAGAGTATGGCTGACGGGATTCCCACCGTTATCATGGGAGCGTGTGTGTTTGCACACGACAGAGTGGACGTTTTTGTACGTCAATTTGGGTGGTACCGCAGAAGTAACAGGCTTTTGTCCCATGATACGTTTGTATCGTGAGACAAAAGCCTTTTTTTATTGTGTCTGTTCGGAACGAACAGACACTCGATTGAAACCACGCTTTCGATCGAATCCCGAAGAAAAACCGCGTCCTTCGGACACATTTTTTCTTCCCTTGTATAAAAAGGCAGGCGCTATTCTTGCGCGACTTCTCGGTCGCGCTGCGCGTACACGCCCTGCCTTTTTATGAATTTGCTCCGCAAATTCTATTAAATGCGTGCTGCCACACGAACCCAAGAAATAAAACACGGTTTATGATTACCGCCGATGTTTTGCTGAAATATGGAGGAAAACACAATGATTACCCCAAGCTGTGATGAGATTTTAGAACTCGCGAAGGAGTATACGACCATTCCGGTCTGCCGCGAGATCTACGCCGATATGACAACGCCGATTTCGCTGCTGCGCCGCCTGCAGACCCGTTCCGACCGCTTTTTCCTGCTGGAGAGCGTGGAGGGCGGCGAAAAATGGGCGCGCTACTCCTTCCTCGGCTATGACCCCATCCTCCGTGCGACCTGCAAAAACGGAACGGTAACGCTCGAGGGTACGGTCAACAAGACGGTCAAGACCGACAAGCCGCTCACCGTGCTCCGCGGCTTGAGGGGCAGCCGCCGTTCACGGGCGGTTTCGTCGGCTGCTTCGCGTATGCCATGCTCGGCTACGCGGAGCCGACGCTCAAAATCAAGCGCGGCGCATGGGACGATTTCGACCTGATGCTGTTCGACAAGGTCATTGCCTATGACCACCTCAAGCAGAAGATCGTGCTCATCGTCAACATGAAGACCGACAGCGTGATGGAGAATTACGGCAAGGCGTGTGCGGCACTCGAGGGCATGGCGGCGCTGATCAACGACCAGACCCCGCTTCCGCCGCTCAAGGCAACCGGCAGGCCGAGCTTCACCTGCAACGTCACCGAGGCGCAGTACGCCGACATCGTGAGAAAACCCGCGAATACATCTTTGACGGCGATATCTTTCAGGCGGTGCAGTCGCGTCAGTTCTCCAGTCCGTATGCGGACAGCCTGCTGAGCGCGTACCGCGTGCTCCGCACCACCAACCCCTCGCCGTACATGGTGTTCCTTTCCATTGATGGGGACGAGGTCATGTGTTCCTCTCCGGAAACGCTCGTCCGACTGGATAACGGCCGCCTGACCACCTTTCCGGTTGCAGGCTCCCGTCCGCGCGGCAAAACGCCGGAGGAGGATAAGGCGCTCGAGAACGAGCTTCTTGCGGACGAAAAGGAGCTTTCCGAGCACAATATGCTGGTCGATCTCGGCAGAAATGACCTCGGCCGCGTGTCCAAGATCGGCACGGTCGAAGTCATCGATTACATGATGATCCACCGCTATTCCAAGATCATGCACATTTGTTCGCAGGTCGAGGGCGACATTGACGAAAAGTACGACGCCTGCGACGCCATCGAAGCGGTGCTTCCGGCGGGAACGCTGTCCGGCGCACCCAAGATCCGCGCCTGCGAAATTATCGAGGAGCAGGAGAGCGAGCCGCGCGGCGTATACGGCGGCGCACTCGGCTATCTGGATTTCACCGGCAATATGGATACCTGCATCGCCATCCGCATGGCTGCCAAGAAGAACGGCACAGTCACCGTGCAGGCGGGCGGTGGCATCGTCGCGGATTCCGTGCCGCATAACGAGTATATGGAAAGCGCAAACAAGGCAAAGGCAGTTATGAACGCCATCGAGCGTGCATCGGAGGTAGACGGATAATGATTCTCCTGATCGACAATTACGATTCTTTTTCCTATACCCTGTTCCAGCAGGCGGCGGCCATCGAGCCGGAAATCAAGGTAGTCCGCAATGATGCGCTCACCGTCAGCGAAATCGAGGGACTGAATCCCTCACACATCATTCTTTCTCCGGGGCCCGGCTATATGAAAAACTTTCTGTCTATGTAAAGTTTGACCAGAACCGTAGGGCGGGCTGCCCTACGGAGAAGATATCAATTAGTAATGATATAATAGATGTAATAGAAAGGTCGATATATAATGATTCAGCTTGCAATTCACGAGGCCATCAACGGCCGTGATTTGGACTACACCATCGCTCGTACAACAATGGAGGAAATGATGGACGGCACCGCGACTGACATCGAAATGGCAACCCTGCTGACGGCGCTCCGCATGAAGGGCGAAACCATCACCGAGATTACCGCCTGCGCCGAGGTCATGCGCGAAAAGGGCGCGCACATTGAGCCGAAGGGCGCGGTCATGGACCTTGTCGGTACCGGCGGTGACGAGGTTGGCTCGTTCAACATCTCCACGACCGCCGCGTTTGTGGCGGCGGCAGGCGGTGTGCCGGTTGCAAAGCACGGCAACCGGTCGGTTTCGTCCAAGTCGGGCGCGGCTGACGTGCTCGAGGAGCTGGGCGTTGTCCTTTCTCTGTCTCCCGAGCAGAACGAAAGGGTGCTGGCTGAAACGGGCATCTGCTTCCTGTTCGCACAGGGCTATCACAAGTCAATGAAGAACGTGGCTCCCGTCCGCAAGGGCATGGGCGAGCGAACCATCTTCAACGTGCTCGGCCCGCTGTCCAATCCGGCGCGCGCGACCATGCAGCTGCTCGGCGTGTATGACGAAAATCTGGTCATGCCGATGGCGCAGGTGCTCTCCAACCTCGGCGTAACGCGCGGCATGGTGGTCTGCGGCGGCGGCATGGATGAGGCGAGCCTGATTGGCAGGAACAAGGTCTGCGAAATCCGCGGCGGCAAGCTGACGCCGTATGAACTCGACCCGACCGAATACGGCCTGTCGCTCTGCACGGTGGACGAGCTGCGCGGCGGCTCGCCCAAGGCAAACGCACAGATCACCCGCGACATTCTTGCAGGCCGTGAGCAGGGCGCGAAGCGCGAGGAGATCCTGCTGAACGCCGGTATCGCGCTGTACCTCGGTCTGGACGGCCTGACGCTGGCGGACGGCATCAAAAAGGCCGCAGAGATCATCGACAGCGGCGCGGCGCTCGACAAGCTGAACCGGTTCGCGGCGGCAACGCAGGAGGCGGCAAAGGCATGATTCTCGACGAACTGGCGGCGCACGCCCGCGAGCGCGTCGCGGCGGACAAGGCGAAAATCCCGCTCGAGGACATGAAGGCGCAGGCGGAAGCACTCCCGAAGGACGATTTTCGGTTCGAGAAGGCGCTTGCCGGCAAGGACTGCGCGTTTATCTGCGAGGTCAAGAAGGCCAGTCCGTCCAAGGGTATTATCGACCCGGTGTTTGACTTTGCGTCCATCGCGCAAAGCTACGAGGACGCGGGCGCGGACTGTGTTTCGTGCCTGACCGAACCCAAGTGGTTCCTCGGCTCGGATGAGATTTTCAAGAAGGTTAGGGGAATCGTCACCAGACCGATGATCCGCAAGGATTTTACGGTGGACGAATATCAGATTTACCAGGCCAAAGTCCTCGGCGCGGACGCGGTGCTTCTCATTTGCACGCTGCTCGACACCGAAACCATACGCGGCTACATCGGCATTTGCGACAAACTCGGTCTCAGCGCTTTGGTGGAAACGCACGACGAGAAGGAAATGCAGTCCGCGGTTCGAGCGGGTGCGCGGCTGATCGGCGTGAACAACCGCAACCTCAAGGACTTCACGGTGGACCTCGGCAACGCGGCTCGTCTGCGCGAGGTCGCACCGGATGGTACGGTTTTCGTAGCCGAGAGCGGCGTTTCCTCTCCCGAGGATGCGGCGGCACTGCGAAAGACCGGCGCGGATGCCGTTCTGGTAGGCGAGTACCTCATGCGTGCCGCAGACAAGAAACAGGCGCTCGACGCACTCAGGGAGGCCGCAAAGTGAAGCTGAAATTCTGCGGACTGACCCGCAAAGCGGATATCGAAGCCGCAAACGAAGTAAAACCCGATTTCATCGGCTTTGTGTTCGCGGAGAGCCGCCGGCATGTATCGGATTTAGACGCGGCTCGGCTCAAGGAGCACCTCGACCCGCACATCAAGGCGGTCGGCGTGTTTGTGAACGACGAACCGGAGCATATTGCCGCGCTCGTGCGCGATGAGGTTATCGACATTATCCAGCTGCACGGCGGCGAGAGCCTGCATTATATAAACAAGCTGCGAAAGCTGACAAGCGCGCCCATCGTCTACGCCGTGCGAGTGGAGACCCACCGCGACATTGAGCAGGTGGACACCCTGCCGGTGGATTATCTGCTGCTGGATACCTATGTAAAGCACGCCTACGGCGGCAGCGGCAAAACCTTCGACTGGTCGCTGATCGGGCAGGTAAACCACCCGTATTTTCTCGCGGGCGGGCTGAATGAAACCAACGTCCAAAGAGCCGCACAGACCGGCGCGTATGCGCTCGACCTGTCCAGCGGCATTGAAACGGACGATGAAAAGGATATTGACAAGATGCGCCGCGTATCGGCGCTTGTGAAAGAAGCAAGCCAATGAGCAAGGGTCGTTTTGGCGTACACGGCGGTCAGTACATGCCGGAAACGCTGATGAACGCGGTTATCGAGCTGGAGGAAGCTTACAACCACTATAAGAACAATCCGGAATTCAACGCAGAGCTGACCGAGCTGCTGAACAACTACGCAGGCCGCCCGTCGCGCCTGTACTTTGCGGAGCACATGACAAATGACCTCGGCGGTGCGAAAATCTACCTCAAGCGTGAGGATTTGAACCACACGGGCGCCCATAAGATCAACAACGTGCTCGGTCAGGCGCTGCTGGCGAAAAAGATGGGCAAGACCCGTCTGATCGCAGAGACCGGCGCCGATCAGCACGGTGTTGCGACCGCGACCGCTGCCGCTCTCATGGGCAGGGACTGCGTGCCGCACGTCAAGGCGTACGTTAAGAGCATGAAGGACGCGGTACGCTCCGCAAACTAAACAAAAATGAGGGGAAAACGGTTGTTTCTCCCTCGTTTCATATTGATTATGGTGAAATGTTTTGCGTTGATTGTTCATGTTACCGCAGGGCGGGATGACCTCATCCCACCGTTTCCCAACCCGTTTGCACATTCGTAAATAAAAATGGAGAATGGTAAATCAAAAGGTTCATTCTCCATTCTCCATTTTCAATTAGTAATTGTCAGCCTTGAGTTCAAAGTAGGCTTTAGGATGTGCACAAACCGGACAGACCTCCGGCGCCTGTCTGCCAACCACGATATGTCCGCAGTTGGAGCACTGCCATACGCAGTCGCCGTCGCGGGAAAAGACCAGCTTGTCCTCGACATTCTTGAGCAGCCTGCGGTAGCGTTCCTCGTGCTCCTTCTCGATTGCGCCGACCATCTCAAACAGGTCTGCGATGTGGTCGAAGCCCTCCTCACGCGCCTCTTTGGCGAAGGTAGCGTACATGTCGGTCCACTCGTAGTTTTCGCCCTCTGCGGCAGCCTTGAGGTTGGCTGCGGTGTCATCAATGCCGCCGTTGAGCAGCTTGAACCAGATTTTCGCGTGCTCCTTCTCGTTTGCGGCGGTATCTTCGAAGATTTTCGCAATCTGCACATAGCCGTCCTTTTTCGCCTTGGAGGCAAAGAACGTGTACTTGTTGCGTGCCATAGATTCGCCTGCGAATGCGGTCTGCAGGTTTGCTTCGGTGCGGGTGCCCTTGAGTTCTGCCATAACAGTTATCCTTTCTCCACTTTTCTTATTCTTCCGGTCTCCCTTGACGGTCAGACCGTTCTGACTGCTCTTTTAGTCTTTCCTGCATGCGCTGCAAATACCCTCGAACAGAATTTCGTACCGATGCAGCTCCACGCCGGAGGAATCCTCCACGCGGTCGATGAGATCGGTGACAGGCGGCATAAATACATCAAAAACGCCGCCGCACTTGGTGCACCGCACATGATAATGCGGCTTGATGTTGAAATCAAAGTGATCGGCACCGGTCGGCACAGGCACGCGCAAAATCTCGCCCTGAGCTGCCAGCTGGTTCAGATTGCGGTAAACCGTGGCCTTGCTGATGGTCGGGTGCTGCGCCGCGATAAAGGCATAAATCGCATCTGCGGTAGGGTGGTTGTGCAGCTGATTCACTGCCTGCAATACAATCTGACGCTGAATGGTGTTTCTGGTCTGCATAAAATGCACCTCCTTTATTAGTATTACTTCTTAATTAAGAGTATATTGCAAATCCATATTTTTGTCAATCGGTAAGAAGCACTTTTTTGAATAATGTATGGGAAGAGATTTTGAAAAGATTGCAGGCGATACGGAGAGTATGATATTTTAAGGCAATACCGCATAATTGAACAAGAGTGATTTGCGAGTAAATTTTGCGTACTGACGAGGCACAGTTTTGCGGTAATACTTGATGTATTACCGTGAAACTGCAACAAAGTCAGAGCACAAAATTTCCGCAAAGCACCGCCGCTTTAATTGTGCGGTGTTGCCTTAATATAAACCGGGGAATGGAGATGGCAGTATGGATCGAGCGGAGTTAGAAAAATATATACGGAATAATTATGGTACAGAGCCGGATCATCCGTGGATAAAGCATCCGAATTATGGAGTGTTCCGCCATAGCAGTAATAAAAATGGTTTGCCGGGTGCGGATGAAAACAAAAACGAGCCGTGAATCACATGAAGATTCACGGCTCGTTTGTTATAGTACATAAAGAAACACCATCAGATAATGACAAACGCTGCCGACGATTACGAACAGGTGAAACA
The DNA here is from genome assembly GCF_027684505.1 of Butyricicoccus sp. AF18-9LB. Lineage (NCBI taxonomy): Bacteria > Bacillati > Bacillota > Clostridia > Eubacteriales > Butyricicoccaceae > Butyricicoccus > Butyricicoccus sp. AF18-9LB. The sequence goes on from NZ_JAQCWA010000003.1 coordinate 21,773, forward strand.
GCTCATGAAACCCGATCATTTTTCCTAAATTCGGCTTTTTGGCGATATAGATCACGCCGCCGACCGTATACGACAGACCTCCGGCAGCCAGCAGGGCAATGGCAGGCGCGGGCATGGACAGCACAACCCCGAAATCAAACGCGATTGCCCAGCCAAGCGCGAGGTACAGCGCGGTGCCGATGAGACGCGGCGCGTCAATCCACAGCAGCTTGATGGCAATGCCGGTTAGCGCAATCAGCCAGATCACGCCAAGAAAGATATAGCTGCGCGGCGCAGGCATGAATTTGAGAATAATCGGCGTATAGCTGCCCGCGATCAGCACATAGATCATGCTGTGGTCAAGTTTTTTCAGCCGCCGCAGGACGGCTTCGCCGCGGCCGGAGAAATGGTACACGCTGCTTGCGGAGTACAGCGCGATCAGCGACAGGCAGAACACCACGGCAGCCGCCGCCAGCGAGCCGGTGACGGACGAATCGAACAGCAGCCGCACGAGCAGCACGAACAGTCCGGCGCCGCTGAGCACCGCACCGATGAAATGAGAGTAACTGGAAAACGGCTCACGGGCCTTGAGAAATGCACGAGGCATACAAACTCCTCCTTTTGCTATGTAGAGTTAAAAACTATATCACATCTGTTATGATACCACATTTTCCGAAAATTGCAAGTGCTTTCTCCAAATTGTCACCATGAAAAAAGCACCGTCTTTGTTAATCAAAGACAGTGCTTCAGCTTGTCGAAAAAGCAATATTCGATTTTTATGCTTCGTGCGGCAGCACGCATTCAATCGAATTTGCTTTGCAAATTCATAAATTCCGGGAGCATGTATCTCGGAATTTATACAAGGGAAGAAAAAATGTGTCCGCAGGACGTGGTTTTTCTTCGAGATTCGCTCGAAAGCGTGGTTTCGAGCGAGAGGCTGTTCGGAAAACAAAGTTTTTCGACAGTCTCAAGCACCGTCTTTGTTAATCAAAGACAGTGCTTGGACAATCAGGTATACGATTTCGGAATTTTTATGGTTCTCTCCTGCGCGGGAAGGTGCCGGGCGACTTCCTGCCGGATTTTCTCATTCTTGATCATGGTCGGCATGTGCGCCCGCACGGTAATATCGTGCGAGGCGTTCGGGTTCGCCGGAAGAATATCGCTCAGTTTGGTGTCCATCGTGATGCGGTAACGCGGCAGATCGGTCAATCCGCGCCGGATAGACGCCGTTCCGGTGTTGGTCAGTACGCTGACCTGAATACCGTTTTTCTGCAGCAGCGGCTGCATCCACGCATCGCGCGCGCCGAACGGATATGCGAAAAACAGCACGTTTTTCTGGTTGGTATTTTGCGTGATGAGGTCGATGCTCTGCTTGAGGTCCTCGCCGACGCGCTTGTTATACGCCGCCTGCGACTCGCCCTTCAGCCGCTGGATGCCGTTGATGCCGTCCGGTGCGGTCAGTCCGCCGTACTGCGGGTTGTGCAGGTTGTAGGTGTGAGAGGCCAGCTCCACCAGACCGCTGTCGGCCATTTCGGCTGCCTCATCCCACTTGAGGAAAAAGCGATTCGCTTCCGTGTTGTCGTTTGCGCGGATGCTTTTGCCGATCAGTGCAATGACGGCTTTCATGCCGGTTTTCTGCAGAATCGGGTACGCAATATCGTAATTGGAGCGATAACCATCGTCAAAGGTGATCATGACCGGCCGCTCGGGCATGGCTTCCTTTCCGGCTCGGATGTCGATCAAATCCGCCGAGAGCAGCGGCGTGTAGCCGTTGTATTCCAGATATTCCATGTCCTCCTGAAACCGCTCGCCGGTGATGGTCATACTCGTCACGGCGGACGGGTCGTTCGTCAGATTGTGGTACATCAGAATCGGAACCTTCGAGGCAGTATTTGCCGCGCTGCAGCTGATACAGGATACAAAAAATGCACCTGTCAGTCCGAAAAGGACCAGGCGTTGCCAGAATTTTTTCATATGTAAGCCTCCTACCGCTTATTGTACGTTCAGTATACCATAATATAGTGGGTTTGTCGAGCGGCATAACTCTTGCGTGAAGCGCGCAAAAGGCTTATAATAATAGCATTGCAGACCGCACGGACAGACGAAAAATTGCGTGTTTCCGTTCAACATTGTAATTGTTAATATTTTGTAAAAGATGAGGTGAACGCCATGCCGCGGCTGGAGAAAACCATAGAAGCGGTCTTTGCCGACCGCGATATCATGCCCGACGAGGTGCCGCAGCTTGACCTGTATATGGATCAGGTGCTGACGCTGTTCGATCAGTGTTTATCAGGCAGCAAGCGCACGCCGGAGGACAAGCTGCTGACAAAAACCATGGTCAACAACTACGTCAAGGAAGGGCTTATGACGCCGGTGAAGGGCAAAAAATACACGCGCCAGCAGATCATGCAGCTGCTCTGCGTGTACCATTTGAAGCAGACGCTGCGCTTAAACGATGTGAAGGCGCTGACCGGTCGGGACGATGTGGACTTTGCGGCGTGCTACGAGCATCTGCTCGCGGACAAGAAGCGCATGCGCGAAGCCATTCCGCCGCTGCTGACCGCCCAGCTGCCCGCGACGCCGGATGACCCGGAGGAGCGGCTGTGCACATGCCTTGCGCTCAGCGAAATCGCAAATTATTTACGTCGGCTGTGCGAAAGCATGATCGACGATATCCCGCAGCAGACAGAAGGAGATTGAGACCCATGTCCATCGAAAAAGCAAAAGCGTATCTGCGTCAGTTCGGTGCAGAGGATCGCGTGATCGAATTCCCGGTGTCCAGCGCGACCGTGGAGCTGGCCGCCGAAGCTGCCCACTGCGAACCGGCACGCCTCGCAAAAACGCTGTCGTTCCGCACGAATGACGGCGTGATCCTCATCGTTGCGGCAGGTGACACCAAGATCGACAACCCGAAGTACAAGGCGCGGTTCGGCTGCAAGGCGCGGATGCTCGCGTTTGAGGAGGTCGAGCCGGAGATCGGTCATGCGGTCGGCGGCGTGTGCCCGTTCGGCGTGAACGACAGCGTAACGGTCTATCTCGATGAATCGCTCCGACGGTTCGAGACGGTATTCCCGGCGTGCGGCTCGTCCAACTCAGCCATCGAGGTCACCATCCCAGAACTGGAGAAATTCTCCGGTTTTAAGGCATGGGTGGACATCTGCAAGGGCTGGAGAGAGGCGTGAGCACGGTTGCCATCGGGCAGTTCAGCGCCAGGGAGGACAAAACTGCCAATCTCAGGGAAATAGAACGCTTTGCACAAACGGCAGCGGAAAATGGAGCGAAAATGCTGTTTTTACCGGAATACAGCATGTATTACGCAAAAGTGAACGTACGGTCGAAAAATATCGAGGCCGCAGAGCCGTGTGACGGCGCGTTCATTATTGCACTCGGTGAGCTTTGCCGGAGATACGGCCTGTGGATTGTCGCAGGCATGTACGAGCGCACGGACGGTCTGCCGTACAACACGATTGCGGTTCTTGACGACCGCGGCAGCCTGCGCGGAACGCACCGCAAGAACCGTTTGTACGATGCCTTCGGCTATCGGGAATCCGATGAGTGCCGGGCAGGGGACAAGTCGTTTTCGCCCATCGAGACACCTGCCGGAAAACTGGGCATCATTACCTGCTTCGAACTGCGGTTTCCGGCGCTTGCCGCCGAGCAGAAGGCGCGCGGCGCCGAGACGCTGTTCGTTCCGGCGGGCTGGGTGCAGGGCGAGAACAAGCTGCTGCACTGGCGCACCCTGCTGTGCGCGCGAGCCATCGAGAACGGCCTGACCGTGCTCAGCGCAGATCAGTATGCGCCCGGAAAATTTGTCGGGCACAGCATGGCGTTTCAGCCGGACGGCACCGCGCTCGGTGAACTCGGGGAAGAACAGGATTTGCTTATCGTGAAAATAAATTGATGAAAATTAACATGCGGTGAAAGGGGAGAGGGGATGAAGGCTGCAAAGTTTTTCAGCATCTGTGAAATCGTTTGCTTTGTCGGTCTGGCGCTGTCGTATGCAGGCGAATTTCTGTGCGCTTTTGTGGCGCAAGGAACGGATAAGGACATATTTCAGATGGGATTATTCCTGTTCTGGCTGCTTATTGGGCCGTTGGCAATCTGCAATCTGATTTGCGCTGCTGTGATGTACAGGCGGCTGTCCGACCCGGCGGTGCGGCAGACGCTGTGGCGCTGCATCATTGCAATGAAGTGCATCGCGATTCCAATGTTCCTGCTGAATTTCTTTTTCGGCATGATTTACGGCATGTTTACGCTGATTTTCCCGATGACGCTGCCGGTCGTGCTCTTACAAATGCTGGTTGCCTGGTTCGCTATGATGGCCTCGTCCGGCTACTGCATTGCGCTCATCCTGTATGCGCGAAAACAGGGTGCAATCGGCACCGGAACCGCAGTCCGGCAGGTCATTTCCCAGTTTATTTACGTTGTTGATGTTATCAGCCTGTTTTTCATTCGCAAGACGGTAAAAGAATGCGAAACGACACAATAAGTTCAAAAAAGGAGTATTATCATGCAGTTTGATCCTACATTGTATGTCATTACGGACAGCACCTACCACACGACCGAGACCCTGCTTCACGCGGTGGACGAGGCGTGCAGGGGCGGTGCAACGCTCATTCAGCTCCGCGAGAAGGATACCGGCGGACGCAGCTACCTTGAGCTGGCGCAGCAGGTCAAGTCTATCACCGACCGCTACAACGTGCCGCTCATCATCGACGACCGCGTGGATGTTGCCATTGCCTGCGACGCAGCCGGCGTGCACGTCGGCGCGAGCGACCTGCCGGTGGCGGTCTGCCGCAGTCTGCTCGGCCCGGATAAGATCGTCGGCGCGACCGCCAAGACGGTCGAAGCGGCCGTTGCCGCGTACAACGACGGCGCGGATTACCTTGGCACCGGCGCCATTTACCCGACGACCACCCACGTTACCACCAAGGTTACGCCGGTCTCCGTGCTGAACGATGTGTGCCGCGCGGTTCCGATTCCGGTGGTTGCCATCGGCGGCCTGAACGCGGATAACATGGACGTGCTGGCTGACAGCCCCATCAAGGGCATCGCCGTGGTCTCTGCCGTCATGAAGGCGGACGATCCGTGCGCGGCTGCCGCGTATATCAAGGAAAAGTTCCTGAAAATGATGAATAAGTAAGAAAAAGCTCCGAAACAGGCGTTTCGGAGCTTTCAGTTTGTTAAAAAAGTCGGTATTGAACCAATTTTATCATAACGCGCGGTAGCGCGCGTTAAATAGAATTTGCTTTGCAAATTCATAAAAACCGGGAGCGTGTATCTCGTTTTTTATACCTTAAGAGGGAAAAAGTTTCCGTATGGGAACTTTTGGACGACTTTGGAACGGCCTACGGTCCGTTCCTGCTTGTCGGCGAAACTGTAGTTTCGCGACAGCCTGAAAGCTCCGAAACAGGCGTTTCGGAGCTTTTCTTTTGCAGGTCAGTTGTTTGGCTCGATCGCGTAATCGTAGACCTCGTGTCCGCTTTCGAGCACCTTGCCGTCCACGGTGATGAGCACTGCGGTTGCGCCACGCGCCTGCGCGAACGTGTTGACCAGTGCGTAGATCTTGAGCGTTTCACCGGCGGTGCCGGAGGCGCGGATCGCCTCGCCGAAGGCGGCATTCATGTCGAGCGTGAGCGTGCCGTTCTCGAGCGACGAGGACTGCACCTTGACGCCCTCGGGCAGCGAGCCTGCGGCGATGAGCGCATCCACGAGCGACTGGTCGGAGTCGTCCTTCGCGTCTGCGCCGGTCGGCGTGAGTGTTTCACCCTGTTCATCCGGAACGTAGATCGTGACCGATTCCGTGCCGCTCGGATTGGGATTTTCCGGCTGTACGGCAGGTTCATTTGTCTTGGAATCGGACGGTTTGCCGGAATTGCTGTTGTTCGGCGTGGTCGGGTTCTCCGGCTTGGTAACAGCAGGCTTTTCCGGCTCATCGGCGGGCTTGCTGCGGACATATCCATATACACAGGCTGCGGCGACTACTGCAATGATCGCAATTACGGCTGTAATAACTTTTGAGCGTTTCATTGTAAACGCCTCCTTTCTTTTATAAGCCTATTGTATCAAGCCGGACGGGAAAATACAAGGGATATACCGTTAACAAACGGCGGCTTTTTGCCCCGGTCTGGGCGTCCTCTGTTTTTTGGCACCGATCCGTTGGGGTGCAGAAAAATTTCTCGAAAATTTTCAAAAAAGTTGACCATTCACGGTCAATTTTCGCCTCCATCCGGCATAGGGTTGAAGGAGGTGACGCAATGATGAACATTGCATTCAAACAGGCGCACAGCGGCAACTACCGCCGATCCGCACGCGGAAAGGAGGATATCTGCTATCTGGTGATTCACTTTACGGCGAACGACGGCGATACCGCAAAAAATAATGCGGATTACTTCGCTCGGGCGGAGATTTCGACCTCAGCGCACTATTTTGTGGACGAAAACGAGGTCTGGCAGTCGGTCCGCGACGCGGATATTGCATGGCACTGCGGCACGCGCGGCACCTATTTTCATCCGTACTGCCGCAACGCGAACAGTATCGGCATAGAGCTGTGCAGCCGCAAAAACGGCGAGAAATTCTACTTTATGCCCGAGACCGTGCGCCGAGCACAGACGCTTGTGCGAGGTTTGATGACAAAGTACGGTATTCCGCTCGAAAATGTTGTGCGCCACTACGATGTTACGCACAAAAACTGTCCTGCGCCGTTCGTCGAGAGCGCATCCGCGTGGACAGCATTCAAGCAGGGGTTACAGAAAAAGGAGGAACCTGACATGACCGAAGCCGAGGTAAAGAAGATCATCGAGAGCACCCGCAGGACGTACAACAGCGTTTCCGCCGTTCCCGCGTGGGCGAAGCCGACTGTCGAGAAGCTGACGCGCAAGGGCTGGCTGCTTGGCGATGAGCACGGAAAACTCGACCTGACCGAAGAGCTGCTCCGCACGCTGGTTATCAACGACCGCGCCGGCATCTACGGCGAATAAGCGCAAAAGAGGCTGCAAATTAAATTTACAGCCTCTTTTTGTTACTTTGTATTCTGATAGGTCAAACCCTTTTTTCGGATGATAAACAGCTGGATATAGTACGATGCCGCAAGGAATACCGCTGCGAATGTCCACGCGGCCGCGTCCGTGTAGAACAGACCGCGCTCGCCGATGACCTTGGTCAGCAGCAGCGATGCACCCACACGGCCTGCGAACTCGGTCAGACCGGAGAGCATGGGCGCGGTCGTAAAGCCCATGCCCTGCAGGGCCGAGCGGTAGGTGTGCAGCACATAGGCGGACAGCAAAAACGTGCTCATGACGACCAGATAATCGTACGCGACCGACAGCGCCTCGGCGGCGTTGGCAGCATCCGCGGAGATGAACAGCGCAACAACGTGACGGCCGAACAGGATCATGCCCGCCGCCAGCAGCGCGGAAAAGCTGAGCGCCAGCACAAGCGTCGAGCGGACACCCATCCGCACGCGGTCGAGCCGGTTTGCGCCCCAGTTCTGACCGGTGTAGGTCGAGGCGGCGTAGCCGAACGCGGACGCGGAGCAGTCCATCAGACCGTGCAGCTTGTTGGTCGCGGTGAAGCCCGCGAGGAACACAAAGCCGCAGGTGTTGATAACCGCCTGCATGATGATGCCGCTGATGACGATGACGAAATGCTGCAGCGCGAGCGGCAGACCAAGATGGCACAGCCGCCGGATCACACTGCCGTTCGGCTGCCAGTCCGGCTTTTCGACGGACACATCCGGGATTTTCCGCAGCGCATTGACGCAGTACGCGAATGCAAACAGCTGCGCGAGCAGCGTCGCGGCAGCAGCGCCCGGAATGCCCCAGCCGAAGCGGATAACGAACAGCAGATCGAGCACAATGTTCAGACATCCGGCGGTAAACATGGCAATAAGCGGACTTTTGCCGTCTCCGAGTGCGCGGAGGATCGCCGCTGCCATGTTGTATGCCATCGTGATGAGCGTGCCCGCATACATCATGGTTAAATAAATGTGCGCGCCGTCATAGATGTTCTCGGGCGTGTCCAGCAGGTGCAGCAGCCAGCCTGCCGAGGACACAAACACCACGGTCAGCAGGATGCCGACTGCCGCGCACAGCAGCACGGACATGGTGATAGCCTTGCGCAGTCCCTTCTTATCGTTTGAGCCGAAGGTCTGCGACACGAGCACGGAAAAGCCCTGCGTCATGGCCTGCACGGTCCACAGCACCAGCCAGTACAGCCAGTCGGTCGCGCCGAGTGCGGCCAGCGCCTCCACACCGACACCGCGCCCGACGATGGATGCGTCTGCGACGGTGTACAGCTGCTGACCGACATTTGTCAAAATCAGCGGTATGGCCAGTCCGAGAATGAGTTTTGTCGGACGGCCGACGGTCATATTTGTCTCTCTGCTCATACAATCTCCTTACTTTGCCAGTTCGTACATTGCCGCCGCGATGATTTCCACGTTCTGCAGCACGCGCTCGATCTCCATGTACTCGTCCGGCTTGTGCTCGCGCACCTCATCGCCGGGGAAGATCGGGCCAAATGCGACAAGGTTCGGCATGGACTTGGCATAGGTGCCGCCGCCGATGCTCTTGAGCTCGGCCTTCTCGCCGGTCTGCTCCTCATATACCTTGGACAGTCTGCGGATGAGTTCGCTTTCGGGCGGCATGTAAATGGCTGCCGCGTGGGTCAGCTCGGTTTCGGTAAAGCCGCCGAGCGTGAAGCCGCGCGACAGACGCGGGTATACGCGCTCGTATTGCAGGGTGACCGGGTAGCGCACCGAGAAAACGAGCGACAGCGTTTCCTGCTCAAATTTTGCCACGCCGAGGTTGAGCGTCAGCGGGCCGGACAGCTCATCGCGCATGGCGAGACCGAGGGACTCGCCGTGTACCTCCATGCCGATGCGCTCTGCCACAAATGCCATGCAGTCGCCAAGCTCGCCGGTCAGCGGCAGCTGATTGAGTGCCTGCGCCAGCCGTCCGATGGCATTTTCGCCCTGCTCCGGGGTCGAGCCGTGAACGGCAATGCCCTCGGCTTCCACGCGGATGCCGCCCTCGATCGGCGTGACGGTTACCTTGTCCGTGGAGATTTTGGCAGCCGCGTCCGCCGGGCACTGCAGCTCCGCCGCCGCATACGCGGGCGAGATGTTGGAGGCTGCGCCGCCCTCGAACTTTGTCAGGCGGTAATCGCCGGTCTGGTGCAGCTTTCGGCTGTAAGTGCCGTTGAGAATGCCCTTTTCGCCGTTGATGATCGGGTATTCGCCGTCCGGTGTGAAGCCGTACACCGGCAGTTCGCCGCCATGCGAAACGTACCACGACATATCGCCGCAGCCGGTTTCCTCGTTGGTGCCGAACAGCAGACGGATGCGCTTGGAGGGGGCAAATCCGGCATCCTTGAGCGCCGCCAGCGCGTAGATGGCCGCCACCATCGGGCCCTTGTCGTCCATCGTGCCGCGCCCGTAAATGCGGCCGTTTTTGATTTCGCCGGAAAACGGCTCGGTCTCGGTCCAGCCGTCGCCGGCGGGCACAACGTCCAGATGACCGAGCACAGCCACCATTTCCTCGCCCTCGCCGTACTCGCACCAGCCGACGCGGTCGTCCATATTGCCGGTCCGGAAGCCCAGCTTTTCGCAGAGCGCAAGCGTTTCGTGCAGCGCACGGGCAGGCTCACGGCCGAACGGCGCATGCTCCTCCGGCACGCCTTCTACGCTCGGGATGCGCACGAGCGCGGCAAGACTCTCCAGCAGTTCGTCCGCATGTGCGCGGATATAGGGTTTGCAGTTCATAATAAAAACCTCCTTAACAGGGTGGATTATTCATCGGATTGGGAGTGGTTGAGCACAAAATGGCTCTTTTTGTATGCGATAAGTCCGTCGCGCTGCATACGGCTCAGCTCGGCGGACAGCGCACTGCGGTCCACGCCGAGGTAGTCGGCAAGCTGCTGACGGTCGAACGGAATGTCGAACGTGTCCGAGCCGTGCTGCACCGCCTGTGCGGACAGGTACGACAGCAGCTTGCCGCGCATGGATTTCGGGCTTGTGTGGAAGATTTTTCGCGTCAAAAGCAGGTTTTTCTGCGCGGTGACGTCCAAAAGATTGCGTAAAAGCACACTGTGCGCGCTGTCCTGCGCGGCAGAGGAGAGCAGTATTTCGCTCGGCAGGAACAGCACCTCGGACGGCTCGTCCGCTACCGCGGAGACCATCATGGGCGTGCCGGGGACGCAGGCGTACGTTTCAGCGAATACCGAACCGGGCGTAATGCGATCGAGCAGTGTCTTGTGGCCCCATGCGTCGCAGCGCTCGATATTCACGCCGCCCGAGAGCAGAATACACAGCGCATGCGCGGTATCGCCAACGCGGTAAATCGGCTGAAATTTGTCAAATTCACGCGTGCAGGCGTGCAGACGGCGCAAAAGCGGGGATAATTCTGCGGTTTCAATGCCGCGGAACAGGCCGCAGCGCGCAAGGATGGACAGGTTCATATTTCCTCCTGTTTTGTTGTAGGGACAACATACTTTGCCTTCTCAGTATAGTAAGATATGAGCGTAAAGTCAAGCGGGGGACACGAACCGCGCAGGCGTGTTCGCCCGAACGGGGCGGCAGCTTTTTCAGCACCGGCTGACCGGGGTGCGCGAACTGCGTTAGCGTGTTCGCCCTGTCCGGGCGGCACCTTTCTCTGCACCGACTGACCGGGGCATACGAACTGCGTCAGCGTATTCGCCTCTAACGGGCGGGGTGTTTTTCGCTGAACCTCAGCGGGGGATTCGCCGCCTGCGGGCGGCGGGAGAGCGCGGCGCCCGCCGCGGGGACGACGCCGTACCCACGGCGGTGGGCAAAAAGGAAGGACAACCTGCGGTTTTCCTTCCTCTTTGAACTCCTACCTTTCCCTTGGATAGTCTGGCGCAGATTGCCGACATGTGACCGCTCCGAAAAAGGAGAACGGCAGTCGGGTTACCGTTGCGTGTCTTTCTCCGCCTTTTCGCAGTTCACAGATAGCATACTGCTACACATACGGTTAAATCTGCGCAGGCGCGACATACCCGTGTCGCGCAACTCTTTGGCACGTTGTAACGCACGGCATCTGCGAATTTAGACGTTTGGTACAATTTATCCTCGTAGGTGCTGTCTATCATAACGCGCTCACGAATTGCGCGGCACTGTCATGCCGCGCCTGCTGGAAGTAGCCGACCTGTGTAGCAGAACGGTATCTGACCCTGCGAACAGGTTGCGAAAGACACGGAAGAAAAAATCCTCTGCCGTTCCCTTATTTCGCAGCGGTCACATGTCGGCAATCTGCGCCAGACTTTCCAAGGGAAAGGGGTGATCCACAAGAGGGTGGAAACCGCAGGTGTCTACCCTCTTGTGCCCCCGCCGGGTAGGCGGCCCCAGCGGAACCATCTCAAAACAAGAAACCGGATATATAAGGAGAAAACACTATGATTCGCAAAATTATCGAAATCGACAAAGAAAAATGCAACGGCTGCGGCCTGTGCGCCCACGCCTGCCACGAGGGCGCTATCGGCATGGTGGACGGCAAGGCCACTCTGCTCCGCGACGACTACTGCGACGGCCTCGGCAACTGCCTGCCGGTCTGTCCGACCGGCGCCATCTCGTTCGTCGAGCGCGAAGCCGCCGCTTATGACGAAGCCGCTGTGCAGGCCAATATGCAGGCAAAATCTCAGCCGCACACCGGATGCCCGGGCAGCATGGCGCGGAGCATTGAACACGCCCCGGTCAATCAGCCGACCTCGTTCATTCCGATGCCGAGCCAGCTGCGCCAGTGGCCGGTGCAGATTAAGCTCGTGCCGGTGAATGCGCCTTATTTTGACGGCGCAAACCTGCTCATCGCGGCAGACTGCACCGCTTACGCGTACGCAAATTTCCATCAGGATTTTATCCGGGGGAAGGTAACGCTCGTCGGCTGTCCCAAGCTGGATGATGTGGATTACAGCGAGAAGCTGACCGAAATCCTCCGTCAGAACAACATCAAAAGCGTAACCGTTGTCCGCATGGAGGTGCCGTGCTGCGGCGGACTGGAATATGCCGTCCGCACTGCGCTGCAGAACTGCGGCAAGCTGCTGCCGTGGCAGGTGAAGACCATTTCCATCAAGGGCGAACTGCTGGACGATTGACCGATTTCTGTCGATTTCACTGATTTGCATTTGCAATTTTCGTTCAAAACGTGTAAAATAAAAAGGTAACACCGCAGTCAAATTGTGTGGTGGTGCCTTTGGAATGACACCGCGCAACGCGGTATGTAGGAGCGAAAATTCATGGCAGTCACTTTGGCAGAGATCGCTGCGCTGGCGGGCGTTTCCCGCGGCACGGTGGATCGGGCACTTAACGACAGAGGACGCGTCGATCCCAAGGTTGCGGCACGCGTGCGCCGCATTGCGGCAGAGCGAGGCTACCGCCCGAACCGTGCGGGACGCATGCTGGCACGCGCGAAAAACCCGATCAGGATCGGCGTGATCGTCCAGTCGGTCGAGACCATGTTCATGCACACGGTATTTGAGGAGATCGAACGCGCATCGGCGCACTTTACCACCACCGGCGCAGAGGTTCTCGTGCGGCCGCTTGAGGGCATCGACGCACAGCAGCAGCTGGACGTGATCGACGAGCTGCTCGAGGCAGGCGTGCAGGGCATCGCGCTTTCTCCGGCGGAGGACGAGCGGATACGCGCCCGTATTCAGGAGCTGTCCGGGCGCATGCCGGTCGTTACCTTCAACTCGGATCTGCCGGACTCGGGCCGCCTGTGCTATGTCGGCGTGGACAATTTCGCGTGCGGACGCATGAGCGCCGGTCTGATGGACCTGCTGCTCGCCGGTCACGGGGAAGTCCTGTTGGTTGCCGGTCAGGAAAACAACTGGTCACATCAGCAGCGTGTGGACGGCTTTCAGACCGAGGCTGCCGCAAATTTCCCCGGTTTGAGCCTGCTGCCGCCGCAGACCTGCGGTGACGATCAGCAGCTGGCGCATGATATTGTGTGCCGCGCCGTGAAGGAGCATCCGTCGCTGCGCGGTGTGTACGTTTCGGTAAACGGTCAGCTCGGCGCGTGCGACGCGCTGCGTGAACTGGGTTTACAGGGCAAGGTGCACCTGATCTGCCACGACTTGATTCCGGCAAATGCGGAGAATGTCCGCCGCGGACTCATCGACTTCCTGATCGATCAGGATGCCGCCCTGCAGGGGGCACGTCCGATCGAACTGCTCATGGACTACCTGCTGGCAGGCGAAAAGCCGGAGACCGACCGCATTCTTGCGTGCATTGATATCCGCAACCGCTACAACGTGTGAGGTGCGCGATGAAAGAGGTTTTGCGGCTCGATCACGGCGTTTTGACGCATTTTCCGGCACCGGCCGGATGGAATAAGCCTGCGCTCATCCTGTGCCCGGGCGGCGGCTACGAATACTGCTCCATTCGGGAGGGCGCACCGGTCGCGCGTGCATTCGCGCGGGACGGCGTGGAAGCGTTCGTGCTCGAGTACGACTGCACGGAGGTGCCGCTTGGCGTAAAGCCGCTGCACACGCTGTCCGCGTCTGTCGCCTGGGTGAGAGAACATGCGGCACAGCTCGGCATCGCGGCAGACCGCATTGCGGTCGGCGGATTTTCGGCGGGTGCCCATCTGGCAGGACTGCTGGCGGCGACGTGGCACGACGCAGACTGGTTTCCCGAGGGCACGGATTTGCAGGCGCACCGACCGAATGCGGCGGTGTTGTGCTATCCGGTGGTCTCGGCGGGAGTGCATGCGCATCGCGGCAGCTTTGTGCGTCTGGCAGGTGAAAATGATGCGGAACAGCAGAGGTTTTCGCTCGAAACGCTGGTTTCCGCGCACATACCGCGCACGTTTTTGTGGCACACCCTGACGGACGCGACCGTTCCGGTCGAGAACACACTGCTGCTCGAGGCGGCTTTGCGCCGAGAGAACATCAGCCACGAGCTGCACCTGTTCCCGTACGGCGTGCACGGACTCGCGCTCGCGGACTTGGAGACAGCCGACCCGATGAAAGGGCGCGTGCCCGACCGACATATCAACCGCTGGCAGGCGCTCTGCGCGGAATGGCTGAAGGAGGAATAACAATGCAGATTCGACACGCCCGGCCGGAGGATCTTCCGGCGATGCAGGAAATTTTTGCGGACGCGCGGGCATTTATGCGCGAAAACGGCAATCCCGATCAGTGGGGAGACAAGTTTCCGACGCTGGAAATGCTGGACAAGGATCTTGCACTGCACCGCAGCTATGTCTGCGAGGACAACGGCAAAATCGCAGCGACCTTTGCGTTTACGACCGACGGCGAGCCGACCTATCGCGTCATTCGCGGCGGCGCCTGGCTGGACGATGCGCCGTACGGCGTTGTCCACCGTATCGCGGCGGCAAAGGGCACGCACGGCGCGGCTTCGTTCTGCATGAACTGGTGCATGGAGCAGTGCGGCAACATCCGCATCGACACGCACGAGAACAACAAGCCCATGCAGGGTCTGCTGAACAAGCTCGGCTATACCTATTGCGGTGTCATTGAACTGGAAAACGGGCGCGGAGAACGTCTGGCGTTCCAGAAACGAGTAGAAAAGTAAGTAAGAAACAGCAAACGGCATACCGGAGAGAATCTCCCGGTGTGCCGTTTTTTTATTTCCGGACTTTGATAAAATTAAAGATTGACTTTAATATAATTTAATATTATAATGAAGTTACAATGAAAGGAAGTGATAGCCGTGGCAATCGAGGTAATGCCGGAGTGGCTTGCATCGCTGGACGAGGAGGACGTGTCGTTCATCAAAAAATTCGTGCTGGCGTCGGGTTCGCTCAAGGAGGTCGCGGGCATTTACGGCGTGACCTACCCGACCGTGCGCCTGCGTCTGGATCGTCTGATCCAGAAGATCAGGCTTGGCGAGCAGGCGGACGAGGAGCCGTATATCGCGCTCATCAAGCGTCTTGCGGTCAAGGACAAACTGGATTTTGACACGGCGAAGCTGCTCATCAACGAGTACAAAAAGCTGAGAGAGGGGAATAAATAATGCAGATTGCAACGGTTTCTACAATTATTTCGCTGATTTTTCTGATCGCGTTTGTCGCGGCAATGATTATTTTGCAGGTCTATCTTTCCAGACGGGAGAGTAAACTGCCGGGACTGGTACTGCCTGCCATCACGTTTTCGGGTGAGCTGTTCATCCTGCTGAACGTGGTGACGAATGTGGTGATGACCTCGGTGGCTGACAATGCGGTTGGCGGAGTGGATTCGTATGACGTGTTCGTGACGGTGCTCAACACGGTGCTGACGCTGCTCGTTATCTCCATGCCGACCATCGTGCTGCTGGTAATCTACTTCCTCTGCCGCAGAAGGATGAACCGCAAAAAGCAGATCGAGAAGATGAATATTCAGGATTTGTGAGTTTTTCGCTTACTTTGAGCGAGGGGATTCGCCGTCTGCGGACGGCGGGGATTTGCCGCGCCCCGCGGCGGGGAGTGCGCTGACGCCGCGCGGGCGTACAAGAGGGTAGACAACCTGCGGTTTTCCACCCTCTTGTAAATCTCCCCTTTTCCCTTGGAGAGTCTGGCGCAGATTGCCGACATGTGACCGCTGCGAAATAGGGGAACGGCAGTCGGGTTACCGTTGCGTGGCTCTCTCCACCTTTTCGCAGTTCACAGACAGCGTACTGCTACACATAAGATTAAGTCCACGCAGAGGGCGGCATGACAGTGCCGCCCAATTTTTTTGCGCGTTATACCGCCCGGCACCTGCGAAGATAAATTGTACCGAATGCTTAATTCGCAGGTGCCGTGCGTTACAACATGCCAAAGTGTTGCGCGACACTGTTATGTCGCGCCTGCGTAGAGTAACTCGCCTGTGTAGCAGTATGCTATCTGTGAACTGCGAAAAGGTGGAGAGAGCCACGCAACGGTAACCCGACTGCCGTTCCTCTTTTCGAAGCGGTCGCCGGTCTCTGGTCTGCGCCAGATTAAGAAGCAAGGGAAAGGTAGGAGTTCAAAGAGGAAGGAAAACCGCAGGTTGTCCTTCCTTTTTGCCCACCGCCGTGGGTACGGCGTCGTCCCCGCCGCGGGCGCGGCGAATCCCCGCGCTCCGCAGAGCGCAGCTCCCCGCTGAGGTTCAGCGAAAAACTCCCCGCCCGTCAGGGGCGAACGCGCCTGCGGCAGTTCGTGTGCCCCGGTCAGCCAGTGCAGCAAAAGGAGCCGCCCGTCAGGGGCGAACCCGCCTGCGGCAGTTCGTGTGCCCCGGTCAGCCGGTGCAGAAAAGGAGCCGCCCGTCAGGGGCGAACACGCTAACGCAGTTCGCACACCCCGGCTTTCCGGTGCAGAAAAGGAGCCGCCTGTCAGGGTCGAACCCGCCTGCGGCAGTTCGTGTGCCCCGGTCACCTTGTGCCGAGAAAAGAAAAGCACCGCAGAATTGCTTCCACGGTGCTCAAAGTATGCACTTTTACTCAAATCGCAGCAGCGTATCGACATCCTTACGCGCCGGAGCCTGCGGGTCCTGTGCCGGATGACCGAGCGCGATGAGCGCGGCCACTTCCTGACCCTCGGGAATTTCCACGACCTTGGCAACCTCGGCGGGATCGTAAATGCCCATGATGACCGTGCCGAGACCGAGCGCGTGCGCGGCAAGGCAGAAGGTCTGCGCGGCAACGCCCGCGTCAAAGGACTGCCAGTGGGCAGCAAGCGGGGTGCTGAACGAGCCGTCGCGCTCGTAGCCCGAGCGACCCTTGATCATGGTCAGCACGACCAGCGCCGGTGCACCGTGCGTGGTCTTCTGGTTGAAGGCGAAGTCCAGCATGCAGTCGTCCGCCAGCTTGTCCTTCTTTTCCTTGTCGGTCACAACGATGTAGCGCGCGATCTGCGTATTCTTCCAGCTCGGCGCAAAGGCGGCAGCTTCAACGACCTGACGAACCTCGTCCTCGGTCACAGGCTGCTCGGTGAACTTGCGGATGCTTCGGCGGGTTTTGATACATTCCAGTGCTTCCATGAGAATATCTTCCTTTTTAGAGTATGTTTGACTTTATTATAGCAGAGCAAAAAAGCAAGTGCAAGTTAATTATCCGCCATTACCTTAATATAGTAGCGGCGATGGCGCGGACCGTCGAACTCGCAGAAATACACGCCCTGCCAGATGCCGAGGATGGGCTTGCCGTCCTCGATGAGCACGGTCTGGCTCGGGCCGACATAGCTGCACTTGAGGTGCGCGGTCGAATTGCCCTCGGCATGCCGGAACTCGCGCCGGTCGGGAAACGCCTCGCGCAGACCGAGCAGCAGGTCGTGCTGCACATCCGGGTCAGCGTTTTCGTTGATAGTGATACCGGCGGTCGTATGCGGGCAGTACACCACGGCAAGGCCGCTCTGCACGCCGCTTTCGCGGATGACTTCACGCAATCTGGCGGTGATATTGTACATGCCCTCGTGATCGGTCGAGATGGAAAATTCCCTGGTTTTCATGCTCATTCTCCTCGGCTTTCGTGCAGATAGGTCGCTTCCAGATCGGAAAGATGCAGCTTTACGGCAAGCGGGTACTTCTCGAACGCATGCGCGAGTGCGAAGCTGCCGCCC
This sequence comes from Butyricicoccus sp. AF18-9LB, assembly GCF_027684505.1. Classification (NCBI taxonomy): domain Bacteria; kingdom Bacillati; phylum Bacillota; class Clostridia; order Eubacteriales; family Butyricicoccaceae; genus Butyricicoccus; species Butyricicoccus sp. AF18-9LB. Next base: position 39,283 of record NZ_JAQCWA010000003.1, read on the forward strand.
TTGACCGACTCGTCAAAGCCGCCCATGTGCCAGCGCACGGCGATGGCCTCCTCAGTGCGCAGCCGCATGAACCGCTCGATCAGGAATACGGATTTTTCGCCGTGACCATACGGAAACTGATCGTCTACTGCGTAAACCGGCACCTTTTCCCACTCGCCGCGATCGTTTTTGCGGTTGCGCAGCTCGGTCTTGTAGAAACCGGCCTTGCACAGATCGTGCAGGAGCGAAACGATGGTGTAGCTTTCCAGATCGTCGGTCTCGGGATTGAAATGCTTGGAGATCAGCACGTTGTACACGTTGAGCGAGTGGTCGAGCAGACCGCCCTCATACGCAGCATGGAACCGCGTGGACGCGGGAGCCGTGAAGAAATCCGTGCCCTCAAGCCACGCAAGCAGCTTTTCCGCGCCCGGACGATGGATGTTTTTGTTGTAGGTTTCGATGAAAATCTCTTTATTTGACATGTTGTTCCTCCATTCGGGTGCGGGCAAGCCGCAGAAGCGTATCCCGCCGATTGTCGGTTCGGCCGTCTATCACGGCATCCAGCAGGGCGTGCAGCATTTCACCGACCGGCCTGCCGCGCAGACCGAGCGCCTGTAAATCAGTTCCGTTTACGGCAAGCTGCCGCAGCGAGAAGCATTGCTCCTGCGCGAGCACGCGGTTCAGCAGCGCTTCGGTCTCAAACAGCTGCGCCACATAGTCGCGGCTGGTGCCCTGACCGACCGCATCGCCTTTTTTGATCGCCAGCAGGTCGCGGAACCGCGCCTCTCCGATGCGCGACAGGCTGCGCCGCACCAGCTTTTCGTTGTCACCGAGCGGTGTGTCGTGCCGCTCGACCAGCAGGAGGATGCGTTCGGTGTCCGCGCTTGAGAACCGCAGCCGCGGCAGGAGCTTGCGCGACAGTGCAAGGCTCGCTCTGGGATGTCCCCGGAAATGCCCGATGCCTTGCTCGTCCACGGTCTTGCAGGCGGGCTTGCCGCTGTCGTGCAGCAGCATCGCCCACCGGAGCACCGGCTCGGCCGGTACCTGACCGACCGCGCGCACGGTGTGCTCCCACACATCGTATAGGTGGTGCGGATTCTGCTGCTGACAGCCCTGCATGGGCGCGAGCTCGGGCAGGGCAGAGGTGATAAGGTCGGCATAAGCCATCAGCGTGCGCTGCACATAGCGGCCGCACAGCAGACCGGTCAGTTCCTCACGGATGCGCTCGGCGGCAATGCAGTCCAGGCGATGCACCTGCCGCCGCATGGCAGCGGCGGTTTCCGGCTCGATGGCAAAACCCAGCTTGGATGCGAACCGCAGTCCGCGCAGGATGCGCAGCGCGTCCTCCTGAAATCGGGTGTCTGCATCACCGACCGCGCGCAGAACGCCGTTTTTGAGGTCGGTTTGCCCGCCGAACGGGTCGCACAGACCGCGTTCCGGGTGCCACGCCATTGCACCGACCGTGAAATCTCTTCGTGCCAGATCCTCACGGATGTCGGTGACAAAGCGCACGCCGTCCGGATGCCGTCCGTCCGAGTAGCCGCCCTCCGTGCGGTAGGTGGTAATCTCGAGCGGGCCGCCGTCCGTGAGTACGGTCAGCGTGCCGTGCCTGAGTCCGGTCGTGAGCACACGCGCGTCCGCGAACACGGCCTGCATCTGAGCCGGAGAGGCGGACGTACACAGATCCCAGTCGTGCGGCTCTGCGCCGCGCAGGCTGTCGCGCACGCAGCCGCCGACCGCCCACGCCTCAAATCCGGCACGCTCTAATCGCCGGATGGCGTGTGCCGCGTGTTCGGGCAGCTGCATCACTTTTTGTCCTGCTTCAGCTTGTACGAGCTGCCGTCCGGATTGATAACCACCGTGTGGTCCAGCTGTGCCTTCAGGCTCTTGCGGAAATCGGCAACGTACTCTGCGCGGAGCTCCTGCTGCTCCTTCTTCTCCGCGTCGGTCAGTCCTTCGGTCTTGGCCTTTTTGGCAAGCGCGTTGATGCGTGCAATTTTTTCGTCTGTCATATTGCAAAATCTCCTTGATTATCCTTATGCTATCTTTATATTATATCAAATTTCTATCCGTAATGAAAGCCTTTTGCGGACGCTGAGCAGCCGTTTCCGGTTATACCGCTGAATCCACGCGAACGGCAGATTCGCCAGCTGAATCGCAAGCGCAATGACCGCATACCGGATGAGCCACGCCGTCCGGTCGGCGCTCAGCAGACAAAAAACGAGCGATACCCAGCCGAGCACGCCGATCACATAATGAATCACCTCCGCGCGGCAGGTGATGAACAGAAAACGGTCAAGGTATGCCGTATCCCGCCCGGATTTGAGGTGCCGCTTGTCAAATTCGGGATTAAACTGCGGCAGCCGGTCCTTCCATTTCGGCAGACCGATCTTGCGGAAAACCCGCATTTCCCAGTCGGAAACCGTGAAAAAACGCCGGTTTGGGTCGAACCACCGTGTCTGCACGTCCTGCGGCAGAGCGCACACTGCGCCAGCCGTACCGAAATGCAGTCCGACCCAGAACGCTGTATTCAGCAGGGTAATGAGCAGATCCTTCATGCGGTTTGCCTCCCTTCGTACTGCCTCTATCATACCATGATATCGCTGTTTGTTCAACCGAACCGCCTTGACCGACAGGCTTCTGCATGCTACAATAAGTGGAGATTCTTCTACGTTAAATCATAGTAAAGAGGTAGTCTATATGAAAATCGAAACAAAATGCCTGCATGAAGGCTACAAGCCGGAAAACGGCGGTCCGGGCGTCATGCCGATCGTGCAGTCCACCACTTACCGCTTTGACTCGACCGCAAAGATCGCGTCCCTGTTCGATATGCCGATGGAGTGCATCTATTCGCGCTTTGCCAACCCGACCTGCGATGCGGTAGAGAAGAAGATCGCGTCCCTCGAGGGCGGCGTCGGCGCGATGCTGACTTCCTCGGGTCAGGCGGCATCCCTGCTGTCCATCCTCAACCTGTGCTCGGCAGGCGACAGCTTCATCGCGGCTTCCACCATCTACGGCGGCACGATCAACCTGTTCGGCGTAACGCTTAAAAAGCTCGGCATCGAGTGCATCTGGGCGGACGCAGAGGCAAGCGAGGAGGAAGTGCAGAAGCTGTTCAAGCCCAACACCAAGGCTGTGTTCGGTGAGACGCTTGCAAATCCCGCTCTGACCGTGTTCGACATTGAAAAGTGGGCGAACATCGCGCACAAGAACAACGTGCCGCTCATCGTGGACAACACGTTCGCAACGCCGGTGCTGTGCCGACCGATCGAATGGGGCGCGGATATTGTCATCCACTCGACCACCAAGTACATGGACGGCCATGCCGTACAGGGCGGCGGCGTGATCGTGGACGGCGGCAAGTTTGACTGGGCGGCATCGGGCAAGTTCCCGGATTTCACCGAGCCGGACGAAAGCTACCACGGCGTAGTCTACACCCGCGAGTTCGGCGCGATGGCATACATCATCAAGGCGCGTATGCAGCTCATGCGTGACTTCGGCTGCTATCCGGCGGCGCACTCGGCGTTCCTGCTCAACCTCGGTCTGGAGACCCTTCCGGTGCGTATGCGTCAGTACTGCGAGAACGCGCTGACCGTTGCCAAGTTCCTCGAGTCGAGCGACAAGATCGCATCCGTTCGCTATCCCGCACTGCCGGGCAACGAGCACTACGAGCGTGCGCAGAAGTACCTGCCGCTGGGCACCTCGGGCGTTATGTCCATCGACATCAAGGGCGGTCGCGCTCCGGCGATGAAGTTCATGGACAGCCTCAAGCTGGCGTGCAATGAGGTTCATGTTGCCGACATCCGCACCTGCGTGCTGCATCCGGCGTCCGAAACCCACCGTCAGCTGACCGATGAGCAGCTGGTTGCCGCAGGCATTGAGCCGGGCATGGTGCGTATTTCGGTCGGTCTGGAGAATGTTGAGGACATTATCGCTGACCTCAAGCAGGCGCTTGACCAGATTTAAGGCAATACCGCATAATTGAACAAGAGTGATTTGCGAGTAAATTTTGCGTACTGACGAGGCACAGTTTTGCGGTAATACTTGATGTATTACCGTGAAACTGCAACAAAGTCAGGACACAAAATTTCCGCAAAGCACCGCCGCTTTAATTGTGCGGTGTTGCCTTAATTTTACAGCAAAACAGGGTGTGTCAACGGACATGCCCTGTTCTTTCAGGAGGAAACTATGCGTATTCGCTCTATCGAGGCATCCGACCGCGAATTTTTTATCGACCGCTGCCATGCGTTCTATAAAACGCCTGCCTGCGACCATGAAATCCCGCAGCAGAACGCCGAACGCACGTTTGAGCTGCTCCTGCACGGCACGCCGTATGCGGACTGCCTGATTGCCGAGGACGAGAACGGACAGCCGTGCGCGTACTGTCTGCTGGCGCTCACCTGGTCGAACGAGGCGGGCGGTCTGTGCGTCTGGCTGGAGGAAATCATGGTGGATGACGAGCAGCGCGGCAAGGGCATCGGCAGCAGGATTATTGCCGCGGTGCACGAAAAGTACAACACAGCCGCGCGTTATCGTCTGGAGGTAACGGAAAGCAACGTGCGGGCAAGTGCCCTCTATCACATGCTCGGCTTTGAGGATTTGGAGTACAGGCAGATGATACTGGACACGCCGCCGCTCGGCTAAGCAGATTGTTGGTATTTTTGTCACAAACTTGTTACAAATTACCTCTTGATTTTGTGCACTAAGCGCACTATAATAAAGACATCAAAAGGAAGGAAGGTGGGTCCGATGGACAGTGAAATCCAGCAGTACGCGGGAGATATCCTTGCACATCCGCGTTTTCAGCAGCTTCGCACGTTCTGTCACCACGGACTGGACAACTCTGTGTATGACCATTCCGTTGCGGTAGCGGAAGCAGCCTGTCAGATCGCCCGCCTGATGCGTCTGTCGGAGAGCGAAACGACTTCGGTTGTCCGTGCCGCGCTGCTGCATGACTTTTTCGGCTATGACTGGCACGGCGAGCGCTTTCGTCGCTATCTGAGCCATTTTTCCGGCGTGCACCGCATTGCCCACATGCACGGGTTCATTCACGGCCACATCGCAGCCGACCGCGCCAAGCATACCTTCGGTCTGTCCGAGCGGGAGTGCGAAGCCATCGCACGGCACATGTTTCCGCTGGCGGCCATGCCGCGCACGCGAATCGCGTGGATTATCACCGTGGCGGATAAAGCCGTGGCGTCCAAGGAAATGACCGCCGCTGTCGGCGGTTACGTCTCGCACGCGTACCATAAAATTTTCGCATAAAAAAGCACCCGATCTCCATTGTGTCTGTTGGAGATCGGGTTTTTGTTATTCGTAGATGGAGTCGATGATTTCCTTTACCTCATCTACCGAAAGCGGTGCAGAAATCAGCACTTCATATTGGTCAATCATGGCAACCGCGTTGATTTGCTCCAGATTGTGCATGATGTACCATGTGGCATTTGGTTTTTTATATTCGATAACCGGACGGTCGTCCTTTTCGATGCCACCGGCACTGCCGTTTAGTGGAACTTCAATGAGTACCAGAATATAAGGACCGTTAGGGTCGGTGGGTTTGGTATAAGAACCGACAAAAGTTACTCGATCGGAGAGATAATCTTTTGTGATTTGAATTTGGGGTATGGAATACGCAGAAGGAATTTTAGTAGGTGCCATTTTCTGTTTTACACCGAATTCCGCTAAAGTGGTTTTCAAATCCGCATTGGTGATATCGAAATACTCCATAACGTGCATTTCATTCCAAGTGGACTCGGTTTTCTCTAAGTTGGTATCGGACAAATCTGTATCCGGTACATCTGCATATTCCGGGTCTACTTCTTCATGTACCGGTATCGGGTTTGCCTCCGAACCGAGCGGTGCATTCGGGTCATACTCTACTGTACTATCTTCCGGTGCATGGTTTTCCTCATAGCTTGCCGATGTACCATCCGGAAAATGCGTATAGCCGTCCTCGGTGGTCTCAAAATCGTCATGTCCGCTCTGGAAAAAGCCGAACGTCTCGGAATCCCACATCGCCGCATAGTCGAACGGATTGTGTCCGGTAGCCAGCGCAAACACGGTTCCTGCGGCGAAAACAGCCGCCGCGACAACAAAAACGCGGTAGCACAGCCGCCGCCCGCGGTGCGGCTTGACGAAAAATTCCTTATGGTCGGCCTTGAACTTTTTGAGCGACGCTTCTGTGTCGATTTCCGGCGCGTCCGTCTGCGTCTGCAAATACTGCTCGAGCGCAGGCAGAGCCGCATCACCGTTTTCGCAAACCGCGTCCATCAGCCGGAACAGCTCGTCAATCTGCTTAGAATCCTGCATTGTCGTCACTCCTTTCCATAAGTTCGGCGCAGTGCCGCCGTGCGCGGCTGTACTGGCTGCGGCAGGCGGTCTCGGAAATGCCGAGTTTTTCCGAAATGGTGGAATAGTCCATGTCCTCAGCGAGCCGCAGGGTGAGAATGCGCTGTTCGGACGCGGATAAGCCCTTTGGCAGCATGCCGGAAAACGGTATCAGCTCGGGTTCGGCTGCACGCAGAATGCTTTCCTCAAGCGGCGCGGCCGCGTGTCTGCACTGCGCGCGGTATTCGCTGATGGCGTTGTTTTTCAGCACACGGAACAGCCACTTGACCGGCTGCTCGTGCTCCATCACGCTGTTTATCTTTGCCAGCAGGATGAGAAAGGTGTCGGCCACAATGTCCTCGGCAATATCGCGGCTGCCGACAATGGGCAGAACAGTCTGCACCATCATCCTGTAATACTTTGTATATGATTCCTCGAAAAAGAGGATTTGCTCCTGTGTCAATTTGGTTCCCCCTCGGGTTGGAAATGATACCATTCAATTATACAACGCCTGAGCGGGATTTTCTGTGGCAAATTTTTTGAAAAAAATTCTTAGCGGTTTGTTGTCACAAAACGGCGCTCCCGGTCGTTATAATAGTATCAGGAAAATAGATTGACAGAATATGATTTTTGTTGTATACCATAGGTATGGATAGAAAAATCTGTATTTTATTATGTGGAGGGGCAATTATGACTAAGTTCAAGAAAATCGTAAGCGGCACACTCGCGGGCTGCCTGATGGCGTCCGCACTGATGATGAGCGCAGGCGCAGCAAATGTGCAGACCACCGTGATTTCCAAAGCCGGGGTGCAGGCTGCAGCGCAGACTGCGGCACAGGTTCGCACCGCCGTAAAAATCAATCCGCAGAGCGCGGACATCTATGCAGAAGGCATTCCGGCTGCCTTCCCGAGCGAGGACGGCAAGACGGTTTACACGGCGCTGAGCTACAACGGCTCGACCTATATGCCGCTGCGCACGGTTGGCCGCTGGATGGGCAAAAATATCTCGTGGGACAGTGCATCGCGCACGGTATTCCTGTCCGGCACTACGGAAAAGTCCTATCCATGTGCGGATGACGATGCGTACCACAAGGAAGGCGTGAAATATGTCGGTGCGACCGGCACGGCTACGCTCGATAAGGGCGTGAAGGTGCTCGTGGACGGCAAACAGCAGACCTTCAAGAACCAGAAGGGCGAGACGATTTATCCGCTGTTTTACCGAAACTCCATCTATCTGCCGCTTCGCAACATCGGTGAGCTGACCGGCATGGACGTAACGTGGTACAGCGCCAAGGCAGAGAACGACGTGAATGCCATCTTCCTGCGGATGCCGCTTTCGGACAGCAAGCGCGCCGAAATGGAAACCTACGCGACGAACCTCATGAAGCAGCTGCTCGATATGCGAACGGATACGCAAAAGTTCAAGAATTGCGATTCTGAGGTGAAAAACGGCAGCTATACCGACTATGTGATTACCGATAAGGCGGCTGCTATGGCGGCTCTGGATTCCATCAAGCGCAAGGCGCAGACCATCCGCAGCGGCATGACCGAGCAGGCCAACCCGATCCGCTACTACAACAGCAGTCTGATGAACGAACTGGATTTCCTCATCAATAACGCGGATACCGTGATGGACCGCGTGAAGAACGGACGGGTCGTGGTCGGCAGCAGCAACCCGAATACGAGCGTAGTCGATCAGACCGCCGTTATGTTCGGCGCGGATGATACCATGCTTGACTGCGAACGTATGGTTCGCATGCTGCGTCAGAATATGGACAGACTGTTTTAACAGGCAAACAAAAGAAGCTGAGACAAAATCTCAGCTTCTTTTTCATGTTATCCGCCGCAGACCGAGCAGGCGGTGTAACCCTGCCGCTTGGCTTCGGAAAGCGACATTGGAATCTGGCTTTTCTTCAAATACCGGCAGCCGGCACTGTGATATTTGGAGCCGGTGTCCGTGACGTAAACGGTCTCGCTCTGGTCGTCCGAGCTGCTGTAAGCTGCCGGGACGGACGAACTGTCACTCGAGGAACCGCCGGAGGACGAACCGCTCGATGCACCTGCTTTGAGCGTATCTACCTGTTTCTGTAAATCCGCCTTCTGGCTCGTGAGTGTGTCCACCTGCGTCTGCAGGCCGTTCTTCTCCTCGGTGAGCGAAGCCACCTGCGCTTTCAAACTGTCAATGGTCGGCTGGGATTCGTCCGCCTGCGCCTGCAGGTCGGAAACCGAGCCTTCCAGATGGCTTACCTGCGACTGCAGGGAAGCGGTCTCGTTCATCTGCTCCGCCAGATGATGATAATAGGTGTACGATGCACCGCCTAAAATGCAGTTCAGCAGCAGAGAGGCCGCGATTGCAAGTGTTTTCAGCGTGTTTTTGTCAAATTTTTTGCCATCCATAGATGTCCTCGCTCCTTTCAGTCCGGTTTCATTGTATCGCCTAAAATCTGGCTGTGTAAATGCGGCAGAGCGAATTGTCGATATCTGTCGAACGTATGGCAGCACTTTTGCGGCGATGTTTGTATAATTTTCGTGTCTAACATTGAAAAACAGTCGGGAAGTGTGTATAATGGAACTAACTGAAAGTATCTGAGGATATGCAAAGTTATTTCTCATTTTGGAGCGTAAAAATTTATGGCATATGAAAAAAACAGACGCCGTCCTCCGGTTGAGGATGACGGCACGCTGATCGAGGGACGCAACGCCGTCCTCGAAACGCTGCGCGCAGGCCGTGCAGTGGATAAGGTGTTTGTGGCCGAAGGCGCACACATCGGTGATGTGGCGGCAGAAGCGCGCAGGCATCATGTTCCGGTCGTCACCTGCGACCGGCGCAAGCTGGACGGCATGAGCCCGACCGGCAACCATCAGGGCGTTATCGCACAGGCGGCGGCACAGGAGTACGTCTCGCTCGACGATATTTTCCGCGTCGCCGAGGAGCGCAGTGAGGTGCCGCTCATCGTTGTCTGCGACGGCATCGAGGACCCGCATAATCTGGGTGCCATCATCCGTTCGGCAGAGACCGCAGGCGCACACGGCGTTATCATCCCGAAGCGCAGAGCTGTCGGTCTGACCGCAGCTGTCGCTCGTTCGGCGGCGGGCGCACTCGCCTATGTCGGCGTACACAAGGCAAACAACCTTGCGTCCACGCTCGATGAACTCAAGGAACGCGGTGTATGGCTGTTCGGTGCAGAGGCTGACGGTACAGTCGGTCTGTATGACGCACCGTTTGATCGCCCGACCGCCATCATCATCGGCTCGGAAGGACAGGGCCTCAGCCGCCTGACCCGCGACAAGTGCGACTACATCGTCAGCATCCCGATGAGAGGCCGTGTCAACTCGCTGAACGCATCCAACGCGGCGGCTGTGCTGCTGTTTGAGGCGCTTCGCCGACGCACACAGGGCAATTAAGGGGGAAGTGAACATGGATAGAAAAGACGATATGGATCTGGAATCGCTGAAAAATATGCTCAGCGACGTACCGGATACCGATGAATTTGATCTGGATTCCATCATCGCCGAGGTGTCCGGTCAGGCGCCCGCAAAGGCGGCAGAGCCAAAGATAACGGCAGAGCCGGAAAAGCCGGTCGAGCCGCAGCCCGCACCGGCGGCAGAGACCAAGGCAGAGGAGCCAAAGACGGCTCCCAGAAATAAGAAGGATAAAACGGCAAAGAAGGCCGCAGAGACCGCAGCCGCCGCCGAACACGAGTCTGTTGAAGAAGCGCGCGAAGCGCGCATCGCGGCGCGCGAGCAGAAAATGGCAGAGCGCGAGCGCAGGACCGTGCAGAAGATCGCCGAGCGGCAGGCACGCCGCGAGGCCAAGCTGGCAGAAAAGGAAGCCGCCGAGCAGGCTGCCGAGCAGCAGGAGATCGTGGAAGAAGCCGCCGCCGAGGAAGCAAGCCGCAAGGCGAGCATCTCGCGCAAGCAGGCAAGAGCGGCACGCATTGCTGCCGATCAGGCTGAGGAAGAGGAGGACATCAAGCTGGTCGATCCGGAGGCGGCTATGCACGCGGCACGCCGCCGTTCGGGCATTCTGTCGTTCCGGTCGCTGCTGGTGCTGCTCCTTGCCGCAGCTGCCGCGTATCTCAGCTTTGCACCGAGCTTTGAGGCGCTGCCGCTTCCGGTCGTGCTCGATATTCTGCAGAACCCGACCATCGGCATCGGCGCACTGGCTGCCCTGCAGATTCTGGCGCTGCTGATCGGTATTGACGTGTTCGGCAACGGCTTTTCCTCGCTGCTGCACGGCCGTCCGGCACGCGGCACGCTCGTGTCGTTTGCGGAACTGGCATCGCTGCTGCACTGCGCCTCTCTGCTGGTATTTCCGGATCAGGGCGGCGTTGCCGTACCGTACACGGCGGTTTCCATCCTTCTGCTTTACGCCGAAATGCGTGAGGCACGCGGCCGCAGTCTGGCACAGGCGCGTTCCTATCGTGCCGTCTGCGAGGCGGAGCAGCCGCTGGCGGTTTACAGCCACTACGACAGCGAGATTGATGCGTGCAATGCCGTCAAGTGCCCGCTGTACGATGCAAGCTCGTTCCTGACCGAGATCGAGCGCCCGGACACGGTTGACCGCTTCTCGCTCATCTACACGCCGATTGCACTGGCGCTCGCAATCATCCTGTCGCTGGTCGCTTCGTTCAACTGCGGCGAGCCGGTGCGCTTCTTCTGGGCGTTCTCGGCAATCCTGTCGGTGTCCGCGCCGATCGGTCTGCTGTGCGCGTTCGGCGCAAGCTACAAGAATACCGCAAGCCGCCTGCTGCGCTCGGGTGCAGCCATTGCGGGTGCGCGTCAGGCCAACCTGCTGCGCGGCACGGAGAAGGTCATGCTGCTCGAGAACGATCTGTTCCCGACCGGCTCGATCGAGCTTGAGGCCATCGACAATCTGGGCCGTATCACGGACGAGCAGATTCTCGGCTGTGCAGCTGCGCTGACCGAATCCGCCGGTCTGGAACTGGGCCGTGTGCTGACTGATACCACGAAGGAGCGCTTCGGCATCACCTTTACCGCGCGTGACGTGCGTCTGGTCGAGGGCGGTGTAACCGGCGCTGTCGGCACCAGCCGTATCGTGCTCGGCACGGCGGCGCTCATGGTCAAGATGGGCGTTCCGATCGAATCCGGCCATAAGGGTCAGATTAACATGTATCTGGTTGTGGATAACGCGCTCGCAGGCGTGCTGACCATGCGTTACCAGACCACCAAGAATACCTATAAGGCGATGCGCCTCATGCGCCGCATGCACATGAATGCGGTCCTCGCTGTTCGTGATTTCAATATCTCCCCGGCGATGATTGAGGAGGAGTTTGACCTTCGACGCGGCTTTGCCGACCAGCCGGATCCGACAGGCGTGGATCGTCTGCTGAATCCGAATTACGCCAAGGGCGATGCACCGGCAGCTATCCTCACCCGCGAGGGTGCCGGTCCGTTCATGCAGGTGCTCCGCGGCGCGGATAAGCTGGCGGGCGCCGTCCGCTCGGCGCTGACGCTCGGCACGTTCGCCGGCCTGCTCGGTATGCTGATCGTGTTCTACCTGCTGTACCAGAACGCCGCAGACGCGCTTCCGGTGATGAATATTCTGCTGTATCAGCTTATTTGGTACATTCCGGTGTTTATTATTACCCAGCAGACGAGATAAGACATAGAAAAACCTCCGTATGGTTCATACGGAGGTTTTTTACATCTGTTGGCAGTAATTAGGCGGGGCACACGAACTGCGTCAGCGGGTTCGCCCTGTCCGGGCGGCAGCCTTTTTCTCTGCACCGGCTGAGCGGGGTACTCGAACTGCCGTTGGCGTGTTCGCCCTATCCGGGCTGCTCCTTTTCTGCATCGGCTGAGCGGGGTACTCGAACTGCCGCAGGCGGGTTCGCCCCTAACGGGCGGAGAGTTTTTCGCTGAACCTCAGCGAGGGGATTAGCCGCGCCCCGCGGCGGGGCAAGAGGGTAGACACCAAGGTTTCTACCCTCTTAACTCCCACTTCCTTTTATTTCTTAGCCTGGCGTAGATTGCCGACATGTGACCGCTGCGAAAATAGGGGAACGGCAGAGGATTTTTTCTTCCGTAGGGGAGCACAGTGTGCTCCCATGTCCCGACATATTCGCAGCGTCAGATAAATTACTGCTACACAGACCGGAAAGTCTTCGCAGGCGCGGCATAGCAGTGCCGCGCAACTCGTTAGCGCGTTATGATAGACAGCACCTGCGAGGATAAATTGTACCAAACACCTAAATTCGCAGGTGCCTTCCGGTATAACGCGCAAAAAAATTGCGCGACACTGTTATGTCGCGCCTGCTTAGATGAACCCATATGTGTAGCAGTAATGTATCTGACCCTGCGAACAGGTTGCGAAAGATACGGTAGAAAAAATCCTCTGCCGTACTCCTTTTCGGAGCGGTCACACATAGGAAATTTGCGCCAGATTAGGAAGCAAGGGAAAGGTAGGAGTCCAAAGAGGAAGGAAAACCGCAGGTTGTCCTTCCTTTTTGCCCCCGCGGCGGGCGCCGCGATGCTCCCGCCGTCCGCAGACGGCGAATCCCTGCTGAGGTTCAGCGAAAAACTCCCCGCCCGGAAAGGGCGAACCCGCTAACGCAGTTCGCGTACCCCGCACAATCGGTGCAGAAAAGGAGCCGCCCCGTTAGGGCGAACACGCTGACGCAGTTCGAGCACTCCGGTCAGCCGGTGCAGAAAACAAATCTCGTGTTTAAGTTAAACTGTTTTTCCGATAATGCGACGGCGAAACGCCATACACAAGCCGAAACCGCTTGATAAAGTAGCTGAAATTATCAAATCCGACGCGAAACCCGACCTCCATGACCGGCAGATCGGTCTCACGGAGCAGACGCGCCGCCTGCTCGATCCGCAGGGAATTGATATGCTGGGTGAATGTCCTTCCGAAATTATCCCGGAAAAAGGTGCTGAAATACTGCGGTGAAAGCCCAAATTCTGCTGCAACCGCCGGCAGCGAGAGCGGTTCGGTGAAATGCTCACCGAGGTAGCCGACGATCTCCTTAAGCTGCTGCGCCTTGTAGTCCGCGCCCGGGCGCATTTGATGTCCGACCAGCCGCCCGTACTGCGCGCACACGGCCACAATGCCGAGCAGCGCGGCTTTCACGGCAAGCTGACAGCCGGGCGCCTGCACTTGCCACGCGCGCACGATCTGTGCGAGCAGCGCACGGATTTCACTCTGCCCGGGTTCACCGGCGCGAATGCAGGTGCCGAACCGCAGCCGTCCCTCGGCGAGCGGCGACAGCAGCGCGAATTCGCTCTGGTCGGCACGCGAAAACTGCAGGAAATCCGCCGCAAATACGAACGAGCGGAACTGGTTCTCCCGTCCGGCGGCACGAATTTCGTGCAATTCCTCACCGGCGGCGAAGAACACATCGCCGTGCGTGCCCTCGTAGGTGTGGTCAGCGATGGTGAGCGAAACGTGGCCCGCGTCCACCGTGATGATTTCCAGTTCCGGGTGCCAGTGATAGGGGATGAAATCGCTGTCATCGGCTTCGCTGCCGTCCAGCGCGGGGTAGATCTGGAACGGAAACGCAAGTGTGCCGTGCTCTTTTTTCTCTCGGCGGGCTGCATCCATGGCGAAAATCCTTTCTGATGCACACGCTGCGTGCATACCTTAAAATCGTGTTATTACTGCTGAAGAAATTGCAAGCAATCCTTTGAATATCTGCTATAATTATAGATGAAAAAGGAAGGGAAGGCAAGAGTGCGACACAAACCAATCGTATTTTTGTTGTATCATTTGCGAGAAAATCCACTCGGATTTTTGTGCTGAATGACAAAGCCTTTCCGCACCGCGCCGAATCCGTTCAATGAGTGGTTGAAACTGGCTGTTATGGCGTGGTATAATGATAATAGATAGGCTGTTTTTCACAGCTGAATCTGCGTGATCGGGTGGGATATACCGGTCACCGCACCAAAAAATTATTTTTTGGAGGGAATTCCTATGTACATGGATAAGCAGGTCAAGCGCGGATACAACGAGTACATCCGTCTTGACGAAGGCATCGGCAAGGATGCCATGATGGACGTTGCTCTCCTCGTGATGGAAGACGGCGACACCTGGAGCTGCGAGGAGCCTGAGAAGGAAGTTGCAGCACTGGTATTCGACGGCAAGTGCACCATCAAGTGGGAGAATGAGTCCTACGATGTAGACCGTCCGAATCCGTTCGATTACAACCCGTCCTGCCTGCACGTTTGCAAGGGCGTAAAGTTCGAGATCATCGCACACGGTCCGTGCAACATCTACATCCAGAAGACTTTGAACGAAAAGACTTTCCCGAGCAAGATGTACAAGCCGGAAGACACCGATACCTGGGCACGCGGCAACAAGGGCGAGCTGATGGGCTGCATCAAGCGTGATGTACGCACCTGCTTCGATCTGGACAACGCGCCGTACTCCAACATGGTACTGGGCGAGGTTGTCAACCTGCCGGGCAAGTGGTCCTCTTACCCGCCGCATCATCATCCGCAGCCGGAGTGCTACTTCTACCGCTTCGACAAGCCGATGGGCTTCGGCGCAGGCTGGGGCAACGGCGAGATTTACGAGACCCATCACAACGGCCTCGCTATCATCACCGATAAGATGCACTCTCAGGTAACCGCACCGGGCTACTCCTGCTGCTACGCTTGGGGCATCCGTCATCTGCCGGGCGACCCGTGGGACAAGACCCGCATCGACGACGAGGAGCACCTGTGGCTGCTTGAGGACGATGCCAACGATCATATCTGGCACTGCCCGAGCGGCAACTGATTGCCGCTTATAGGGGCGACTCCGTCTCCCCTATATACGCCAAAAGTTCCGTAGAAACTTTTGACGATACCCCTCTCACCTTTGCACGGCAAAGGTGGCTGCGCCGCCACGGCGCAGGCAGTGGTATCAAAGTCCGGCGGAGCTGGACTTTGATAAGGAACTGCATCTGCCGCGTGCGCGCGGCAGGCACGAGACCTGTCTCGTGTGTTTGGGAACCTATGGTTCCCTTGCCCCTCCTTTTGGAGAGGGAGGGTGCTAAGTCAAGGCTTGTTGGAGACTGGCTTTGATTCATCATTATTTGTATTCTATTTAGGAGGATTTCCAACATGATTCATATGGAAACCGTTCGTCTGACTGCGTCTCAGGCACTCGTTCGCTTCCTCGAGAACCAGTATATCAGCTACATTGATATGGATGGCAACGAGCAGGAGCACAAGTTCGTTAAGGGCATCTTCATGCTGCCGGGCCACGGCAACGTAGTTGGCTTCGCTAACGGCGTTGAGCAGGAGCTCAAGGACATGGTTGTTTACCAGGGCAAGAACGAGCAGGGCATGGCTCTGGCTGCAGTTGGCTACGCTAAGCAGATGCGCCGCAAGTCCATCTTCGCCTGCACCTCTTCCGTAGGCCCCGGCGCCTGCAACATGGTTACCGCTGCTGCAACCGCAACCGCTAACAACATTCCGGTTCTGATCCTGCCGGGCGACATCTACGCTTCCCGTCAGCCGGACCCGGTTCTCCAGCAGATGGAGCAGCCGCAGAACCTGTCCATCTCCGCTCATGATGCTTTCCAGGCTGTTACCAAGTACTGGGGCCGCATCAACCGTCCGGAGCAGGTTATGACCGACATGATCTCCGCTATGCGTGTTCTGACCGATACCGCTAACACCGGTGCTGTTGCAATTTCTCTGCCGCAGGACGTTCAGGCTGAAGCATACGATTACCCGGTTGACTTCTTCAAGAAGCGCGTATGGCGCGTTGACCGCCGTCCGGTTACCAAGTACGCTCTGGACAAGGCTGTTGAGGTCATCAAGAACGCAAAGAAGCCGCTCCTGATCTGCGGCGGCGGCGTTCGTTATGCTGAGGCACACAAGGTATTCAAGAAGTTCGCTGAGGACTTCGGCATCGCATTCGGCGAGACCCAGGCCGGCAAGTCCGCTGTTGTTTGGGATCACGAGCTGAACCTCGGCGGTCTGGGCACCACCGGCGGCATCGCTGCAAACAAGCTGGCGCACGAGGCTGACGTTGTAATCGGCGTTGGCACCCGTTACACCGACTTCACCACCGCTTCCAAGTGGCTGTACCGCACCGACGCTAAGTTCGTCAACATCAACCCGTCTGAGTTCCAGGCTTACAAGATGGACGCTACGCCGGTCGTTGCTGACGCAAACGAGGCTCTGACTGCTATCGGCGAGGAGCTGGCTAAGATCGGCTACCACACCGACAAGGCTTACGCTGAGGAAGTTGCTGCTCTGCGCAAGGAGTGGTGGACTGAGGTTGAGCGTCTGGACAAGGTTGAGTACACCGACAAGGAGCACTTCACCCCGGAGTGCAACGACGACAACCGTGAGTGCGTTGAGAAGTACATCGAGGATACCGGCTGCAAGCTGTGCCAGACCACCGTTCTGGGCACCATCAACCATCTCATTGATGACAACGCTATCGTATGTGCAGCAGCAGGCTCTCTGCCGGGCGACATGCAGGGTCTGTGGCGTGCCCGCAAGGAGAACACCTACCACATGGAGTACGGTTACTCCTGCATGGGTTACGAGGTTGCCTCCGCTCTGGGCGCTAAGATCGCTTGCCCGGATCAGGAAGTTTACGCTATGTGCGGCGACGGTTCCTTCGACATGCTGCACTCTGAGCTGATCACTTCGGTTCAGATGGGCCACAAGATCAACGTTATGCTGTTCGATAACGCTTCCTTCGGCTGCATCAACAACCTCGAGGTTTCCAACGGCAATGCTTCCATCTGCACCGAGAAGAACATGCTTGAGGAAGGCGTAACCAACGGCGTACACAAGGGCAAGGTAATCCAGGTAGATTACGCTGCAATCGGCGCTGCTTACGGCTGCAAGACCTACACCGTTAAGACTCTTGACGAGCTGAAGGCTGCAATCGAGGATTCCAAGAAGCAGACCGTTTCCACCCTGATCGACATGAAGGTTCTGCCGAAGACCATGTCCGCAGGTTACGAGGCTTGGTGGCGTGTAGGCGTAGCTGAGGTATCTCAGAAGGCTGAGGTTCAGGCTGCCCGCAAGCGCATCGAGGATCACCTGTTCGAGTCTCGCCACTATTAATAGCGCGCGATAAACTCGCTTTAGGTTTATGAAAGCTCCCAACCGTGAGGTTGGGAGCTTTTTTGTTGCTCGCAGAGAGAATAATGGAGAATTGAGGATGGAGAATGATTCAGGCGGTTTACCTTTTTATAGGGCGGGGGGAGGGCAGCCCGCCCTGCGGTACTGCATAAAAAACACCTCCCATCGATACAGACGGGAGGTGTTCGTTTTTTACAGCATCTGCAGCAGCTCGATCTGCTCACCGGACGGGCCGGTGAAGAACCAGTTCTGCAGGCCGCCGAAGGTATTCGGCAGCACCTTCTTCTCCGGTGCGGTGAAGCTGATAACGCCTGCCGCCTTGAGGTCAGCCGCGGTCTTGTCGAGGTCATCAACGTAAACGGCAAAGTGAGGGATGCTGCCCTCACCGGACGGCACGAGCGTGCCTGCGGGCGGCTCGATCAGCTCGAGCAGGAAGCCGCCGAATTCAACGAGTGCCAGCTTCTTCAGGCCTTCCGGCGTCTCTACGCCGTCGCGCTTGAATACACTGCCGCCGATCATCTCGTAAAATGCAATGCTCTGGTCCATATCTACGGTGTAGATCGCAATATGGCCGATACCCTTATAGTGTTCCTTCATGGTGATTCCTCCTTGTGCGGGCGTTCTCGCCTTAGTATTAGCATAGCACTTTTTTTCGGATTTGCATAGGGGACAGGCATAAAAAAACGACCGTCTTTTGACGGTCGTTTCAGGCTGTCGCGAAACTACAGTTTCGCCGACAAGCAGGAACGGACCGTAGGCCGTTCCAAAGTCGTCCAAAAGTTCCCATACGGAAACTTTTTCCCTCTTAAGGTATAAAAACCGAGATACACGCTCCCGGTTTTTATGAATTTGCAAAGCAAATTCTATTTAACGCGCGCTGCCGCGCGTTATGATAAAATTGGTTCAATACCGACTTTTTTGACAAACTAAAACGACCGTCTTTCGACGGTCGTTTTGAGTTGCATTACTGAACAGAATCGGAAACAGAAGCAGTGGTCTGATTCTCGAGGTAGTTCTGGTAGGTGGTCTTCTCGCTCTTGCCGAAGCCAAGGGGAGAGAAGATGATATAAGCCAGAACCATGATCAGCAGGGTAACGGCAGCCCAGATCTTGCCGTTCTTCCACGGGGTCAGATCTACAGCGCCTACGTCCTTCAGCTCGAAATCGGTTGCACGCGGATGCTTCTTAACGATTACCCACATCAGCAGCATGTCGAATACGAACAGGATCGCGGTGAAGTACAGGTAGTGGATGTTGTTCAGGAACGGAATGACGTTACGCAGACCGAACTGGAGGATGAAGTACAGAACAACGTGTACCGGGATGACGATCTTAGCAGCGATAGCCGGAACCTTCTTCCAGAAGAAGCCGCACAGCAGGCAAACAAAGATCGGGGTATTGAACGCAGCGAAAGCAGAGTTTACGAAGCTCGTGATGCCGCCCATGTACAGCATGAACGGGGACATGATGGTGGAAACAACTGCTACTACAGTACCGAAGTTCTGGCCGATCTTAACCATGCGGGCATCAGATGCGGTCGGGTTGAACAGCGGACGGTGAATGTCGAGTGCGTAGATGGTGGATGCGGAGTTCAGTACCGAGTTAAAGGAGGACAGGATCGCGCCGAACATTACAGCAGCGAAGAAGCCAAGAATCGGCTTCGGCATAACCTGTGCTACCAGCATCGGGTAAGCGGAGTCGCCGGAACCCCAGTCCATGCCCGGGTAAGCCAGTGCGCAGATAACGCCCGGAACAACGATGATCAGCGGAGTCATGATCTTGAGGAAGCCTGCAAATACGGCGCCCTTCTGTGCTTCCTTCAGGTTCTTAGCACCGAAGGTACGCTGGATGATGGACTGGTTGGTTGCCCAGTAGTACATGTTGTTGACCAGCAGACCGGTGAACAGCAGCGGCCACGGGAGCCACGGCTCCGGGGTGTTAACCTCGTTGATGGCGTTCAGGTAGGACGGATTGGTGTGCAGGAACTTGTCGAAGCCGTCCACGAAGGAGCCGTCGCCGCCGAGCTGGCCGGACAGGAACATGAAGCCGAATACCGGAACCAGCAGGCCGCCGACGATCAGGCCGAGGCCGTTGATGGAGTCGGACAGTGCGATTGCCTTCAGGCCGCCGAAGATGGCGTAGATAGAACCGATGATTGCGGTTGCAACACATACGATTGCGATTGCTGCGAAACGGGAAATACCAAACATCTTGTCAATGCCGAAGATGTTTACGAATACCTGTGCGCCTGCGTACAGGATGTTCGGCAGCATGATTACAACGTAGCTGAGCAGTACGATGATGGAAACCAGACGGCGGGTGCCTTCGTCGTAGCGCTGCTCAAAGAACTGCGGAACGGTGGTCAGACCGGTCTTCAGGTACTTCGGCATCAGTACGAATGCGAGGATTACCAGAGCGATTGCAGAGGTTACCTCCCAGCCCATAGTGGACATGCCGACGCGAACTGCCTGACCGTTGTTGCCAACGAGCTGTTCTGCGGAAAGGTTGGTCATCAGCAGAGAACCGGCAATGACCGGGCCGGTCAGGCTGCGGCCGCCGAGATAGTAGCCGTCCTGCGTGTCGAGGTTGTCACCGCGGGTTTTCCACCACGAGATGAGTGCGACGAGTGCCGTGAACGCCACGAAGGTGATCGCGGTAAACGCCATGGAGTTTACGAAGTTCATCTTTTTCTCCCCTTGTAAAAATTTTGTGTCCCGGCGGAGATCCCTCAAAATCCACCGAAACGATTTCTGAATGACGGCCTCGGTCTGCGCTTGCGTGCGCGTGCCCGCAAGATCCCAAAAAACAAGACCGTCAATCGAAGGACTGATGATCTGTTAAATGGGCAAACCGCGTTGCCGTTTGTCCGAGAGTTATTCTAACACTATACAGAGGCTATAGCAAAACATTTTTTTTACTTTTTTTGCACTTTGGATACTTGCACATAAACAAGAAGACGTATTTGTGCATTTCGACGTTAACTGAAAGCAGATTTACAAAGTAAACGTTAAAAAATTATCAATAACAACAAAAAAATTCGTAAAACTGTATCTTTTTTACAAGGAAAAAATCCCCGCATAAAGCGGGGATTCTGTACAGAATTACGGTGTATACCATTCATCGCTGCGATTTTTTGCGTCAAAAATCTGCGCATATTCCGCATGGTGATAATCGTTCAGCAGGTCGTTTTCCGGCTGTTCACTCTGCGGATACCAGGAGCCGTCCGGCAGGCGATAACCGTTGACGTTCATCACCGGAATCTGCTGCTGCAGGGCAAGACGCATCTGGTCAAAGCCCGAGGTCGAGCAGCCGAGCGCGTTCAGCGCATACGCGGACAGATAGTTCGCGCTGATCTGCACGTTTGCCTGCTCCTCGATGTCGTAGTTCGCCCAGATGAAGAACGGCGTTACCATCTTTTTCTGGCGCAGCTCGGCATCCGAGAGATCGCCGCGCTGACTCTCGAGCAGGGTGTTGTAAAAGTCCTCCGGCAGATTGGGCTGGTGGTCGCCGAAGAACACGATCGCCGTCGGCTCATCCACCTTGGAGAAGTAGCTGATCAGCTCCTGCACGGCGTCGTCGCTGTACCGCACGAGCGACAGGTACTGGTCAACCGTTGGGTACTTGTCCTGCTCCTTACCGGTGAGGCAGATGCGCTTGTCGAAGTAACCCTCGCCGTCCCAGTCATAGCCGCCGTGGTTCTGCATCGTTACGTTGAACACGAACAGCGGCGTGTTTTCCCTCTTGCTCTCGTACAGCTCGAAAATCTTCTTGTAGCTTGCACTGTCGCTGATATAATCGCGCACACGACCGGCGTCAGCGGCAAAATCATCCTGATAATACTGCGCTTCAAAGCCGAAGAAACGGTAAACGTTCGTGCGGTTCCACGAGGTGGACAGATAGGGATGAATCGCCGCCGTCTGGTAGCCGAGCGAATCCAGCCCCGAGGCCAGATTGGGCATTTCGCTCTTGATGAACACCTGATACGCCGAGCAGTTGTACGGCAGGAACGCCATTGAATCGCCGGTGAGGAACTCCAGCTCGGTGTTGGCGGTGCCGCCGCCGAAGGTCGAAACGGTCAGCTGACCGCTGATGGTGTTCTCCTGACCCTGCATCAGCTTGTGCACATACGGCATGGGGTCCTCGTTGGTCTCAAGCGCACCGACCGAGCCGAGATCCGAGAAGGATTCGTTCATGATCACGATCAGATTGGGCGTTTTCGTGCCCTGTTTGCCGGTAAATTCGCTCTGTGCGTCAGAAAGCGAATCCGCGCTGTAACCCTCCGGCTGCTTGACAAACGAGCTGGTCGCGCAGCGCAGGAAGTAGAAAATCTCGCTGTACTGGCGGCTGGACTGCCAGAAAGCAAGTCCGGTGCCGACCGTCTGGATGCCGGTGTAGGCGATGAACGCCAGCACGAGCACGCACGGCAGCGAAAACAGTCTGCGGAAGTACCAGCGCTTGTGCACCTTGAAGCTGCGCTGCATCAGGCACACGCTCACGCAGAACAGCACAGCCGCCGCTGCAGCGCGGAGCACGGAAAGCTCTATCGGTGCGGAGTAGCCCTTGGACACGTTGGCTGCCGTGCCGATGGCGGCAATGTCGCTCAGCATGACAGGCGTGCCGCGGAACAGCATAACGTAGTGGTCGATCATACCGTGGATCATCGAAATTGCCATGCCGAGGCATACGCCGATACGCACGTTGCCGCAGATCAGATAGGCCGCGGCGTAAACTGCCACATAGCAGATCCAGCCCTGAAAAAACGACTGCTTGAGCGTGATGACACAGCCCTTGACCATGTATTCCACCAGGATCAGGCTGACAGCCGCCGCAGACAGGAACAGCAGCACGTCATGCACTAGCAGAACCGCCGCGTACAGCCGCGTGTGATTTTCCGCAAACGGGTGGTTGCGGCGCCACGGACGCAGCACCAGCGGTACAAATGCGCCTGCGGTCAGCCAGTGCGAGATGGTCGGCTGATACATCAGCGAGCCCCTGCTCAGCAGGGGATGGAACAGCAGGAAAAACGCAACGAGCAGCAGTACGTTTGCACCGATTCGGTACGGATTTCTTCCGGTTTCGTTTTGAACCTTGTGTTCAATGCTCAAAAAAGTTGCTCCTTTCGCAGAAACGGAAAAGCCGCTGTGGTGTTTCCGCAGCGGCTTCTCAAGTCGTTAGAATTTATGCCTCAGGCGTTTCCTCTACGCGGGTAACTGCGATAGAGAGATCGTCCAGCTGCTTGTCGTCTACAATATCCGGGCAGTTCATCATCAGGTCGGACGCGTTCTGAACCTTCGGGAAGGCGATCACGTCGCGGATGGAATCCAGACCGGCGAGCAGCATGCACAGACGATCCAGACCGTAAGCCAGACCACCGTGCGGAGGTGCGCCGTAGGAGAACGCAGTGATCAGGTGACCGAACTGCTCCTTGGCCTTCTCCTCGGTGAAGCCGAGGGCCTCGAACATCTTGGTCTGCAGCTCGGGATCGTGGATACGAATGGAGCCGCCGCCCAGCTCACAGCCGTTGAGGATAATGTCGTAAGCCTTGGCACGAACCTTGGCCGGATCGGTGTCCAGCAGCGGGATATCCTCGTCCATCGGTGCGGTGAACGGATGGTGCATGGCAACGAGGCGGTTCTCCTCCTCGCTGTACTCGAACTGCGGGAACTCGGTGACCCACAGCAGCTTGAAGTCGTCCTTCTTGGCAAGGCCCAGACGCTTAGCCAGCTCGCAGCGCAGCGCGCCCAGAGCAACAGCGGCGGTCTGCCAGTTTGCGTCGGCAACAACGAACAGCAGGTCGTTCTCCTTTGCACCTGCGCGCTCCTTGATGGCTGCAATCTCGTCCTCGGACAGGAACTTGGCAAACGAGGAGGTCATGCTGCCGTCTGCGGCGAGCTTCATCCATGCAAGGCCCTTTGCGCGGTAGGTCTTGACGAACTCGCCGAGCTTGTCGATCTCCTTGCGCGGGAACTTGTCCGCGTAGCCGTTTACGTTGATGAGACGGACCGTACCGCCGTTCGCTACGGTGTCCTTGAACACCTTGAACGAGCAGTTTGCGGCAATGTCGGAAATATCCTTGATCTCAAAGCCAAAGCGAACGTCCGGCTTGTCCGAGCCGTACTTGTCCATGGCGTTCTGCCAGGTCATGCGCGGCAGCGGCAGCTGAATGTCAACATCGAGCACTTCCTTGAATACGCGCTGGAGGAAGCCCTCGTTGACGGCGATAACGTCATCCTGCTCAACGAACGACATCTCGAGGTCGATCTGGGTGAATTCCGGCTGACGGTCAGCACGCAGATCCTCATCGCGGAAGCAGCGGGTGATCTGAATGTAGCGGTCCATGCCGGACAGCATGAGCAGCTGCTTGTACTGCTGCGGGGACTGCGGCAGGGCGTAGAACTTGCCCGGATGCACACGGGACGGCACGAGGTAGTCGCGCGCACCCTCCGGCGTGGACTTGGTCAGCATCGGGGTCTCGATCTCGAGGAAGCCGTGCTCGTCGAAGTAGTTGCGGGCAACCTGCGTTACGCGGTGGCGCAGCATCAGGTTCTTCTGCATGGACGGACGGCGCAGATCGAGGTAGCGGTACTTCAGACGAATCTGGTCACCGACCTCCTTGGTGTCGTCAATCTCAAACGGGGTGGTCTCCGCCTTGGACAGAATGCGAATGTCCTCGGCAATAATTTCAACCTCGCCGGTCGGCATCTTCTTGTTGATGGCTGCCTCATCGCGGGCCACCAGCTTGCCCTTTACCGCTACAACGAACTCGGTGCGGCAGGTGAAGGCAATGTCGAACAGGTCGGCGTTGACCGACTTGTCGAACGTGCACTGCACGATGCCTGCGCGGTCGCGCAGCAGCAGGAACAGAACGCCGCCGTTGTCGCGCACGCGGTCAACCCAGCCGTTTACGGTAACGGTCTGGCCTGCGTGCTCCAGGCGAAGCTCGCCGCACATGTGCGTGCGCTTCATGCCTGCAATAGATGTGTTATTCATGTTTATCAATCCTTTAAGATTTGTTTATTACAGTTTTGATTTGCAGAGCAAATTCTATTTAATACGCGCTGTTGCACGAATTAGCTGAAATATAGATGGTAAGTTACTGATTGTCCTTATCCTTCATCGCCGGACGAACGTGCTCATAATAGCCGAGAAAGGCCATAACCGCAAACAGAATGATGCCGGCGAAGGCGATAAGGAACATAATGGAAGCGTTGTCGGCAATCGACGCGGAAAGCGCCAGAATAGCCGCAATGACACCAAGCATGCCGGTTATCATGAGAATACCGCCGTAAATAAGCTGTTTCATAAACAATCCCTCCATATTCAGTTGAAAATCTATCTCTACTAAAGGCGGGGGGGCACCCGCCCTGCAATTTAGCGATTTATTTGTCGCAGATGACCTTGCCTGCGTTCTTCTTCGCCAGACCGTCATGAATCAGCTTAGCTGCCTCGTCAAGCGAAATCTTGACCTGCTCGCCGCTCTCCATATCCTTGACAGCGACCACGCCTGCGTTAATTTCATCCTCGCCGAGGAAGATAACGAACGGAATGCCCAGCTTGTCGGCGTAGCCGATCTTGTGCTTGAACTTCTTCTGCTCGCTGTACAGCTGGGTGCGGATGCCCGATTCACGCAGAGCGGTAGCGGTCTTGATAGCGGCGCCCATGTCGTCAGTCATCGGCAGGATGAGTACGTCTGCCGGTGCCTTGTTCATCTGGTCGTTCAGATAACCCTGCTCACCGAGAACGTAGAACAGACGGGTCAGGCCGATGGAAATGCCAACGCCCGGCAGCTGCTTGTCGGTGTAATACTCGGCAAGGTTGTCGTAGCGGCCGCCCGAGCAGATGGAACCGATTTCCGGATGGTCGAGCATAGCGGTCTCATAAACGGTGCCGGTGTAGTAGTCCAGACCGCGGGCAATCGTCAGGTCGATCTCGAAGTGGTCAGCCGGAACGCCGAACGCCTGCATATAGGTTGCAACCGTTTTCAGTTCCTCTGCGCCGAGGTCGAACACCTCGTTCCTGCCCTTGTAGCCCTCCAGCGCCGCGAGGATACCCTCGGTGCCGCCCGGCGTCTCGATGAACTTCAGCAGCTCGTCAGCCGTAGCCGCTTCCACGCCGAAATCCTCGACCAGAATGGTCTTTACCTTCTCTGCGCCGATCTTCTCCAGCTTGTCGATGGTACGCATCACATCGCCGGCCTTCTCGGTCAGACCGAGGATAGCAAAGAAGCCGTTGAGCACCTTGCGGTTGTTGATGCGGATCTTGAAGCGCTGAAGACCGAGCGAGGTGAACGTCTTGTAGATGATGCTCGGCACCTCGGCCTCGTTGATGATATCCAGCTTGCCGTCACCGATGACGTCGATGTCCGCCTGATAGAACTCGCGGAAACGGCCGCGCTGTGCGCGTTCACCGCGGTAAACCTTGCCGATCTGGAAACGGCGGAACGGGAAGGTCAGCTCGCCGTAGTGCTGGGCAACATACTTTGCCAGCGGTACGGTCAGATCGAATCGCAGGGACAGATCGCTGTCGCCCTTGGTGAAGCGGTAGATCTGCTTTTCGGTCTCGCCGCCGCCCTTGGCGAGCAGTACCTCGGAGGACTCGATCAGCGGGGTATCCAGCGGATAGAAGCCGTACAGCGCATAGGTTTCGCGCAGTACCTGCATGATGCGTTCCATCTGCACCTGCGGTGCCGGAAGCAGCTCCATAAAGCCGGATAAGGTTCTGGGTTTTACTTTTTCCATAACTATTTTGATTCTCCTCAAGACAGACGTATGCACCGAATTGGCGTACCCGATCCGGTGCAACGAATGCTATTGTTTATTTTTTGTTCTTCGGGTTGACAATATTACGCCAATCCAGATCACCGCGGTCCAGACCGAGGATGAGCATCTCGGCGGTTGCCGAGTTGGTTGCAATCGGGATATTGTGCATGTCACACAGGCGGGAAATCGCATGAACGTCCGGTTCGTACTGTGCGTTGGACATCGGATCACGGAAAAACAGCACGAGGTCGATCTCGTTGTAGGCTACGCGCGCGGAGATCTGCTCCTCGCCGCCCTGCATACCCGCAAGGCACTTGTCGATTTTCAGACCGGTAGCTTCTTCAACAAACTTGCCGGTGGTGCCGGTGGCACAGATGTTATGCTTTGCAAGAATACCGCAGTATGCCATGCAAAATTGTACCATCAGTTCTTTTTTGCGGTCATGTGCGATCAGTGCTATATTCATCAGGAATAACCCCTTTCCTGTATATTCATGTTGAGATTACTTACAATTTAAGTGGAATACGCTCGCCGTTGAGCCGCCGGGCGATATTCATAAAGGCGCGAGCCGCGCCCGTGTGCTTGACGGCATGAATGCTCCTGCCGCTGTTGCTGCACGAAATGAGGTCCACATCCTCGGGCACGAGACCGAGCAGGGGAAGTCCTGCTTCATCCATCGCGTCGTCGATGTTGCCGGATTTGCCGTGGCTGATGAGCTGCGGGCGCACGCGGTTGAGCACCATGCGGATGCGCTGGATGCAGTATTCCTCCTCCAGCTTGCGGGCGCAGCGTTCCGCGCCGCGGACACACACGCGGTCGGTCGAGGTGACGATGATCGCCTGCGTGGCAATGTGCGCCAGAAAGGAAAGCTCAGCCGGCAGTCCGGCGGGACCGTCGATCAGCAGGTAGTCGAACCCGGCCTCCTCGGCCTGCACAGCCAGCTGCTCCATGCCGCGCTCGCTGAGAGCGGGAAGCGCCACCGGTGCAGTGAGTAAGTACAGCGTTTTCATATCCGGATGACACGCCATGGCATCCGCGAGGGGAACCGCGCCGCCTGCCACATCGGCAAACGAGTAGACCACCCGGTCGGACATGCCGAGCACGATATCCAGATTGCGCAGACCGCAGTCGCCGTCAATCAGCAGCACTTTGCTGCCAAGCTGCGCGAGAGCCGCGCCTACGCCCGCTGTAAGGGAGGTCTTTCCTGTGCCGCCCTTACCGGACGCAACAAGAATCACCTTCAACATACCGCCTCCGAAAGAAAACCTTATTTAAGGCAATACTGCATAAATCTGCAGATTCGCCTACAAGTGTATTATAAACTAACAGCGGGCGGTTTACAAGCGTTCATCGCGAATTTTTTGACGAAAACTTCAAATGGCACCGGGTTTGGAAAGAAAAAACCCGGCAAAATCACATTTGCCGGGCTTAGGCTGCCGCGAAACTGCAGTTTCGCTTACAATTGTTTTATCGAATCAGGGTGTTCTCCGCCTGACGGGAGGCTGCGCGGTCCGACTTGCCGACAGAGAAATACTCATCGAGCATATCACGCACGATCGGCGCAACGTAAGCGCCGTGGCCTGCGCCTTCACCGACTACGCAGATAACGATCTGCGGGTTGTCAAAGGGGGCAAACGCGATGAACAGACCGTTGTCGAACGACTCGCCGTTCTCGAACATCTCGGCCGTACCGGTCTTGCCGCCGACCTTGATGGGGTAGTCCGCGAAAACGCTGCCTGCGGTACCGCCCTCGTCGGTAACCTCGCTCATGCCCTGCATGACAAGCTCGCGCGTGGCATCCGAAATGTCGATCTTGCCGAGCACCTCGGATTCATCGGTTTTCATAAAGCTGCTGTAATCGTAGCTTTTGATGCTTTTGACGAGCGTCGGCTTGTACAGCGTGCCGCCGTTTACGATAGCGGAAACATAGTTTGCCAGATGCAGCGGCGTAAAGCCGTTATCCGACTGACCGATCGCTGCGTTCAGATCATCGCCGCCCTGCCACTCGCGGATCGCCGGGTCGGCCTTGCGCTGCTGCTCACGGTAGGTCGGGCCTGCTGCCTGACCGGTAGCTTCGCCGACCTCGATGCCGGTCGCCGTGCCGAGACCGAACTTCTTAGTCCACTGCTCGAGGTGCTCACCGGTCAGCTTCTGACCGACCGTGTAGAAGAACGTATTGCACGAGTATTTGAGCGCATCCGTGACGTTGAGCGTCATGGGCGTGTCGTGGTTGTTGCAGCGGAAGGTCTGTCCGCCGTACTCGTAGGTGCCGGTGCAGGTAACGTAGGTGTCACCGGAGATGATGCCTTCCTCCAGACCCGCGATGGCGGTCACCATCTTAAAGGTGGAGCCCGGCGGGTACACACCCGAGGTTGCACGGTTTACCTCCGGATGGCGGCTGTCCGCCTGGATGGAGGCGTAGTTTTTGTTGTAGTTTGCCAGGTCGTAGGTCGGGTAGGACGCCATCGCGAGCACCTCGCCCGTGTTCGGGTCGAGCGCAACAGCCGCGCCGCCCTTGCCGTAGGCAGACAGATTGCTTTCCAGCGATTTCTCGGCGACTTCCTGCAGGTCAAGGTCAATCGTGGTGATAACATTGTCGCCCGGCTTGGGAGCCGTAGCGGTGGTCTGCTCGGCAATAGCCGAACCGCCAAGGTCGGTCTCCACCGTGCGGGAGCCTGCCGTGCCGTGCAGGTAGGACTCGAGCGCGCTCTCCAGACCGGACTTGCCGATGAGATCGCTCATCTGGTAGCCGGTCTTGTCCTTGTAAGGGCCGCCGTTGTTGTCGGAATTCCACTCGTCGGAGGTCAGGGAGCCGATCGTGCCGAGCAGGTGCGCGGCGGTGGCGGTGTCGTACTGGCGGACGGCTTCGCTCTGGATTTCAATGCCCTGAAAATCCGCGCTGTGCTCCTTGATATAGGCGATCAGGTCCATCGGCACATTGTCCGCGAGTGTGTAGGTTGCCTGATTGCTGAAGCCGACCGTGCGCATGCTGTAATAGATGCCGACCATCGTGCGGGCGTCCGCAAGCGAGAGATCGGTCGGCATGCCGAGGTTTTTCTCCATATAGGCGCGCATGGCGTTGATAAACTCGGTCGGGGAGACCAGCTTGGTTGCATCCACCTGTGCCGCCTGATCAATGGTGTTGCCGTTCTCGTCGGTCTTGGGGTCGGTCTCGCTCGCCTGCTTGGCAGCGTCTACGGCCGCCGTAACCGCATCCA
This sequence comes from Butyricicoccus sp. AF18-9LB, assembly GCF_027684505.1. Taxonomy (NCBI): domain Bacteria; kingdom Bacillati; phylum Bacillota; class Clostridia; order Eubacteriales; family Butyricicoccaceae; genus Butyricicoccus; species Butyricicoccus sp. AF18-9LB. Next base: position 68,625 of record NZ_JAQCWA010000003.1, read on the forward strand.
GACCGAGCGACTTGGCGCTGTCCTTCATATAACCCGACAATTCGGTCAGCGATGCGCTGTTGTAGGTGAACGGCGCGGACTGCGTGATCGGCAGCCGGTCGTTGATGGACGGAATCGCCGCCGTGTCCGCAGAAACCGCCTGCGCGGTGTCGGTCGGGGTGTCCGAGGACGTATCCGTGCTGTCTGCGGCATCCGCAGAGGTGTCACTCGAGGTATCGGTGGCAGCAGCCGTCTTTGCGGCATTCTGCTTGGCGGTCGCGTCCACGGCTGCGGTCTGGATACGGTGCGTCAGATCGAGCAGGGTATCAAACCGCTTGTCGTTGCCGTCCCAGAAGGACGAGTAGATGAGCACGAGCGAAAAGCCGGTGTTGTTGGTGACGAGCGGTCTGCCGTAGCGGTCGAGAATCTCACCGCGGGCTGCGGAAACCGTAGACGTGGTGGTGAGAAACTCCGCCGAGCGGCGGACATATTTTTCGCCGTTCAGAATCTGCAGCTGGAATAACTGCGAGAGCGCCACACCGCTGCACAGCAGCAGCAGTCCGCACAGCGCGAGCAGACGGCGAAGCAGTTGAGGTTTATTTAACATGGGGAAGTGCTCCTTTCCGCAAAGGGTCAGCGGCTGCGCTTACGGGATTTGCCGCTGAGCCTGCGCAGCGGCAGGTAAACGACAAAGCAGAACAGGCAGGTCAGCACCGTACCGACGGCAAGCTGCCGCAGGACGATCAGGAAGGACGCGCCTGCATGCATCAGCGAGAAGAGATACCGCAGCAGACCGAGCAGCACACACTCAAACGCCGTGAGGATGAGCATGGAAATGTAATTGCGGGTGAGCAGTCTCTGGCAGAGCTTTCCGGCGGCATAGCCGAACAGCAGGAAAAACAGGGGATAGAGACCGTCCACGCCGGTGAAGCTGAGGTCATAGCAGATGCCGACCGTCACGCCGGTAACAGCCGCCTCCGCCGGGCCGCCGAGCAGCGCGGCTGCCGTGACGAGTGCGGGCAGCAGATCGACCGCAGAGCCGAAAATGCGCATGCCGCCGAACGTGCCGGTCTGCAGCGCGAAGATAATCACCGAAAACAGCACATACACGATCAGCTTCGGGATGGAAATATGTTCTCTCTGCATGGCTTACTCCGCTGTGTCCGTGTATTCGGTGATGATGGAAACCGAGGAAACGCTGTCCACGCTGACAAACGGCTTGATGACCGCGTAATACGACAGACCGCTTTCCTCCGGCTGCACGCTTTCCACCGTGCCGATGAGGATGCCCTTGGGGAATACACCGCCGCGTCCCGAGGTCTCGACCGTATCGCCGACGACCACCTTGGAGTCCTCGCGCAGATAGGACAGGCGAAGTGCACCGCGTGTCATCAGGTTATAGTCGCCTTCCGCGATGGCGGTCTCGCGCGTGCGGGTGACAAGCGCGCCGCACTGCATTTTCGGGTCGGTGATGGAAGTCACCTCGCAGGTGTTGTCGGTCACCTCGCTGACAAAGCCGAGCATGCCGTCCACGGTCGTTACGAGATCGTCCTTGTTGACGCCGCTCGAGCTGCCCTTGTCCAGCGTCAGCGTATCCGCCCAGTCGCCCGGACTGCGGGCGATGACCTCAGCGCTGACCGTCGTGGTGCTGCGGGTGCTTTCCGGCTGCCCAAGCTGAGAGCGGAGCAGGTTGTTTTCCTCGAGCGCGATCTGTGCGTCACGCACAAGCTGTGCATTGTCGCTGATCTGCTGCTTGAGCTGCTCATTCTCGGCCTTGAGTGCATCAAACTCGGTGAAATAATCCAGTCCCTTGCTGAAAAAGTGTCCGACACCGGTGCCGAACCGCTGAAACGGCCGGACAACCGCACCGGCGGCTCTCGTGATGGGCGAGGAATTGCCGCTGATGCCGCTGTACACCGCGGAGAGAATGCACAGCAGAATGACGACTGCCGCACCGATCAGGAGCGGAGAGCCGACTTTATGACGTCGTCGCAAAACGAATCTTCCTTTCATAATGTTGCACTGAAATGTGGAATTTCAGCAGGTAAATGCGGCTTATACCGCATGAATATCGCGCAGAATGGTATAAAGCGGAGCCACAGGCAGACCCATGACGCTGTAATAGTCGCCCTCGATGCCCTTGATGAGCAGTGCGCCGTGGCCCTGGATGCCGTAGGCGCCGGCCTTGTCGAGCGGCTCTCCGGTGGCGAGGTAGGCGGCAAGCTCGTCCTCCGCAAAATCGCGGAAGGTGACGCGCGTGCAGGTGTGCAGCGTGTGCGCCCCGCCGTCCGGCGTGAGCACGGCAAGTCCGGTCAGCACCTCATGGGTGCGTCCGCGCAGACGGCGGAGCATGGAAGCGGCCTCGTCCGCGTCCTTCGGCTTGCCGAGGCGCAGTCCGTCGATCGTGACCATGGTATCCGAGCCGATGCACACGGCGTTCGGGTGCTGCGCCTGCACAGCCTCGGCCTTCAGGCGGGAAAGGCGGGTGACTTCCTCGCCGAGCGGCGCATCACGCAGGGTTTCGTCCGCATCGGCAGGGCAGACCGTAAAGTGTTCGGTGATAAGCGACAGAAGCTCTTTGCGCCGCGGCGAAGCGGACGCTAAAACGATCTCCATTATTCGACTCCTCTTTTATATAATCCGTTGGTAAATTCGCCGTCCAGCGGTGCGCCGGACAGGAACGCGCGGGAAATCCGCACACATTCCTCGGGCGATTCGATGGTGAACTGCAGACGCGCGGTCTGTACGCCCAGGCGGGAAAAATCCTCGCGCAGACACAGCGGACGGCTGTTCAGCAGCGTGTTGCGGCAGCCGAATTCGTTCAGCAGCGGGAAACGCTCCTTGCGGCGGTCGGTGAGGTACGTCACGCCGTTCTGGCACGAGCACTTGCCGCCGTGCTGACGGCGAATGGCGCAGTTTTCAAAGATCATCAGCGGCAGACGGCCGTAGACGATCAGGTCGGTCTCGAGCGGACCGCGCATATCTCGAATCTGCGCCAGACGAGCCTCGAACGAAAGCGTCTGGCGGGAAACGCCCATTTCAGCCAGCGCACTCAGCGTTTTGCTGTTGTAGGCGTTCAGACCGAAATCACCGTGCACGGTAAAGCCAAGCCGCTTGGCAAGCGGGATGTGGCCGATGTTTCCGGCGAGAACCGTGTCGGTTCCTCGGCTCATGGCTTCACCGAGCATCATCTCGATCTGCGGCTGCTCGTTGTCCGAGAACACGCGCGGCAGGATGGCGGGCAGTCCGGTCTGCGCTGCAACTTCAAGCGGGACGTAAACGGTCTCCAGACCAAGCTCGCGCAGCGCATCCGCCTGCGCCTTGGTGCGCACGGCTGCGGTGTAGCCGCGGAAACCCTCGCGGGCAGCGGCCTCGTCGTCGCGCGGCAGCACGCTGCCGTGCAGCCAGTCGCGGGAGGGCGCAACGCCGCGTTTTGCCAGCAGAAGGTCGAGTGCGTCGCGGCGCATGCCGTTCATCACGGACGCCGGTATCATCAGACCGTCCTGCACCTCGATACGCATATTCTCAATATAAAACGGCGTACCGCCGGTCTTTCTGAGCGATTTTTCGATCATCTCCGGTGTGGTCGGGCGGTTCTGCGCCTGCTCTACCGGCATGACGACCGAAACGCCGTCCGCACTGAGCACCGCACCGGTGTCCTTGCGGGCGGTAAAGCAGAGGGAAACCGGCACGAGCGGTGCCTCCTTGCCCTCGGCAAAGCGATGCGCGGCCTCGTCGTAGAGTTTCTTTACCTCGTTCATCGGCACATCGGTCTTGGTGCCGAACATGCTGTCACCCAGCTTGCCGGTGTAGTAGCCGTCGGTGAAGCCGTCGCGCGAGAACACGCGGCGCAGAATGTCGCGCTCCTCGGCGGTCGGCCTGCGGTGCTCGCGGAGCAGGTCGGAGTAGACCTTGGTTACAATAGCGGCGTACTCCGGACGCTTCATGCGGCCCTCGATCTTGAGCGAGGACACACCCCAGTCGGAAAGCTCGGCAACGTGTCCGGCGAGCATGAGATCCTTGAGCGACAGCGGATAGCCGCCGCTGTACGGCAGGCGGCACGGCTGTGCACACAGACCGCGGTTGCCCGAGCGCTGACCGATCACGGCGGACAGGTAGCACTGCCCCGAGTAGCACATGCACAGCGCACCGTGCACGAACACCTCGGTCTCGACACCGGCCTGCTCGGTGATGAGTTTGATCTCCTCACGGGAGCATTCCCGGCTGAGCACTACGCGCGAAAAACCGATGTCGCGCGCCTGCTTTGCTGCGTCGAGCGTGTGAATGGTCATCTGCGTGGAGGCGTGCAGCGCGAAATCCGGCGCGTGTGCATGGATGAGCCGCGCCAGCCCCAGATCCTGCACGATAAGCGCGTCCGCGCCTGCTTCGTACAGGAACTTTGCGTCCTCGAGTGCGTCCTCAAGCTCGCGGTCGCCGGCAAGAATGTTGAGCGTAATATTGGTTTTTACGTCGCGTGCGCGGCAGTAGGCGATGGCGTCCGCCATCTCGTCATGCGAAAAGCCCTGTGCGTTGCGGCGTGCGTTGAACATGCCGAAGCCCATATAGACTGCGCCTGCACCGGACTGCACAGCGGCGCGAATGCCCTCCGGCGAACCGGCGGGAGCAAGAAGTTCTACTTTATTCCTCATTTGCGGTTGTGATTCGGGTGCTTGCCGTTATTCTGCGCCTGCCGGTCGCGCAGTGCGGCAAGCTCGGCTTCGAGGGCACGGCATTTTGCCTCAGCGGCTTCGGCGGCAGACTTGGCCTTGATGTAATCATCCGCCAGCGTGATCGTTGCCAGTGCCAGCGCGCGTGTGGATGCGAACGACGGCGAGCCGCCGCAGTGCGCCACGGTCTGGCGTGCCAGCTCGGCTACCTCATTCATATAGTCCGCGCTCTCGTCGGAGACCAGATTGTATTTTTGACCGGCAATATGAAGAACCATGCGGTTTGCCATAACGGGTCCCTTTCCTTTCATTATAATATATATGCGGACAGCGCCGCTGAAAAGCGGTACTGTCGAATTTGGGCATAAGAAGATAAAATATAGTATAGCACAATATGACGGGTTTTGAAATAAAAATTCTGTGCAAACGATAAAAAACTCCGTATAGAATTTTCACAATGTGTATAAAGTGTAAAAGATTTGCGTTCGGCTTGTCTCGCGCGTTTTAGTGTGATAAAATGTGTATATTGGCGGAAGTCCGGGAAAAGGCTTCCACGTTATCTTTTGGAGGTCATTTTTATGCTGAACATGAACGAGGTCCGGCGCATTGTCGTCAAGGTCGGCTCCTCGACGCTGACTTATGACAACGGCAAGCCGAATATCCGCCGTATCGAGCGTCTGGTACGCACGATCAGCGACCTGCAGAACCGCGGCTTCGAGATGGTGCTCGTATCCTCGGGTGCAGTGGCGGTCGGCACGGCAAAGCTCGGCCTGGCGGAGAGACCGAAGGAGCTGTCGGTCAAGCAGGCGGCGGCGGCTGTCGGGCAGTGCGAGCTGATGCACATTTACGACAAGATGTTTCTGGAATATGGCATTAACGTGGCGCAGATCCTGCTGACGCGCGAGAATATCGTCGATGACGACCAGCGCACCAACATCCATAACACGTTTACCGCGCTGACCAAGATCGGCGTTGTGCCCATCATCAACGAAAACGACACGGTTGCAACCGCCGAGCTGAAGCACATCGAGAACTTCGGTGATAACGATACGCTGTCCGCAGTCGTGGCACGTATGTGCGATGCCGATCTGCTGGTTATCTTCTCGGATATCGACGGCCTGTACGACTCCAACCCGCGCACCAACCCGCAGGCCAAGCTGATTAACCACGTCGGCAGGATCGACGCAAAAATCCGCCGTATGGCGGGCGGCGCCGGTTCCGCGCACGGCACGGGCGGCATGGCGACCAAAATCACCGCCGCAGAGCTTTGCATGGACGCAGGCATTCCCATGATGGTTGCCAACGGCGATAAGCAGGGACTTTTGTATGATATTGTGGACGGTAAAGAGGTTGGAACCCTGTTCCAGAGAGAAAACGGCAGCAGTAGCAGTAATTGAAAGAGGTGAATATTATGCGACAGCTTTTAGAAATTGCCGAGGACGCCCGCCGCTCCAAGTACGCGGTGGCAAAGCTCGGCACGAACGACAAAAACCGCGGCATTCTCGCCATTGCGGACACGCTGATGGCACATGCGGACGAGATCATCGCGGCAAACAGGATGGATATTGAAAACGGCAGAGCGGCAGGTCTGAACGACGGCCTGATCGACCGTCTGATGCTGGACGAAAAGCGCATTGCGGGCATTGCCGAAGGCTGCCGTCAGGTGGCGGCGCTGCCCGACCCGGTCGGTGAGGTGCTTTGGATGCACAAGCGTCCGAACGGCCTGAACATCGGTCAGAAGCGCGTGCCGATGGGTGTGATCGGCATTATCTACGAGGCTCGTCCGAACGTTACCGTGGATGCGGCTGTGCTGTGCTTCAAGGCGGGCTCGGCGTGCATTCTGCGCGGCGGCAAGGAGGCGTTCCAGTCCTCCATGTGCCTGACCAGGCTGATGCGCGCAGCGCTGGCGGCCGAGGGTCTGCCGGAGAACGCTATCAATCTGGTGGAAGACACCAGCCGCGACACCGCAACCCAGATGATGAAGCTGAACGGCTATCTCGATGTGCTGATTCCGCGCGGCGGCGCAGGACTGATCCGCTCGGTTGTCATGAACGCGACCGTGCCCGTCATCGAGACCGGCACGGGCAACTGCCATGTTTACGTTGATGCGGCTGCCGACCTTGAGATGGCGAAGAATATTCTCATTAACGCCAAGTGCCAGCGCCCGAGCGTATGCAATGCGGCGGAAAGCCTGCTCGTCCACAAGGACGTTGCGGAGCAGTTCCTGCCGATGGCGGCAGAGGGCCTTGCACCCGATCATGTGGCAATTCACGGCTGTCCGCGCACGATGGACATCCTCGGTGACAGCATCGCACCTGCGACCGATGAAGATTACGGCAGAGAATACCTCGGCTACGAGATTTCCTGCAAGGTGGTCGATTCGCTCGATGAGGCCATTGATCACATCAACCGCTTTAACACCGGTCACTCGGAGTGCATCGTCACCCGCGATTATGATGCGTCGCAGCGATTCCTTGAGGAAGTGGACGCGGCGGCGGTCTACGTCAACGCCTCTACGCGCTTTACCGATGGCTTTGAGTTCGGTTTCGGCGCTGAAATCGGCATTTCGACCCAGAAGCTGCACGCACGTGGTCCGATGGGGCTGACCGCGCTCACCACCACCAAATATATCATTTACGGAAATGGACAGGTGCGATAATGGATAAAACGATGGAGAAGGAATACAAGTGGCGTGCCGACGAAAAGCTGCTCGGTCAGGCGCTGCTATGGGCTTCCTCGCGGATTGGCAGCCAGAGCCGAACCATCAACATGGAATCCAGCTATTTTGACACGGCGGACGGACTGCTGAAGGAACATCAGGCGGCACTGCGTCTGCGCCGCGAGAACGACCGCAGCGTGTGCTGCATGAAGCTGCGCAACACGGATACGCCGGACGGCATGCGCGCCCACGAGGAGTACCAGTGCGAGGCGGTCTCTCTGCTTGACGGTCTGCGCCGACTGCCCGAGCTTGGTGCACCGAACGACCTGTGCGAGCGGGCGCTGGCAGCCGACCTGCAGGAAATCTGCACGGTTTCGTTCCGCCGGTGTGCGGTTCTGCTGCAGGAGGACGACACCGTGTGCGAAATGGCGCTTGACGAAGGCGAACTGCGTCATAACGGTAAAGCGGCGCCGCTGTGCGAGATCGAACTTGAGTATGTCGCAGGCAGTGAGGATACCTTCCACGCGCTTGCCGCAGAACTGGCACAGCAGCTTGACCTCGTGGTTGAGCCGACCAGCAAGCTGGCGAGAGCGATGGCGCTGTAAATTCCGCTTTACAAACCGGTTCCTATACCTTATAATAAGAACTGCAACAGGGGAATGAGGTTCTCCCTTGGACGAACGTCCTAAACCGCTTATAAAAGCACTTCAGACAAATATTGCGACAAGTGCGCGCATACAGCGCGCCAATAGCATCGTCAATTTCACTTGCCATGCGACAGCATGCCTGCGTAAAATTTCCTTGCTCTTTGCGCACTGTATACGCTACTTTTGCCGCACTATTTATCTGAACTGCTTTCGAAGCTGATGACTTCTGCGTACTATTTCTGCGCAGATGCCATCGGCTTTTCTGCGTTTCTGGGAGGAAAAACTATGTTAACTTCACTCGCGCTCGTATTTCTGCTCGGTCTGGCTGCGGCGGCACTGTGCAGCCGGATTGGTCTGCCGCGCATCATCGGCATGCTGCTTACGGGCATTCTGATAGGCCCGTATGTGCTGAACTGGCTGGACGATTCCATTTTGTCCATCTCGTCTGACCTGCGGCGGATGGCGCTCATCATTATTTTAATTAAAGCGGGTCTGTCACTCGATTTGTCCGACCTCAAGCGGGTGGGACGTCCGGCGGTCATGATGGCGTGCGTGCCTGCAAGCTGTGAGATTCTGGCGTTTTTCCTGCTCGCGCCGCACATTCTGGGCATCAACCGGATAGAAGCGGCCGTCATGGGTGCCGTGCTCGGCGCGGTATCTCCGGCGGTGGTTGTGCCGAGAATGGTACAGCTGATGGAAGAAAAGCGGGGAACAGGGCAGGGCATTCCGCAGATGATACTGGCGGGCGCGTCCTGCGACGATATTTATGTGATCGTGCTGTTCTCGACCTTTGTCGGCATGGCACAGGGCGGCAGTGCCAACATGATGGATTTCGTGAACATCCCAATTTCCATTGCGCTCGGTGTGGCGCTCGGCGCGGCTGTCGGTCTGCTGCTGCACCTGTTCCTTGAAACCGCTTATCGGCACGGCTGCTATGTCCGCAACAGCACGAAGGTTATTCTGATTCTCGGGCTGTCGTTCCTGCTGATAGCGGTGGAGACCTGGCTCAAAGGCATCGTGTCCGTGTCCGGACTGCTGGCCGTTATGAGCATGGCGTGCGTCCTCAAGATCAAAAGTTCGGAAAAAGTCACCAAACGTCTGTCCGCCAAGTTCGGCAAGCTGTGGATCGCTGCCGAAGCGATTCTTTTCGTGCTGGTCGGCGCGGCTGTGGATATCCGCTGCGCGGCACAGGCCGGTGCAGCCGCTGTGCTCATGATCGCGCTGGCACTCGTGTTCCGCGCGGTCGGCGTGAGCCTGTGCATGCTCGGTACCAGGCTGAACCGGAAGGAGCGTCTGTTCTGCGTCATCGCCTATCTGCCGAAGGCAACCGTGCAGGCGGCCATCGGCTCGGTGCCGCTGTCGATGGGTCTGCCGTGCGGACAGCTGGTGCTTTCGGTGGCGGTGCTCGCCATCCTGATTACCGCGCCGCTTGGCGCCATTGGCATCGACCGCACCGCCGGACGCCTTCTCATGCAGGAGAACTCGTCCGATATTGCAGAATGAGGATATGTTGGGTGCGTTTGTGATAACTGCTGTCATTTTTCTTGGCAGAAAATTGTGCAAAGTGTATATTTTTCGCTAAAGATGCAATTTCCTTCGTGAAATCTTGCAAAATTGCACGTTTCCGTGTATAATTAAAGTGAAATTTTAGGAGGGTAAAACATATGACTTTCGACAGCATAATCACAATAGCGGCATTCTGCTGTTACCTGATCTTTATGCTCTGCATAGGTATGTATTTCGTCGGCAAAAACCGCACGACAAATGAGTATTTTCTGGGCGGCCGACAGCTTGGCTCGTGGGTAACCGGCCTGAGCGCACAGGCGTCCGACATGTCCGGCTGGCTGCTGATGGGCCTGCCGGGTGCGGCGTACCTGTCCGGTATTTCCGCAGGCTGGATCGCCATTGGTCTGGCAATCGGCACTTACCTTAACTGGCTGTTTGTTGCCAAGCGTCTGCGCCAGTACACCAAGACCGCAGACGACGCGATTACGCTGCCGCAGTTCTTCAAAAACCGTTTCCACGATGAAAGCGGCTGGATTTCGGTTATTGCAGCGGTGTTCATTCTGGTGTTCTTCCTGTTCTACACCGCGTCCGGCTTTGTGTCCTGCGCGAAGCTGTTCTCGTCCGTATTCGGCATCCCGTATCTGGTTTCGCTGGTGATCGGTGCGGTGGTCGTTATCTCGTATACGTTTGCGGGCGGCTTTTTCGCCGTTTGCTGGACCGACTTCTTCCAGGGCATTCTGATGTTTTTCTGCGTGCTCGCGGTTCCGACCATCGCTATCTTCTCGATGGGCGGCCCGACCGAGTTCTTCTCGCAGGTGGAAGCGTTCAATCCGAACTTCCTGAATATGTTCGTTGACGGTGCGACCGGCGTGCCGTATACTGCAATGGGCATTATCTCTCTGCTTGCATGGGGTCTCGGCTACTTCGGTCAGCCGCATATCCTCGTGCGCTTCATGGGCATTTCGTCTCCGCAGGCAATCAAGAAATCGCGCCGCATTGCAACCATCTGGGTGCTGATTTCCCTGACGGCTGCAATTATGATCGGCATTTCCGGCCGCATGTTCCTTGGTGACAGCATTGTCTTGACCGACGGCAACCAGGAGACCATCTATATCAGCATGGTGGCGAAGATCTTCCCGGTATTCATCGCGGGTATCTTCCTGTCGGCTATTCTGGCAGCCATCATGTCCACTGCGGACAGTCAGCTGCTGGTTACCGCATCTGCGCTGACCGAGGACTTCTACCACAACAAGGTTCACAAAAACGCAAGCGAGAAGGAGCTGATGTGGGTCTCCCGCGGCTGCGTTATGGCGGTAGCAATTATCGCTGTTCTGATCGCAACCAACCAGAACAGCACCATCCTTGGTCTGGTATCCTACGCATGGGGCGGCTTCGGCTCTGCCTTCGGTCCGCTGGTTCTGTGTTCGCTGTTCTGGAGACGCACGAACAAGCAGGGTGCGTATGCCGGCATTATCGTCGGCGGCGTGGTCGATCTGGTATGGGCGCAGCTGTCCGGCGGCATCTTCGATCTGTATGAGATCGTGCCGGGCTTTGTGTTCGGTCTGCTTGCTATCGTTGTTGTCAGCCTGCTGACGCCGGCACCGACCAAGGCAGTGACCGATGAGTTCGATTCCTACCATCACTGCGTAGAGTAATCTGCAAAAGCGGAAGTTAAGGCAGCACCGCAAAATTTATTCGCAAATCGCTCTTGTTCAATTATGCGATATTGCCTTAAGAGTAAGTAATGTAAGTAAAGGGAATACCCGATGTGGTACCGCCCGGAATCAATGAGGCAAGGAGGAGACTGCTATGACAAAGCAGACCGGAATTGTAGACCGTTTTGAAGGCGATTCCGTAGTCGTTGAAGTAAACGGCGAAATGGTGAATTTCGACCGTGCCGATGCACCGGCAATGCTGTGCGAGGGCATGGTGGTCATCATCAAGGACGACCGTATCGTTGATATCGACGAGATCGAGACCCAGCGCATGGAAAACGATATGCGCCGTCGATTTGAACGAATTCTCGGTAAGAATACTGATTGAATACCCCAGTAAAGGAAAGGCAAATACCAATGGAAAAGAAACCCTTTTTGACGCTCCAGCAAGTGCAGGAGATCACCAAAACCTATCCGACTCCGTTTCACATTTATGATGAGAAGGCGATCCGTGAGAACGCCCGCAAGGTAAAGGAAGCATTTGCGTGGAACCCGGGCTACAAGGAATACTTCGCTGTAAAGGCGACGCCGACCCCGCGTCTCATCCAGATTCTGCATGAGGAAGGCTTTGGCTGTGATTGCTCCAGCCTGCCTGAGCTGCAGCTCAGCGATGTGTGCGGCGTAAAGGAGCATGACATCATGTTCTCCTCTAACGTCACGCCGGCAGAGGACTACAAGCTCGCATCCGACCTGAACACCATCATCAACTTCGATGATATTACCCACCTCGATTTCTACGACAAGGTAGTAGGCGACTGGAAGGAGACCATGTCCTGCCGCTTCAATCCGGGCGGTGACTTCGTGCTGAACAACTCCATCATGGATACCCCGCAGGAGGCCAAGTACGGCATGACCCGCGAGCAGCTGGTCGAAGCGTTCAAGTACATGAAGCAAAAGGGTGTTAAGCATTTCGGTATTCACGCATTCCTCGCCTCCAACACGGTTGCCAATGCGTACTATCCGGCACTGGCACGCATCCTGTTCCAGCTGGCGGTTGACGTGCAGAAGGAGACCGGCGTGCATATCGCGTTCATCAACCTGTCCGGCGGCGTAGGCATTCCGTACCGTCCGTCGCAGGAGCCGAACGACATTATGGCCATCGGTGAAGGCGTACATCAGGCTTACGACGAGGTTCTTGTTCCGGCCGGCATGGACGATGTTGCCATCTACACCGAGATGGGCCGCTTTATCCTTGGCCCTTACGGCGCTCTGGTTGCCCAGTGCATCCACCAGAAGCATACCTATAAGGAGTATGCCGGTCTGGACGCCTGCGCTGCGAACCTCATGCGTCCGGCGATGTACGGTGCATACCACCATATCACCGTGCTCGGCAAGGAAAACGCGCTGTGCGATCATACCTACGATGTGACCGGCGGTCTGTGCGAAAATAACGATAAGTTTGCCGTTGACCGCAATCTGCCGCAGATTGACATCGGCGATTACGTTTATATCCACGATACCGGCGCGCACGGCTTCTCGATGGGCTATAACTATAACGCAAAGCTGCGTTCCGCAGAGCTGCTGCTCCGCGAGGACGGCTCGGTAGAAATGATCCGCCGCGCAGAGACCCCGAAGGACTACTTTGCAACGTTTGATTTTACCGGACTGTTTGATAATATTAAGTAAGAGCCTTACCACACAAAAAGGACCCGTTTCGGGTCCTTTTTTGCGTTCTGTGGAGTAATTGAGGATTGAAAATGGAGAATGGAAAATGAACGTACAGATGAAACAATGTCTCCGGTTGGGTTTAACATAAGGGGGGTATTGGGGAACGGCGGGGTGAGGGCACCCCGCCCTACGGATAGTTGTTAAATGATATTAATGGATTATATTCGTAGGTGCCGTCCGTAATAACGAGCCAACGAGTTGCGCGACACGGGTATCCTCCAGAGGACCTTCTCTTGCCTTTCGGGCAATTCACCTTGTGTCGCGCCTGCGTAGAGTAAACCATATGTGTAGCAGTAATGTATCTGGCATTGCATAGAGGTAGGGGAATGGGCGGACACATTGGTCCGCCCCTACGGAAGAAAAAATCCTCTGCCGTTCCTTTATAGTCTCAGTTCTGCAAATTTCGCCGTGCTATCCCAAAGGGAAAGGGGTGAAAATCAGAGGGTGGAAACCGCAGGTGTCTACCCTCTTGTGCCCCTGCCGGGTAGGCAAACCAATGTTAAATGTGTGTAAAGCCTGCGTATTAACGCAATTTTTATTGACAGTACCATGTAAAAACCATATAATTAAAATGTATGCGAATCGTAAAGAAATAATGAAAATGATTGTGTAACAAAACGGGAGGAAGCATATGGGTTTTGATGTGCTGTCAATCGTGCAGATGATCGGCGGTCTTGCGCTGTTCATCTACGGTATGACGACAATGGGAAAAGGTTTGGAGCGCGCAGCAGGCTCTAAACTGGAGAAAACGCTTGAAAAAATGACGGGCAATGTCGTTACTGCTCTGCTGATGGGCATGGTAGTTACCATGGTCATTCAATCTTCGTCCGCAACGACCGTTATGGTTGTCGGCTTTGTAAACGCCGGTATCATGACGCTCAAGCAGTCGGTCGGCGTTATCCTCGGTGCTAACATCGGTACCACGATTACCGCGCAGATCCTGCGTCTGTCCGGCGGCGAGGGCAGCGGCAGCCTGTTCATGGATCTGCTCAAGCCGAAGAATCTGGCATATATCATCGTGCTTGTCGGCGTAATCATTATGATGATTGCAAAAAAGCGCCGTACCCGCGATATCGCGGATATCTTCACCGGCTTCGGTATTCTGTTCATCGGCATGTCGGTCATGGAGGGCGCGGTTGCACCGCTGGCTGATCTGCCGCAGTTCGCGGATCTGTTCGCTGCTATCTCCAATCCGGTGCTCGGCGTGCTGGTCGGCGCGGGCGTTACCGCGATCATCCAGTCGTCCTCCGCATCGGTTGGTATTCTGCAGGCGCTGTCCACCACGGGTGCGATCACCTATTCGGCTGCTATCCCGATCATCCTCGGTCAGAACATCGGTACCTGTATCACCGCATTCCTGTCCTCGGTGGGCGGCTCCAAGAATGCCCGCCGTACCGCGATGGTACACTTCTACTTCAACCTGATCGGCTCCATCCTGTTCCTGATCGGCATTTATGCGATTCAGTACACGGTTGGTTTCTCTTTCTGGGATAACGCGATCGACAAGGGCGGCATCGCAAACTTCCATACGCTGTTCAATCTCACCTGTACGGTTCTGTTCCTGCCGTTCACCGGTCTGCTGGTCAAGCTGGCAACGGCGAGCGTGCCCGCAGAGGAGACGCAGGAGGACCCGCTGGCAAAGCTGGAGCCTCGCTTCCTGACCACGCCGTCTCTGGCACTCGATCAGGCGCAGCGCTGCATTGCTGACATGGGCGACACTGCCAAGCAGAATTTCCATCTGGCAACCGACCCGCTGTTCGGCGGCGCGGCTGCAAACGAGGAGATCTTCCACGAGCACGAGGCCTTCCTCGACCGTGCAGAGGTTGAGATTGGCCGTTACCTGACCACCATCCACAACATCCGTTCGGTTGATCAGCGCCGCCAGATGGCCGAGATGATGCACTCGCTGTCTGATTTTGAGAAGATCGGCGACTATGCGCAGAACATCTTCGAGCGTGCCGACGAGTTCCGTGAGGCCGGTCTGTCCTTCTCGCCGAGTGCGATGCAGGAACTGCGCACCATGTGCGAAGCGGTTGCCGAGGTGCTCGACATGACCGTTGACGGCTATGACAATCAGGCTGTTTCGACCGCCCGTATGGTCGAGCCGCTGGAAGAAGTCGTGGATACGATGAAGGAGCGTCTCAAGAGCCGCCATATCGAGCGTCTGGGCCGGAACGAGTGCACCATGCAGACCGGTATCCACTTCCTGGATATTGTGCATGACCTTGAGAAGATCAGCGACCACTGCTCGAATATCGCCATTTATACCATCCAGCTGGCCGAGGGCGCAGCCGAGTTTGATACGCACGCCTACGTCAAGCAGGCGTATAAGGAGACCCCGCAGTTCGCGGAGAAGCTCAAATTCTATCAGAATAAGTACCTCACCAAGATTGATGAAGTCGAGGCGATGGAGTAACCAAAAAGAGAGATTGGGAAACCAATCTCTCTTTTTTAATTAGTAATTAGTAGTTAGAAATTAGTAATTATTGCTGCATATGATGAGACTTTATTGCAGGGCGGGACAAGGTGAATTGCCCAAAGGGCAAGAGAAGATGCTCTGGGGTATGACCTCATCCCGCCCTACGGTTTACATGGTTATAAATTTGAAATGATTGTAAAATTATGACAGATTAACGTATTGCGTCGGATCTACCTTTTCATCATTCACCTGCACCTCAAAATGCAGATGCGGGCCGGTGGAATTGCCGGTATTGCCGGAAAGCGCGATCTTCTCTCCCTTGCCGACTACATCGCCGACCGACACGAGCAGCTGTGAATTATGCCCGTACAGCGTCTTGAAGCCGTTCCGGTGGTCGAGGATGATATAGCTGCCGTAGCCGTTGCCGGAGTCCTCTGCAACGATGACCTTGCCGTTATCCGCGGCATAGACCGGCGTGCCTTCGTCCACGGCGAGGTCTACGCCGCCGTGCAGGCGGCCCCAGCGGTACTTGAACGCCGAGGTGAACGTGTAGCTGGTCAGCGGCACGGCAAATTCTCCGGTGCCGATGCCGACATTGCGCGTGCCGACCTCGACAATTTCGTCGGTGGCCTGCCGGAGCACGGTGCGCGCAAGGATGGTGCGCGTGCGCTCCTCGCCGTCCACGGTTTCAATCTCGGCGGTGACCTGCGCTGTGCCTGCACAGCCCTGCCGAACGGTCTCACGGTAGGTCTGGTCTTGACTTTCGTTCTCCTGCGTCACGGTGTCGAACGGAATCTGCTCGGTGTAGGTGACGGCGCGGGTCGCAGTCACATCAAGGCATTGCGACAGGGTATCATACAGCGCGGAATCGGTCTCTGCAAGCGCGGCTGGCGCAACGGCCTTGTCCACGCGGACGGTCTGCAGGAAGTGTACGTTTTCGTCTGCCGCTGTCGTGTACGCGGCCTTGATCTGGTCGAGCGCGGCCTGCGCGCCGTCCGTATCGGCGGCAATGGCGGTCTGTTTGCCGTCCACCGAAATAATGGCAAGCGTGTCCAACTCGCCGCTGGCAGTAATGAGATTGCGCTCGAGTTCCTCCTGCGTCAGCAGCGGAGCAGCTGTCCGCACCGGTTTGGCCTGCAGGCGCAGCGGCAGGTAATAGTCCGTGCCGGAAACGGCAGATGCGCTGGATTCAACCGCGTTTACTGCGTTCAGCAGCGTTGCGCTGTCCTCGATGACACCGAGCGGTTGACCGTCCGCAAGCAGCAGCGTGCCCGGCCGGGTCAGCAGCAGAGCGGGCAGCAGGAACAGCAGTCCGAATACGCTCAGCGCACAGACCGAACGGCGGCGGCCTGCCTGCCGCAGAACGCCGGCGAACCGGCTCCAGACCGGCAGATCGTATACGCGGCAGATCGTGCGGTCGAGCAGCAGGATGAGCCGCAGAAGCAGGTAGAGCAGGCGTGAAATCACGCCCAAAACAAAAGATAACAGGTTTCGCATGATGGTAGTATGGCGGAATGATGTGCGCCATATTCACTCCTTTCAATGGTTACAGTTTGGTAACAGCACCAAGAATACCCATTTCAGGGAGCGAAGTCATACGAAACCTGTCGCTAAGTTATCAAATTTTTATTTTTTGATGGGTGTGCCCGTAAAATCCGTGGGGAAAAAGCGCGGATCGAGCGGCTTCTGCTGATAATAGCGGTCGAGAGCGGCACGCTGCAGCGAGACCGCCAGCGGCACGGCGGCATCAAACAGATCGTAGAACGAATCCGTTCGCTCGCCGGTGCGGGATGTCCACGGACGGTGCTCCTGATTGGTGCAGTCCGCCGAGAGCGGCTCTGTCGGGCGGATGAGCGAGGACGCAAAACCGGATTTGCCGATCAGGTGCTCGAATCGCTGCAGACGGCTGAGCGCAGAGGCACCCTGATGCGCAAGATGGTGCATGCGGCGCATATCGTTCATCGAGTGGTAGACGGCGGCAGGCGTGATGTGCACGCCATACGTCTCCCGCAGGGCCTGCGCCAGAATTTTCGCCGCGAGAGGGGACTCGGGCGCATCCGGCTCCAGTTGACGGTACGCTTCGTACTCGGCGGGCGTGTCCGAGACAAAATCCGCGATCATCACACCGTCGATGTCGCTCTCGACTAAATGGCGGCGTGCCTCGGCAGAGTAGCCCGGCATGAACTGCGACAGCCTGTCCGCCTGTGCGGAAACAAACGAATAGGTTACGCGGCTGAGTGCATAGTGCGTGCAGAATCCGAATACATACGCGAGCGCAGCCGTGTTGTGCGACGCGACGGCGGCTTTGCACAGTGACTCGAACAGCGGCGCGGGCGGCTCGGTGCAGACGCGGTTCGCCAGTCTGCGCAGGGCGGACGGGAACGGCGCGTGATAGAGCGCCAGCGGGTCCGCTCCCTGCGAGCCCCATCGGTAGGCCGCCGGATAGGAGGACGCGATATGGGCAACCGAATCACTGGTTACGCGCTGTACGGTAGCCGCAAAAATATGGTAAGTGACATAAGAAGGCATGGCTTTTCACCTCTTGCAGACAAATTGGTATCTTTAGTATAGCGCAAAACATTGCAAAATTCCAGCGAAAGCGGTATACTATTTTTATGCAGAAAACGGGGAGCAGAAAATCCCCTTATAAAGTTGGAGGAATTATATTATGAAACTCGGCATCGTCGGACTGCCAAACGTCGGCAAGTCTACCTTGTTCAACGCAATTACGCAGGCGGGCGCGGAAAGCGCAAACTATCCGTTCTGCACCATCGACCCGAACGTCGGCATGGTCGCTGTACCGGATGAGCGTCTGCAGCCGCTGACCGATCTCTATCACGCAAAGAAGACCACGCCTGCGGTGGTCGAGTTCGTGGACATCGCCGGTCTGGTGCGCGGCGCAAGCAAGGGCGAGGGTCTGGGCAACAAGTTCCTGTCCCACATCCGCGAGGTTGACGCCATCGTTCACGTTGTCCGCTGCTTCGACAACGAGAACATCGTGCACGTTGAAGGCTCGGTCGATCCGGCCCGTGACATCGAGACCATCAACCTCGAGCTGATCCTTGCGGACATCGAGCACCTCGAGCGCCGTCTCGAGCGTACCCGCAAGGCTGCGAAGGCAGACAAGAAGCTGCTCCGCGATGTGGAAATCCTCGAGAACCTGAAGGCGCATCTGGAGGAGGGCAAGACCGCCCGCACCTTCGAGGGCTTTGGCGAGGACGAGGACATTGACCGCGTGATCGGCGAGAGCGACCTGCTGTCCGCGAAGAAGGTCATCTACGCGGCAAACATGGATGAGGAAGGCTTTACCGGCAACGACACCGAGAACGAGCGCCTCAAGGCGGTACAGGCCATCGCAGACGCAGAAGGCGCGATGGTTCTGCCGATCTGCGCAAAGCTGGAGGAGGATATCGCCGGCATGGACGCAGAGGAGAAGGAGATGTTCCTGTCCGAACTCGGCCTGCACGAGTCCGGTCTGGACCGTCTGATCAAGGTCTGCTACGACCTGCTCGGCCTGATGAGCTACCTTACCGCCGGCGAGCAGGAGGTCCGCGCGTGGACCATCGAGAAGGGCACCAAGGCGCCGCAGGCTGCCGGCAAGATTCACACCGACTTCGAGCGCGGCTTCATTCGTGCTGAGGTTATCAACTATAAGGACCTCATCGAGCTTGGTTCGCTGGCTGCTGCCCGCGAAAAGGGTTTAGTTCGCTCCGAGGGCAAGGAGTATGTGATGCAGGACGGCGATGTTGTTCTGTTCCGTTTCAATGTTTAATTGCTGAATTTTATGCAGACCACAGTCGTTTTGACTGTGGTTTTGCTTTGTAAAAGGAGAAATTTCGATTCCTGCAAGATGGTGTTTATCAGCAGATTTATTCGCAGGTGACAGGCGGTATAACGTGTTAAAAAGCTGCGCGGCACTGTTATCCCACAGGGAACGCTCTCTTGCCCTTCGGGCAATTCGCCTTGTGTTGCGCCCGCGCGGTGTCAGCGCAAATTCCGTCCGCTTCGCAAGTGACCAATCCCAATTTGGCGACCACACCAAAATAATCCCTTGTTTTTTGTGCAGCTTTGCTGTATAATGGAGATGTGTTTTATAATACGGAACGAAGGGAAGCGTTTTCATGGCGGAGCAATCGACCGTTCAATCGCTCGACCGCGCATTCGATTTGCTGGAAACTCTGTGCCGCAGCCGCAACGGCATGAGCATCGGCGGCCTGTCTGCGGAAACCGGCCTGCACAAAAGCACGGTTCACCGTCTGCTGACCAGCATGTGTGCGCGCGGCTATGTGCAGCGCGACGCGGAAACCAGCGTCTACCGCGCCGGTATGCGCCTGTGCGAGATGAGCAGCTATATTGTGGATAATCTGGATATTGTTGAGAGAGCACGCGCGTCGCTTGAACGGCTTGAGCAGTGCACGGATGAGACCGTTCACCTTGTCATGCGCGACGACAAGGACATTGTGTACATCCATAAAGTGGATAACGGCTCGTCTGCCATCCGCATGTTCTCGCGCATCGGCATGCGCCTGCCGCTTTACTGTACGGGCGTTGGAAAGGCAATTCTTGCCACATGGGACACCGCAGAGGTGCGCGACGTGTGGCAGCACAGCGATGTGCACGCGTGGACCGAGCACACCATCGTCGATGAGGACGCATTCTTCCGTGAGATCGACAAGGTGCGTCAGCTTGGTTATGCGCTCGACAATGAGGAGAACGAGCTTGGCGTGCGCTGCATTGCAGCCGCCATTCCGGACTACCGCGGACGCGCGTCCTACGCGATTTCGCTGTCCGCGCCGGTCAGCCGCATGACCGACCAGCGCGTGGCAGAACTGCGTGCGCCGCTCATGGCTGCGCGGGATGAAATCGCGCGCGCGCTCGGCGGCGGCCGCTTTTGAGGAGGGCAGAGCATGAACACACTTTCGGTTGTGCATGATGTGCTCCGGCGGCAGGTTCGGGAAGGCGATTTTTGTATTGATGCGACTGCGGGCAAGGGCAGAGACACAGCGCTGCTGTGCCGTCTGACAGGCGAAATCGGCCGTGTGCTTGCCTTTGATGTGCAGGAGGATGCCGTTCGGCAGACCCGCGAGCTGCTGGCGAAAGAGCACCTCAGCGCCGAGGTTTACCTCGACAGCCACGCTAACATGACACACTACGCCGAACCGGAGACCGTGGATTGCATCGTGTTCAATTTCGGCCGTCTGCCCGGCGGAGACCCGACAAAATTCACCACCGCAGAGACTTCACTACCTGCTGTTGATGCGGGACTGAAGCTGCTCAAAAAAGGCGGATTGATGGCGCTTGCGCTCTATTACGGCAAGGAAAACGGCTATGAGGAGCGCGATGCGCTTCTGGCTCACTTGAGGGAACTGGATGACCGAACCTATACCGTGCTCGGCTGTGAGTGGATGAACCGCAAAAATGATCCGCCGCTGCCGATTTTCATCTGGAAGGAGTAACGAATTATGCCTTGGTGCCCGAAATGCGGCGCGGAATACGTCGAGAATGTTCGTAAATGCAAGGATTGCGGCGTGGGGCTGCTCGACCATAAGCCGACACCGGACGAAATGCTGCCGCCCGACCCGAAGCCGACCGGCTGGCGGCGGTTTGTCACAAGAGAACGATTCCTGCGCGTGCTGAAAACGCTGATCGCCATTTTGCTGGCGCTGGCGGCTGCACTGTCGCTGCAAGGATTACTGTAAACGTGTTGTAGATGTAAAAAGGAGAATGGAACGAATCCATTCTCCTTTTGTGCTGTCTGGGTTATTTTTGCTTGCGCAGGGCGCGGTGCATGATTTTGCCGGTCGCGGTGTGCGGCAGGGAATCAACGATGTTGTAGATGCGCGGCCACTTGTACGAGGACAGCATGGGGCTGTTCGTGCAGTACTCCTTCAGCTCCTCAACGGTGAGGGAGGGATCGCTCGGCACAACATATGCCGCAACAACTTCGCCGCGCAGCTTGTCCGGCGCACCGATAACGGCGCTCTCTGCAACCTTGGGATGGTCGTTCAGTACGGCTTCGATCTGCGGCGGATAGATGTTCTCGCCTGCGGAAACGATCATATCGTCCTTGCGGCCGCGCACGGTGACGAACTCGTTCTCGTCCCATGTGCCGACGTCGCCGGTGTACAGAAAGCCCTTGTAGAACTTCTGCTCGGTCATTTCCGGGTTATTATAGTAACAAAATGCGCTCTTTGCCGGAGAGGAGATGATGATCTCGCCCTCGGCCACGTTGTCGTGCGGGACCATGTCGTCCGGCTCGGAATGGGAGCCGTCCTCGCGCAGCTTTACGATGCGAACCTCGTCGTCCGTACACGAGCGACCGGCCGAGCCTGCGTTATCCGGCAGGTCGAACGGGCGCAGAAATGTGTTCCAGAAGGATTCCGTTGTGCCGTATCCGTTGAAAATGTTCGGCGTGAGCAGCTTCATATACTTCTCACATGCGCTCTTTTCAAACGGCGCGCCCATGGTGACAATGCCGCGCAGCGCGGACAGGTCGTGCGGGGTGCGCTCCTGCGTGCGGGCGAGCATGGCGATGATGGTCGGTACACCGATCAGGAACGAGATGTTGTACTTCGAGGCATATTCCAGGCAGCGCTTCGGTGCAAAATCACGCAGAATGACAACTTCGCCACCCGCATAGAGGGTCGGGCACGGGCCGCCGGAGTGGATGCCGCCGCGGTGGAACCACGGGGTCATGTTCATCGTGCGGTCGGTCGGACCGAGAGGGAAGTGCATCATAACGTCATGCGCGGAAAGCACCTCGTTGATATTGTTGATCGGCACGCCCTTCGGACGGTTGGTTGTGCCGGAGGTGTACAGACGGGTGGTCTCGTCGTAGATGTGCGGGTCGAAGTCGATCGGCGGGTCGTTCTCCGGCTGATCGGAAACGTAATCTGCGTAGCGCACCTGACCGGCAGGTACGGCATCGTCCGCGCCGACAACGATCTTGATGGCAGGCTTGCTCTCGCACAGGTCGAGCGCACCGCCGGACAGCTCGCCGAACTCGGCGTCGTAGATGAAAGCCTTGGGCGTGCTGTCATCAATGACGAGTGCAATCTCGCCTGCGCCCTGCCGGTAGTTGACCGGACACGCGACCGCACCAATCTTGTGCGCCGCCAGATAACAGAAAACAAACTCCGGCGAGTTGAGCAGGGTGAACATGACAACGTCGTTCTTGCCGACGCCGTCCGCGCGCAGCGCATGCGCCAGACGGTTGGCTTCGACGTTCAGTTCGCGGTAGGTCCAGCGGCGGCCGGAACGCGGGTCAAAGAGTGCCGGTCGGCTGCCGAAACGCGAAACATTGCGAAGAAAACCGTTCAGATAGGTGAAACGGGTTTCAAATGTGTCGCGGAACATGGAAATATCATAGGTGTATTCGTGACTCAAGGGATCACCTCGTAATAATTTGTATGGGGAATTAGCAATTCGTAATTACCTCAGGAAATGGGTTGTATGTAGAGTTAAAAACTACTTAACGAATATTATAATACCACACAATCATGGAATTGCAAGAAGAAAAATCTTACAGGGACACAGGCTGCATGCCGATGTCCCTGTTATTTTTATTTGCAATAGGATAAAGATTCGCAATTTTAAGGATACATAATCACTAACTGCGTATTCTTGATAGGAATTATTTCTCGTATTTGGCAACAATCAGGCTGGAATTCTGTCCGCCGAAGCCGAGCGAATTGCTCATTGCGGCGTTGATTTCCGCCTTGCGCGCGGTATTCGGCACATAATCCAGATCGCATTCCGGATCGGGCTTTGCCAGGTGCAGGGTGGGCGGCAGAACGCCTTCCTCGATGGCCTTGATGCAGGCGATGGCTTCGGTCAGGCCGCCGGCACCCATGAGGTGGCCGGTCGCGGACTTGGTGGAGCTCATCGGCGGTGCGCTTTCGCGGCCGCCGAACACGGTCTTGACCGCCAGCGTTTCGGCCTTGTCGCCGAGCGGCGTGGACGTGCCGTGCGCGTTGATATAGCCAATGTCGGACGGCTGCATGCCGGCCCTCTTGAGCGCCAGCTTCATGCAGCGGGAAGCGCCTTCGCCGTCCGGGCAGGGCGCGGTAACGTGGTGTGCATCCGAGGTGTTCGCGTAACCGGCGAGTACGGCGTGGATTTTTGCGCCGCGGGCGAGTGCATGCTCCTCGGTCTCGATCAGGAGAGCGCCGCCGCCCTCACCGATAACGAAGCCGTCGCGGTCAAGGTCGAACGGGCGGCACGCCTGCTCGGGGTCGTCGTTTCGGCGGGAAAGCGCCTTGGCCTGCGACAGACCGGAAACGACGATCGGGCACAGAATGCTCTCGCCGCCGACTGCCAGAACCGCGTCTGCCTCGCCGGAGCGGAGCAGCATCGCTGCGGTCATGATGGCGTCGCCGCCTGCCGAGCATGCCGTGTTGAGCGTCAGACTCGGGCCGTGAATGCCGTGTGCAATCGAGATCTGGGCAGCAGCGATGTTGCCGATGGTCATCGGCACAAAGCGAGGGCCGACGCGCTTGCCTGCGTCGAACGCAGCCTGCGTCTGTGCAACGGTGGTAACGCCGTCCATTGCAGTGCCCATGACGATGCCGATACGGTCGCTTTCGCTCTCGATGGACAGCTCACTGTCCTTGAGAGCCTCCTCGGCCGCAACAAAGGCAAACTGCATGAACGGGTCCATCGTGCGGGCCAGCGTTTTCGGCATGTAGGCAGCGGGATCGAAGTCCTTCAGCTCTGCCGCGATCTGCACGGGCAGCTCGGATGCATCAAAGCGGGTAATTTTTCCTACACCGCATTGTCCCTCCACCAGTGCGGACCAGTATGCGTCCACACCAATACCGATCGGCGTAACAGCGCCCATACCGGTGATGACCAATTTCTGTTCTTTCATGCTTGTTCCCCTACTTACTGAAATTTATGCGAAGGCCTGTCCGATAGTGATCAGGCAAATATATAATATGCGCTACTCAATAACATTATAGCAGAAATGCACGGAAAAGAAAAGTCACTTTACACAGTAAAGTGTTCAAATTTGTTTTGCACAATACCCCAGATTGATACAGTATTTGCACAAAAAAGGAGACGGTCAGGGACCATCTCCTTGCAAATGCGTTATTTCTCTTTGGGCCGGATGTCGATGGACGGATTGTAGGCGTAGTAATTCTTGGCATCCAGATTATCCTGCACAACGCGCAGCGCATCTCCAAACCGCTGGAAATGCACGACTTCCCGTTCCCGCAGGAATTTGAGCGGCTCACGAACATCCGGGTCGTCGATCAGGCGGAGAAGGTTGTCGTAAGTTGTTCTGGCTTTTTGCTCTGGTACGATGGGATAAGAACAACTTTTGAGGGGAATTTGTACAAGCCTTTTCATGCTGCGGTGTGACAAGAACAACAAAATTACCGTAAAATGACAAAAATAAAGCAGGACAAGCTGTTTCCTAAAATACAAACCATATTACGCCAAAAACTGGTAAAGCGAAAGCCGTTCTCAAAGAAGGACGGCTTTTTCATTACCCGAAAAAGGAGAAGATCATGCTTACTCAATATAAAATCTATTGTTTGTTTGCCAGACCGCCGCCGTTCAGCGTACAGATAGTATGACAATTCATGTAATAGCAGGAGGGATACTCATGTACTACAACACCTGTCCGCACTGCGGCGCACACTTGGACCCGGACGAGCATTGTGACTGCCTTGCCCGTGTGCGCGGCAAGAAAATCCGTACCGGCAACTGCCGTATCCGCGGCACGATGGGCCGCACGAGGTACGCGCGTGACCGTACTTAAACTCGGCAGTCTGTTTGATGGAATCGGCGTGTTTCCGCTGGCGGCGATGCACTGCGGCATGGAACCTGTGTGGGCGAGCGAGATCGAAGCACGCCCGATCTCCATTACCAGACGACATTTCCCGGATATGCTGCACTTGGGCGACATTACGAAGATCAGCGGTGCAGAGATACCGCCGGTCGATGTGATCACATTCGGTTCGCCCTGTCAGGACTTGTCGCAGATTGGCACGAGAAATGGTTTCGCAGGCAAAAAATCCAGCCTGTTCTATCAGGCCATGCGAATTATCGAGGAGATGAGATATGCAACCAATGGTCGGTATCCAGCTTTCTGTATTTGGGAAAACGTTGCGGGAGCGTTTTCTTCAAATGACAGGCTGGATTTTGCAGCCATGCTCAGTGCGTTCACAGGTGCCGAGGTTTCAGTGCCTCCTCGTGGATGGGCACACGCCGGAATGGTGCGAGGGGGATGCGCTGATACCGCTTGGCGACTGCTGGACGCCCAGTATTGGGGAGAACCCGCCCTCGCACAGCGGCGCAAGCGCGTGTTCGTCGTGGCGGATTTTGCAGGCCAGCGTGCCGGAGAAGTATTATTTAAGCCCCGGACTGTGCTCCCGTTTTCTACGATTAGCGGTCCGGGCGGGTTGTCCGCCACCCAAAGAGGTGGAGTACCTGCTGCTCAAACAGGGCGGCAGGTACCCATTGTCAGACCGTTTTCCCTCCGGCGGATGCGAACTATGGCACAGGTCGGAGATCAGAAAGGGTTCTGCGCCAGCTTTGGACGAGGAGGAGAACCGTTCCCAACTCTGCTTGCGAGTGTAACGGCGCCGTTTTCGTTTTGGTACGAGGGTGAGGAACAAGACGGATTCCTGCGTGTGCTGACACCGCTGGAATGTGAGCGGTTGATGGGTCTGCCTGAAAACTGGACAAAATACGGCTGCAAGAATGAAGAAATCAGCGATCATGCCCGTTATCGCGCACTTGGTAACTCGATTGCCCTGCCGTGTGCAGAATATGTGATGGCGGGTATCGCGGAAGTAATGAATTAAAATTTGGAGGTAATTTTATGGAATTGAAATTTGTTATCCCGAACATGGCAAAATCGCTCGGCAATCTGGAATTTGGCGGTCCGGCCGAGGTGAAGCGCGGCGACACCCGCCGCAACGGCACCCAGACCAAGGTGCTGTACCGCCGCTACAAGCTGTTCAGCGATGTGCAGCGTGCGGATGATATTGAGGTCGTGATCGACGGTGCGGCAGGCCAGAAGCAGTTCGCATACATGGAGCCGGTCAAGCTCAAGAATCCGTCGGTGACGGCTGAGGGCTACGTTATCAACGGCCGCGCGTTCGTGGACTACATTCTGCACGCGGAAGATATGGAAAAGGCGTAAACGAGAAAGGACGGTACGATTTATGCGATTCAGCAATGGTTTTTTCGGTGAAAATGAAGCAACGCTCGGCACGCTGCGTTTTTCGGCAATGCGCCGCGAGGTGTTCGAGGAGAACGCAGACGGCACGCCGTCCGAGGAGGTCAAGGAGCGCACCTACGATCTGAAAAGCGACAAGCAGGGCCGTATGATTCAGGTCAGTGTTCCGGCGAGCGTTCCGGTGCGCGATTTTGCGTACAACGCAGAAGTGAAGCTGGTCAATCCGATGTTCGGCGCTATCGCCCATGTGACGTTCGGCAACAGCGCAGAAGTAGACTGGTACATCAAGGCGGACGATCTGGTGCTCAAAACGCCCGCACAGAACAGCCAGCCGCACAAGGATGTTCCGGCGGATAAGAAACCGTAATGCACAGGCTGTGTAGAAATCGCGGCAGGCGGATTCGCCCGAGCGATAAAGATTTGGTGTTCCGAACGGTGTTTTTCCTGCTGTTCGCGGTGTTTGCCGTGGCATTTGTACTGCTGAATATCCGCACAGACTGGCGCAGTCCGTCCGTGGCTTACCTGCTGTTCAGCGCGGCGATGGGCGGGAAAGTGTGTACCGTGACGGCGTGGCTGCTGTACCGCCGGTTTCCGGACAAGCTGAATGAAATGCGCCATCGGCAAAAGCTGGCGTGCATGGTGCTGGAAAATCAGTGGTATGAGCAGAGCGACACCAAACAGTCCGAGGGATTTTTTAAGGACCTGCCTGCAAGTTCAAAACCGAAGATTGCCCGTTTTCCGCGAATGTATTACCGCATGGAAAACGGGCTTTTGCATATCACGGCAGAAATTACGCTCGGAAAGTTTCAAGAACCGCTGCTGCACTTGGAAAACAAGCTGGAAAGCGGCCTGTATTGTGAACTGGTCAGCAGAGAACTGTTGGACGGATTTGTGGAGTACACGCTGCTGTATGACATGATCTCTAACCGTATCCCCATCTCCGAGGTGTGCGTGGAGCACGGCAAAATGCGGCTTATGCAGAACACCTATTGGGAGTTTGACAGCCTGCCGCATATGCTGATTGCGGGCGGCACAGGCGGCGGCAAAACGTATTTTATCCTGACGCTGATTCGGGCATTGCTGAAAACCAGTGCGGTGTTGTACATTCTCGACCCGAAAAACGCGGATTTAGCGGATTTGTCTACTGTCCTGCCGAACGTGTGCAGCCGCAAAGAGGAGATCGTGCAGTGTATCACCGATTTCTGCACGGCTATGCACGAACGCAGTGCAGATATGAAACGCATGGAGGGTTACAAAACTGGCGAAAACTATGCGTATCTCGGACTTTCAACGCATTTTCTCGTATTTGACGAGTACGTTGCGTTTATGGAAATGCTAACCAGCAGGGAGCGCGAAGATGTGCTCAACAAGCTGCGGCAGATTGTCATGCTGGGACGGCAGGCGGGATTCTTCCTGATTCTCGCCTGTCAGCGCCCGGATGCTAAATATCTCGGTGACGGTATCCGCGACCAGTTTAATTTCCGTGTCGCGCTTGGCAGAATGTCCGAACTCGGATACAGCATGATGTTTGGCGAAACGAAAAAGGAGTTCTTTTTCAAGAATATCAAGGGCAGAGGTTATGCCGATACCGGAAAGGGGGTGATTACGGAGTTTTATACTCCGATCGTGCCGAAAGGGTACGACTTTTTGCAGGAGATTGGGAGGTGTGCAAAATAATTATGTAGCAACAATGTAGCTATATAATTGACGCATAGAATACGATGTGTTATACTAAATTTGAAAAGGAGGTCTGCAAGATGGATAATGTTATTTCTTCTGCAAAAACAGATATGTTCCGTATTCGCATGAATCCTGAAATTCGTGAAGAATTGGAGCAGATTTATGCAAAAACGGGGTTGACACTCACGGACGCAATCAATGTGTTTTTTCAGCAGTCATTAAATGCAGGCGGTTTCCCCTTTGCAGTGACAGGAGATAATGCGGAAATTGTTAAGGCAAAGGCTCTGGCACGGTTGGTGAAAGAACTGAAAAAGGGCGATGATTGCACCGAAAGCTATTCTGCCGAGCAGGCCCGGGCTATGTTGGGTATTGCTGAATGAGAATTAAATTTAAGAAAACTGCTGTTGAAGATATGCGGGCAACGGAACGATATATTAGGGAGCAGCTTAACAATCCGTCAGCAGCAGCAAAATTAACTCGTCGGGTGTATGACGCGATTATGCTGTTAGAGGATAATCCGTTTATGGGCACAGAATTGTGCAGTCGCTATGCGGTAGATACGGACATTCGGTTTTTAGTAGTAGCAAAGCAGATTGTGTTCTATCGTGTTGTGGGCAACGAATATGTAGAAGTTACCCGTGTACTTGATGGGCGTCAGGATTATATGGCGCTGCTTTTTTGAAATTAAATATGTACACGCAAAACGCGCAGAGGAAAGAACTCTGCGCGTTTTTCTATGCCCTCGCGCCGTCCGTGCGGCGGCGTGCAGCGCGAAAGCCGACGGCACGGAACGGTGCATTGGGCGCGGCGTTAGCCGCGCCCAAACGTCGGAACCCCCTGTATCTAACAGGGGGGTACAAATCGGACAAGATAGGCAAACTGCGCAAAACTTTGAACAAAATCAATCAGAAACGGAGGTAAAATTGCAAAAAAAGACTTGGATAATGGAGTTTCGGGCAAAACGGATGCAAATTGGCATATCCGAACAGGATATGGCTCTTGAAGCCGGACTGACACCGGAATATTACCGCCGGTTGGAGCAGGAAAACCAATCCGTATCGCAAAAGGTACGCAAGCGGCTGAAAGACGCGCTCATTCGGCTGCATCCTGAGCCGCTGACACTGCTGTTCGACTATGTGCGTATCCGCTTTCCAACAATGGATGTGAAGCACATCATTGAAGATGTACTTCGGCTGAAAATGAAATATCTGGTGCAGGAGCCGCGTGGAATGTACGGCTACACGAGCACTTACCGGATTGGTGACGTGATGGTGCTGACCTCACCGTTGGAAGAAATGGGCGTGCTGCTCGAACTGCGCGGCAAAGGCTGTCGGCAGTTTGAAGCGTATCTGGACGGACAAAAGCGGACTTGGTACGAATTTTTCCGCAAGTGCATGAAAGAAAGGGCGGTGTTCAAACGGGTAGACCTCGCAGTAAATGATCTGGTGGGTATGCTGGATATTCCGCTTCTCATCAGCAAATGCCGCAAGGAGGAATGCGTTTCGGTGTTCCGCAGTTTTCGGGCGTTTCGCTCGGGCGGGCTGGTAAGTCGGCAGGAGCAGGACAGCGCCCACATGGGCGCAACGCTGTACATCGGCTCGATGCAGTCCGATTTGTACTTTTGCCTTTACGAGAAAGCGTATGAGCAACTGGTGAAAAACGGTACGCCGCTCGAACAGGCGGACATTCAGAACCGCTTTGAAATCCGGCTGAAAAATGAGCGGGCGGACAACGCCGTGTACGATCTCGTGTCAAACGAGAATCCGGAACAAACGGCGTTCGGTATTATCAACCGCTATGTGCGTTTTGTGGATAAGGAGAGCGGCACATCGCGTGAGGAATGGCCGCTGAACCCCGTGTGGGAAACCTTTATCGGCAAGCACCGGAATACGCTCAAACTGACGACTGCACCCGAACCATACACGCTGGAACGGACGCTGAACTGGTTTTCTCATCAGGTCGCGCCGACGGCGAAAATGCTCATGCTGATTGATGAAAAGTGTGGAACGTCCCATGTGAAAGATATTCTGGACAACACGGAACTGCGGGACAAGCACCGCAAAATCATTCAGCAGAAGATGAGAACGGTTAATGAAATGATTAAAACGGAGGAAAACTTATGAATTTTGGCGTAAATCTGTATAACTGGCTGCTGTCGAACGCCCAGCCGCTGGTGTTGGTGGCTATCGTGGTGATTGGCCTGTATCTCGGGTTCAAGCGCGAGTTTACCAAGCTGATTGGTTTTCTCGTGGTGGCCATGCTGTCGGTTGGTCTGGTGTTCAACGCGGCAGGCGTGAAGGATGTTCTGCTGAGTCTATTCAATCAGATTCTCGGTGCGTAAGGCTGGCTGAAAAGTCAGCCTTTTCTTATGGAATGAGGTGAAATTATGGAAGAAATGCGCGTTTATATTGCCAATCTCGGCAAATATAACGAGGGCGAACTCGTTGGCGCGTGGTTTGAACCGCCTATCGACATGGACGAAGTGAGAGAGCGTATCGGGCTGAACGACCAGTATGAGGAGTACGCCATCCACGATTTTGAACTGCCGTTTGCGATCGGGGAATATACGCCTATCGAGGAGATCAACCGCCTGTGCGAAATGGTGGAGGACCTGCCGGACTACATTCGGGATAACATGGGTTCGCTGCTCAGTTATTACAGCGGCGTGGAGGATTTCTGCGAACACGCGGACGATATTATCCTGTGGAGCGGCTGTGACACAACAGCCGATGTAGCGGAACAGATGTTAGATGATGGTTTGATTTCAGATGAAACGCTGCGTCGGTATTTTGACAGTGTGCAGTACGGGCGCGACCTCTCGATGGAGGGCGATTTTGTGGAAACCAAAGACGGCGTATTTGAACTGGTGAGGTGAAAATGATGTTAGAGATGCGAGTTTACATCGAAAAGCGGCATAAGAGCCGCGAAATTGAGCAGCCCGGTGTGTGGTTCACGCCGCCCATCTACTATGACGAGCTGGAAGAACGTATTGGCGTGACCGATCAGGAGCCGGATTATGTTATCCGTGACTATGAGCTGCCGTTCGAGATTGACGAAGATATGATGATCGAAGAACTGAACTGCCTGTGTCAGATGGTAGATGAATTGCCGGAAAGTGTGCAGAAAAATATTGAAACGCTGCTCATGGAGTACGGAAATGTACGCAATCTGTATGAACATTTCGTAACGAACCAGAATCCTGTTCTCTAAAAGGAGGGCCGCTGCGAGAATGGTGAGGGGGTGAAGCACGGCTGTGTGTAACTGCCGACAGGGAGTTATACATCAACCGTGCAGGGGGAGAGGAAAGACGCCTGCGGCTGGAACTCGTTCCTCTCCCCCTATACCCTTTATATAATGTAGAAAGCGAAAGGAATTTATAATGTGAAAAAACTAAGAAGTTACAGCAGTGTATGGAAAGTCGAACAGGTAATATACTCGTTCGGTGACGCAAAACTGCCGACACCTGTCACCGTGACCCAGCTGCTCTGGCTGGCGGCAAGCGGCGTGCTGGTATTCGTGTTCCGTAAAGTGCCGCCGCTGGTGCTTATTCATAATCCGCTGATTTTGTGCTGTATTCCGTTCGGTGTGACGTGGTTTATGAGCAAAAAGACCTTTGACGGCAAGAAACCGTACAGTTTCATGCGCTCGGTGATTGCCTATGCGCTGCGCTCGAAAGTCACCTTTGCCGGAAAGTCTGTCCGGCTGAAAAAGCACCGCGAGAACGCGGATATTACCGTAGTGAGGAGTGAGATTATCCGTGCCGTACCCCATTAAATATATCGAAAATAACCTCGTTTGGAACACTGAGGACGAGTGTTTTGCCTATTACGAATTGATTCCGTTCAACTATTCGTTTCTCTCGCTGGAACAGAAAGACGCGGTGCATGACGCTTTCCGTCAGCTTATCGCGCAGAACCGTGACGGTAAAATCCATGCCTTGCAAATCAGTACAGAAAGCAGTATCCGCGCCGCGCAGGAGCGTTCCAAGAAAAGTGTGACCGGGCGGCTGAAAGAGATTGCCTGCGCCGAGATTGACGAGCAGACGGAAAATCTCGTTGCTTCACTCGGTGATACACAGGTTGATTACCGCTTTTTCCTCGGCTTTAAGCTGGTTGTGACGGATAAGGAGTTGTCCGTGAAAGATGTGGGAAAACAGGTCAAGAATGTGCTGTTCGATGCGGCAAACGCTATCAGCAGTTCTTTCATGGGTGATTTCGTGAGTATGCCAAACGACGAAATCCGCCGTTATTCCCGCATGGAAAAGTTGATGGAAAATAAGCTGTCGCGTCGTTTTAAGGTGCGTCGGCTAAATAAGAATGACTTCGGCTATCTGCTGGAGCATATCTACGGCAGGACCGGCACGGCCTATGAAGATTTTGCGTTTACGCTGCCACTTAAAAAACGCAAGCGTGATACACTGGTTAAAAAGTATGATCTTATCAAGCCTGCTCGTTGTCTGATTGAGGAAAAACAGCGGTATTTACACATGAAGTCCGAGGATTCGGAAAGCTACGTTGCGTACTTTACGATTTCGGATGTGGTCGGTGAACTGGATTTCCCATCCAGTGAGATTTTCTACTATAAGGAACAGCAGTTTGATTTTGCCATTGATACCAGCATGAATGTTGAGATTATCACGAACAAGGCTGCATTACATACGGTTCGCAACAAGAAAAAAGAGTTGAAAGACCTCGATAACCATGCGTGGGAAAACAACTCGGAAACCACCAATCAGGTGGCAGAAGCGCTGGACAGCGTGGACGAACTGGAAACCGTTCTTGATCAGAGCAAGGAAAGTATGTACAAGCTGTCCTATGTGGTGCGTGTTACCGCGCCGGACGTGGAAGAACTCAAACGCCGCTGTAACCAAGTGCGCGATTTCTACGATGATGCAAGTATTAAGCTGGTGCGGCCTATCGGTGATATGATGGGACTACATAACGAATTTATTCCGGCAAGTAAGCGGTACATGAACGATTATGTGCAGTATGTCACCAGTGATTTTCTTGCCGGTCTGGGTTTCGGTGCAACGCAAATGCTCGGTGAGCGTGATGGTATCTATCTCGGCTACAATGTCGATACCGACCAGAATGTCTATGTTCAGCCTGCCAAAGCGGCACAAGGCGTTAAAGGCTCTGTCACCAATGCGCTGTCCGGTAGATTTCTCGGCTCTCTGGGCGGCGGTAAATCGCTGTCGTTTAACCTGCTTACTTACTACGCTGTTCTGAACGGCGCACAGGCTCTTATCCTTGACCCGAAATCTGAACGCGGGCTTTGGAAAGAGAAGCTGCCGGAGATCGCGGACGAGATCAACATTGTCAATCTGACCTCGGACGAGGAAAACAAGGGGATGCTTGACCCATATATCATCATGCGGAAAACCAAGGACGCAGAAAGCCTTGCGCTGGATGTACTCACTTTCCTTACGGGCATTTCCTCGCGTGATGGTAAACTGTTTCCTGTCCTGCGCCGGGCGGTGCGTGCCGTCACGAACAGCGAAACGCGCGGTCTGCTCCGTGTCATTGATGCGCTGCGGGAGGATGGCTCGGAAACCGCGCTTGCGATTGCCGATCACATTGAATCGTTTACCGACTATGACTTTGCGCACCTGCTGTTCTCAAATGGCAAGGTACGGCAGACCATCAGCCTTGAAAAGCAGCTGAATATCATTCAGGTTGCCGATCTTGTTCTGCCGGATAAGGATACCGCGCCTGCGGACTACACCACCATTGAAATGCTGTCTATCTCCATGCTGATCGTCATTTCCACCTTTGCGCTGGACTTTATCCATTCGGACAGAAGTATCTTCAAGATGGTCGGTCTTGATGAAGCATGGGCGTTCCTCAATGTGGCACAGGGCAAAACGCTGGCAAACAAGCTGGTTCGCGCCGGTCGTTCGATGAACGCTGCCGTTTACTTTGTCACCCAGAACGCCGGTGATGTGGCAGACGAGAATATCAAGAACAACATCGGCATGAAGTTTGCGTTTCGCTCTACGGATATGAACGAGATTAAGAAAACGCTTGAATTTTTTGGTCTGGATTCCGAGGATGAAAACAATCAGAAGCGGCTTCGCAATCTGGAAAACGGTCAGTGTCTTTTTCAAGACTTGTACGGTCGTGTCGGCGTGATTAAGTTCCATGTCATGTTCGATTACCTGTTTCATGCGTTTGATACTCGCCCGCCGGTTACAGGGAACGAGGTGTAACGTGTGACAAATACTTCAAAAGTTCAGAAAATTGCCATTACAGCCTTTATCGCGGTTGTGATGGCTTTTCTTTTTCTCAATTTGTTCACCGTGCAGGCGCACGCCGCCGGTCTGCTGGACGAAACCATTGATACGGCGCACGAGTTCAGCCGTTATCCGATTGATAACTACCAGCTTGATTTTTATGTTGATTCCTCGTGGGATTGGCTGCCGTGGAACTGGCTGGACGGTATCGGGAAAACAGCGCAGTACGCAATTTACCTGTTTACGAACTTCCTGTGGACGCTGAATTTGTACATTTCAAATGCCGTAGGATACCTGATTCAGCAGGCATATGACCTCGACTTCATCAGCAGTGCTGCAAGTGAGATTGGTAAAAACATTCAGTTGATTGCGGGCGTGTCGGCCAGCGGATTGGACAGCACGGGGCTGTTTCCCGGCATGATGGCGATTGTCACGCTGCTGGTCGGCGTGTACTGCACTTATGCTGGTTTAATCAAACGCGAAACGACGAAAGCGTTTCATGCGGCGTTGAATTTTGTGGTCGTGTTCGTAGTGTCGGTCGGGCTGATTGCCTATGCACCGTCGGCAATTAGCGGTGTCAATGAGTTTTCGAGCGACATCAGCAACGGCATTGTCGATGTGAGCGCGAAAATTCTTACGCCGGATACGGCAGGCGAGAATACCGGCGTTTCTGCGATTCGGGACTGCCTGTTCGGTATCCAAGTAAAGCAGCCGTGGCTTATTATGCAGTTTGGCGATTCGGATGTGGAGAATATCGGAGAAGAACGGGTAAACAGCCTGCTCGGCACTTCGCCGGATGAAAACCGCGGCAAAGACAGGGAAGAAGTCGTGAAATCGGAACTGGAAGATTACGATAATGGCAATCTGACCGTAACCGAGGTGACAAGCCGGTTCGGCCTATCCGTGTTCTTCCTGATTTTTAATCTGATTGTGTCGGCGTTTGCGATTATGCTGACAGGCAGTATGCTTCTATCGCAGATTTTGTTTATCATCAGCGCCATGTTTCTGCCGGTGAGCCTGCTGATCAGCATGATTCCGGCGTTTTCCGGCACGAGCAGGAGAGCGGTGATTTCGCTGTTCAACACAATCATGCTGAGAGTGGGAACAACACTGCTGACCACGTTCGTTCTGGTGCTGTCCTCGCTGGCATACACGATTGCTAACGGCAAGCCGTTCGTGGTAGTCGTGTTGCTGCAGGTAATTGTGTTCGCGGGCGTGTACATGGAGCGCGACAAACTGCTCGGCATGATCGGTTTGCGTGATGAGGGCACGGGTCGTGTCGGTCGAGCTATGACAAACCGGCCGCGCCGGACGATCTCTCGTGCTGTGAGAAAGGCACTGCCATTTGCGGCGGGTGTTGGAGTAGGAAAGCGCTCTGCACAGCGCCGTGCCGCGCAGAGCACCAGGAGGACTTCGGTGCCTTCGGCGAATCACGAAAATTCAAGCCGTGAAACCGTTCAGCCGGAGAAGAAGAATTTCGGTCAGCGGATAGGCGAAACGGTAGGCAAGATTGCAGATACGCCATCTCGTGTGCGAGATAAGGCGGCAGAAACCGTGCAAAAGGTCAAGGACGCACCGACTAATGCGGAATATGCTGTCCGCAGCAATGTGGAATTTGCACGGGAAAGTGTGCGGGAAACCATGCAGAAACGTCGAGAAGCGCGTGCTGCACAGATGGAATCTCGTAGAACTACCACTGCAAGCCACCGTGAGCAGTTATCTCAGCGAAAAAGAGAACGCAATGAGGGTAATACGGAGAAGCCCAGAACGGAAAGCACTCGTGTTGCACCAAAGGAGCGCCCAACTGTCCCCAAACAGCAGAAAACCGAACCGGAAAAGCCGTCTGCACAGCAGAATCGACCTCGGTCGGAACGGATTGAACCGACACCCAGACAGCGGGAAGATCGTCCGACGGTCAAGGATAAGCCGCAGACTGTGGTTGCAGACCACAAGCCGGACCGTCCGGCAGAACGTCCGATGGTGCCGGACAAGCCGAAAACACGATATACAATGCCGAAAGGACTGGACGAAGAAACCTTTGGTGCGGAGTTCAAACAACGGAAAACCGGAAAAATCACGCGCAAACAGCGGCGTTCGGAGAGCCGAGGTGAGCGCAAGTGATGAAAAAGGCGGCAATGGCAGGTGCCCTGGGCTTCGGACTGCTGATTGCTTTACTTCTGTCGATGTTTCTGATTATCGCTTCGGATGAGGATAGCGACGGAAGTGGCTCGGGTTTGTACATCGGCGTGAACCTCTCAGCGGAAGTGCTCGCGCATCAATCCATGGTTGAGAAGTATGCGCGGCAAAACGGTATCAGCGATTATGTTTATGTTCTGCTTGCTATTATTCAGGTGGAAAGCGAGGGCAAGCTGGAGGACGTTATGCAGTCGTCTGAATCTGCCGGACTGCCGGTGAACTCCCTCGGCACGGAGGACAGTATCAAGCAGGGATGCAAGTATTTCGCCGAATTGGTGACAAAGGCGGACAAACTCGGCTGTGATATGGACGCTGTAATTCAAGCGTACAATTACGGCAGCGGATTTCTGGATTTCGTTGCGAAAAACGGAAAACGGTATACCTTTGAACTGGCACAGGAGTTTTCCCGACAGCACTCCGGCGGCGTGAAAGTCACCTATAAAAATGAGATTTCCACGCCGATCAACGGCGGCTGGCGGTATAACTACGGCAATATGTTCTATGTCAAGCTGGTAAAGCAATATCTGACGCAGACCGGCGGTGACGCACTCGGAACGGACGCACAGAATCGCATTGTCGAGGTGGCACGAAATTCAGAAAAGTACGGTATTTCGGCTGCTGGCGGATATTGTGAAGCATGGGCGGAAGAAGTTTATCGAAAAGCGGGTGTATCCATCGACCGGCATTGTTGTGCGGGCAAAAATCGTGCGCTGTATACGGTCGGAAAGTCCAGCAAGAATATTCCTCTCGGCGCGATGGTTTATAATGACCCGGCGGTGTACCAGTCCCGAACGAACGACACCTGCGGACGAAATGCGGGTCATGTCGGCATTTACATTGGCAAGGGCCAGATTATTTCCAACATCGGCGGCACTGTCATTGATACCGTAGAGGGCTGGACGGCCTACTATGGCTTCGGCGGTTGGGGCTGGGGCGGCGCTGTGGTTGCACAGAAATAAGACAAAGGAGAACGAATTATGTTTCAGAAAAAGACAGAAAAACAGCAGAAACCAAAGAAACTGCGCGTTTACACGGCGAACAGCCGCAAGCCTGCGGTGATTGTGCTGTGGCTGCTGTTCATCTGCGGATTTGTGTTTGCAGTGTATAAGAACTTTACTGCGATTGATACACATACCGTTCACGAAAAGGAGATTGTTGAGCGCCGTGTGGAGGATACCAGCGGTGTAGAAGCGTTTGTGCGGAACTTTGCGAAAACGTACTATTCGTGGAGCAGTAATAAGGATTCTGTGGCACAGCGTACCGATGCGCTGACCAGCTATCTGACCGAGGACCTGCAGCGTTTAACGACTGACACCGTGAAAAGTGACGTTGCGGTTTCTTCGTCCGTGCAGGACGTGCAGATTTGGTCTGTGGAGCAGAGCGGCGGTGAAAACGATTTTGCAGTCGTGTTCACAGTGGCGCAGACGATTTCGGACGGCAAGAAAAAAGACACTGTATCCAGCGTGTACAAAACAGCGGTTCACAAGGACGAAAACGGAGATATGGTTATTACGCAAGCGCCGACGATCACCGGAAAGCCTGCAAAATCTGCATATATGCCAAAAGACACAGAACCCGACGGAACGGTTTCTGCGGTGGAAAGCGAGGATATTACGGATTTCCTGATTACCTTTTTCACGCTGTATCCGACGGCTACGGAAAAAGAGCTGTCTTACTATGTCAGCGAGGATTCCATGCCGCCGGTAAAGTGCACGGACTATACGTTCAGCCAGCTTAAAAGCACGGTGCTGAATAAGAACGGCGATACCGTAACGGCAACTGTGGCGGTGGAATATCTGGACAGCGTTACACAAATGACGCAGATTTCGCAGTTTGAGCTTGTGCTGAAATTGGTGGATGGGAATTGGAAAATCGTCGGGTGATGTATGCGTTTGTACGGGGAAAAGTAGCAAGTAACGAAGTGTGAAAATCGAATACCGAAGAGGAAAAAGGCTCGTCGCAGAATGTTTCGATTCTGAGACGAGCCTTCTATTCTCGCGGTGGCGAGCGCAAAAATTTTATGATTCACTTGATATTTTTATACATGGATACTTAGTTTCTTGCGTTTGTGTATTTGTTTCACACCAAACCAGATAATCTTCATCAAAAGGATATAATACATAATCAATTAACCCAGAAACATTTTCGGAC
This sequence comes from Butyricicoccus sp. AF18-9LB, assembly GCF_027684505.1. Taxonomy (NCBI): domain Bacteria; kingdom Bacillati; phylum Bacillota; class Clostridia; order Eubacteriales; family Butyricicoccaceae; genus Butyricicoccus; species Butyricicoccus sp. AF18-9LB. Next base: position 107,335 of record NZ_JAQCWA010000003.1, read on the forward strand.
AAATCCAATACTTTATTGGTTGTTATATCCCACACATAAAGTGCATTTCCAGTAATCGGACGCCATGTTATAAAATCGTTTGAAGATTGCAGTTCAGCAAATTCTAAGGTGCTGTCAATATTGTTTGGATATAATTTCGTGGTGGCGTCTATCTGTTTTGACCATTTCTTATGAGCGAAGTCATAACAGTATAACGATTCTGATTTTTGCGGCTGCCACTCCGAAACGCCTACGATAAAAGAGTTTGTGATGCATATTTCCTGCAACGGTTCGGGCGGCTCGATACACATACGTTTATGTTTTTCTATGTCATATGTCCAAAGGGAACTGCCATTAGAATCATATTTTAGATAAACAACATTTTTGTCATTCACAGACGGTGAACCAAAAGTGGTTTGCATGGAATCTGCTGTATCTGCAATTTCCAATTTATGATTGTTCAAATCATAAATTTTTATTGCAGGGTAAATACCATCTTCATTAGCTGTATAGCTGGCGTAAACAACAAAGCTGCCATTTACCGAAAGCGACCACGGGTGCGGGTCAAAATTCCGTGTTTTAGGGAAGAAATCGTTTTCGCCGTCTACGAATATGATTTCTCCTGTACGCAGGTCAGCCGCGTATACAGCCCAATTTTCACCAATAGAACTTCCTACACGCAGTTCGGCGTCTTGGCTCTCGGACCAGACAAACCAATTATCCTTATAATCAAAGGTTGTCATGGTGCCGTTTGTTTGCGTGTCCAATTTAATAAGTTCCTGTTGCTCTTGGGTATTTAAGTCAACCGACCTGATATAGTTATCAGTGTAATTTTTATATAATATCTCATGGTCGGATTTGTGACCGATATAAATGCTTTTTTCAAAATCGATATAATCTGATAAGATTACTGCGGTTTCGGTGTATGGTTCAATGGAAGCAGGTAAACTTTTGGTTTCGCGCTCTTGATAAAAATACAGACTGAATATAGTTACTACAGCTAATAGAATACATGAAATGGAAAGGTTCTTTTTCATTACTTTTCTCCTGTAATAGCCATTATAATTTATCACAAATATAGCGGGTAAGACTATAAAATGCTTTACAGTTATTGTGAAAGATAATCGAGTATGTAAATTGTTTATTTCATATTTGCATTATACCATTAAAAGTGGAATTTGTACTGAAAATGCAGAGTTCAGTATGATTTTTGCAGTAAAATGCACAGATGACGAATGGCGTTTTGGAAAGCTGTTGTCTGTTGTTTTACATTTTTAAAATAATCGCTACGGTATATTGATTATTATTCGTTGCGTGTTATGGATTTCTTGATTATCTTTTTCATATTATAGCCGACGGCAACCTAAAGGACTATCTTACTATGTTAGCAATGATTCCATGCTTACATATATAGTCAGCCAGCTTAAAAGCATAGTGTTGAACAGGCATAGCGATACTGTAATGGTAACTGTGACAGTAGCATACTGGATAATGTTATGAAAATGACGCAAATTTCGCAGTTTGAACTTGCGCTGAAACTGGTGGATGTGAATTAGAAGATTGGCGGGTAAGCGTTTCAATACAAAAACAAGAAAACGGAGGGTAGTAAAACACCCTCTGTTTTCCCGTTTGATTCATCAATATTTTGCTAGGTCAATGATGTTTGTTGGATATAAAGTATTTTATTATTACATATCCGATAATTACGGATATTATTAGAAGAACAGACGCATAAATAGTAATAGGCGTATTAATGATATTTGCCAGATGAAATTCCCTGGAAGAAAAATTTGGCGTTGCAGAAGTGAAATCGGTACAGAGGAAAGAATGTTCGATATTGGTCGTTTCAACACCGGCAGTTGTAGTGCAAATGATGGCTGGTGTAACTTGAGTAATCATCTGTCCAGTTGGAGCCGTAAACAAAATTGTTCCATTACCATCGATGAGTGATTCTGTATATGCATTGATTGATGTGTCTGAAACCTGTATATACCGTATTTCGCCGTTTACTATAAATGCTGTGCGAATGTTATTTTTGAATAATGTACCGGATTGGTTATATAAAGTTGCAATGCGTAAACCGTTTTGAAGATTTGACACACAAGCAATTTCATCTTGGAGATTATTGTTAAATGCGTTTGCTACATATAACTCCTCGTTGGAAGGAATAGGTATTAGTGTATTGGTATCTAGATTCCTTATTTGAATTGTATTTTCTTTTGAAAGTTGAAAAATAGAATTACTTTGTACAGCATTTTTAATGCTATCGAATGTGGGTGAGACTAATAATGTTCCATCTTGCTTCATTATGCCCCATTTGCCGTTTTTTGTTTGCACAAGGACACGATCAAATAAATCTGCATGGCTTCCTGCCAATGAAATTATAGAGCTATATTGATCAAAAGTTCTTATATGTCCACTATGATTCCAATAGGAAATGCTATTATTCTTTTGGACGGCTGCAAGGTCGGAAGATAGAAGTGTGATAGAATCCGCACCTTGCGTGATTTCACGACCGCTTGTATCAAGAAGTGTAGCTGTGCCGTTAGCTTGTGCAGTGAATAACTGCGTTTTCCCTATGTAATACGGTTCAATGTCATCATACTGTTTGCTTACACAAGTACTATTATGGTATATGGCATATTGAGTGTTATTGCATCCAATCCACAGTATATTATCTTGTGCTTGATTCGTTGTAGCAGATATAATTTCAGCAATATCGGTTTGAAATATCGAATTACCGGTAGCATCATAAATTGTATTCTCAGCGAAAAAGTAATGATCATCTTCGGACACATTAATGGTATGTCCTTTTACAGAGGTAATGACTTGTTGTCTTTTCAAATCAATCAATTCGGAAGTCTGAGCTGACAGGTCAACAGGAGAAGCATCATCAGGAGCAAAGACACCAATGGCAAAATCTCCATAAAATTGCACACTGTTATATTTGTAAGGAGTAAGTTGTGAGAAATCTTGGCTGAAGATGGAGCATTTACCATTTTTCGGAAGAATAAAATATGAAGTATGATTGAGCGTCGTGTAATCAGGCAATTCTGCAATGTGTTCAATAATCTTAAATTCTGTTAAAACTCCTTGATTATTAGTGTATAGGTGGAGTTCTTGTGCCTTTTCATCCAGCTGTGCAACATATTCGCCTAGTCCGAACAGATGTTGATTTTCAGGTATTTCATCCCATGTAGGTTTAATAGCAAATGCAGTGTTCAACAATACAGCTATGAGTGGAATACATAATAATTTCTTGATAATAATATTTATCACATCCTATTGATTTATTGATAGTAAACAAGAACTATAGATAGCACAAGAAACGATACCTGATTCAGTATCGTTTCTTGTAAAATTATAGAATTTTCATTGATAAATCACCGGAATTTCCGCCGATTAAAATAATTTGTAATAAAGAAGTGGTAGACGCATCGTATGTAAATGGCAGTGCTTTAGCATACCATGTTCCGTTGTTTACTCGTGTCATAATGGTGCCAGCGTTGTTTGTAGCCTTAGAAAATTGAATTTTTCGACCATTACAACCGGATAGATTCAAATCATAAATGATACCGTAATTTCCGATAACCAACCATCGTGTATCTAATATAACGGTACCCGCATCGTTCATTTGTTGCGTGCCAATTCCATCAACGCCAGCGATAGCATCTAGCTGGACTTACTGCATCGGGTTCATTCCCTTCATTTGGTGTATTAGTATTATACAACATACGGTAAAATACACAATAAGATTGCAGAGTTTGGTAGGTCTGGTGCAGTAAAATGCACAAAGAAAGGACGACAGCTTTTAAAACTGTCATCCATGATTTTACAAATTCAAAATAATCTCTACAGTATATTGATTATTCTCTTGATTGATTTGCATTGTGCCGCCGATTTGTTCTACTGTGGAACTGACGTTTTTCAGCCCATAACCATGAATACCCTCGCGTTTCTTAGAAGAAAATTCTGGGTCATAGGGATTGGAAATGCGGTAATACAGAATACTGTCCTTTTGTCTTAAAGTTAAACTTACGATTTTAGGCGTATCGGCAGATACACCGCTGCACGCGCGAATTGCGTTATCCAATGTATTTCCGAGAATAACACTTAAAACCAGCGGGGACAGGGCAAGCTGAGGGGAAACAAAAACGTCGATTTTTAAAGTAATACCGGCAAGCGAGGATTTTCCCAGTGCATCATTCAAAATTGCGTTAATAACCGGATGGTCTACATCAACGATTTTGCTAAGCGAATTAAATGATTTGGTAATGGTTTCGAGATATAACTCTGCTTGTGATACATCACTGTCCTTGACTAATGCAGTAACAGCAGTTAATTGCTTTTTTATATCATGCCACAGGCTTCGCGTTTGCTCGTTAGCAGATTTCATCTGTTCGTAATAAGACAGCTGAGTTTCGAGTTGCTGTTCAGCCAAACGCCGCTGCTGCTCGTTTTCGTAATTTGTACGAATAGATCGCATATATACGAAGAATACAATGTTGATGTACAAAATTCCGGCAATAGAAAGTGTTAATAATATTAAAAGAAAGTGCGATACGGTTCCGACCAATTCCAATGATACGATGCAGATAAATACACTGACGAGCTGGCAGGTCGTGAGTGGGAGTAATTCTTTGAATGGAATATCAAGTAAACCTTTTTTGCCGAACAGTGTGACAATAAAAAGAATGAGCAGCAAGTTTATCAGCTTTGCAAAGATGATAAATATGCAGCGTGCTAACCCCTGTCCGAGGATAACCGTTCGTGAAATGCCGGAGAGATAAAAAGGATATTCACATATTACGTCAACCAACACACTGAGGGTTATAAATGCTGTTGAAGTTAAAAGTGCCTTGCGAACAGTGGATTCAAAAATCGTATATGTTGATACACTGATAATGCTCCAGCTCAGCACGATACGAAGTATGCCCGGCATATGAATACAGCTCATCACGATAATAAAAATACCCACAAGTAAGTATAAATGTCCTTTGTATTTAGCGCTGCGATATTTTGAGTAAAATCCAGATGCAAAAAGATAGAGTAGAAAGGTGTCTAATACACCACTGAGGGCTTCAATTAGCAAAGTCATATGTTTTCCCTCGCAAACTTTGTAAAAGCTGCAATGACCTCTTTCTTTCGGTTTCTGCTGATTTTGATCAGTTGATGGTTCTGCATTTCTACATCGTCTTTTGTTATGCGAACTACATGATGCAGATTGATTAGGAAACTGGCATGAATACGAAGAAAATTTGCAGATGATAATTGTGGTTCAACCTCTTTTAAGCTCAATCGAGTTTTATAAATCTGCTGCTGTGTATGAATGAAAAGCATATAATTACGGGACTCGAAATACAGAATTTCTTGTACAGGGATACGATACAGTTCGCCATTCGAGGAGAATGAAAAATACTGCGGAATGATCAGACGCAAAGCGCGCTTGAGAACCTCATAGAACTTTTCCTCATTAAGAGGTTTTACAAGATAATGAAAAGCCACGTCATAACCACGAATCGTATATTCGGTGCTCTTGGTTACAAAAACAATAAGCGGCTGTGAGCTCCCCGACATAAGTTCTTCTGCAGCATCAAAGCCATTTGTATCATCCATTTCAATATCCAGAAAAATCAATGGGAAAAATGTCGTCTTCGCTGCTGCCAGCAGTTCGTCTGCTGAGGGAAAAAGGACAATAGATAATTCGGGGGCATATCGCTTGACTAATGCTTTAATGTTGAGTCGTTCTTGCTCTTCATCATCACAAATTGCAATTCGCATAAATACTCCTGTTAAAAATCACATCTTGAAATCAGTTTTAACATTCCAAGGGCTAATTGTTGCTGTTTCTTTGAGAGCTTGGAATAGAGTTGTGCGTATTCTTGCTTCAGTTTTTCACTTTCTTCGAGCGTTGATGTGCAGAATAGAGATTGTACATCAACGCTCTAATGTTTCAATCAACTGTAATAAAACCGGATAAGATGGATAACTGAGCCCGCGTTCAATTTGGCCGATGTATCCAGCGGTTTTCCCGATTTTTTTCAGCAAGACGTTCTTGCGTCAACCCTAACTCTTTACGTTTGACTTGAATAATTTCTCCAAGACCTGTCATTTATAATCACCTCAGGTATAGCGATACTATTATTCTAAGTAGTATGGATACCAATTAGAAGCGACTAATACTATTATTTTATAATAGTTATACTATCTTTTCAACTAATTACTGCAAAAACATGACTAAACTCTGCAAGGACATTGAAATACTTCAAGAGGTCGATATAATAGTGGGTATCAGGTATAGTAAAGTAAATAAGAGAGAATAGAGTATTTTTATGAAGAAATTTGTCGATTCTTATTGTAACTATCTCCAAAAGAAGCGGATTATTGTATCAAATGAGCAATGGGAAATCTGTGCGTATGGCTTGGAATTGATTGTTTCTGCAGTTCTAAATATTGTAATTTTGGTAATGTGTTCAGTTATACTACATGAAGAAAGGTACGCGGATCGCGGTCAACAATGTATCCTAATTGCTCCTGCGTCATTCCGCTGGCTTCTCTTGCCCGCTTAATGGCAAGGCCGATCCCGTGAAAGTTAAATCTGCGTTCGTCCCGTTCAATTTTCATAGCATCACCACCTAATGTAATTTTACATTTCGGGTGTTATTATTTGAACAATGTATAATTTCATTTGCCTGACTATCTGATTTCGCTCTCTTTGCTGCTTGTACCTTTGGGTGAAAAAGATTATAATATAATTGATTTGTATAATTCAAAGATAATAGTGGAGAACCATCATAATGAGTAAAATATTATTAGTAGAGGATAATCCAGATGCAGTAAAAAGGATAATCCGATATATCAATAAAATATTCGCTGAATTGGACGTGGTTTCTTTTTCCGAAGCAGGCGATGCCCTGCAATATGCAAAAGCGAACGATGTTTCCCTTTTTATCCTTGATATTCAGTTAGAGGACTATAAAGGAACCAGCTTAGCAAAGCAGCTCCGCGAATTGCCGGAATATAAATATACGCCGATTATTTTTGAAACGGCATTGGCAGGAGAAGAACTTTCAGCTTATCGAGATGTGAAGTGTTACAGTTTTCTTGTAAAGCCATTTGACGAAGAAGAATTTGCGGCGGCATTTCGTGACGCGTTGGGATTGTCTAAACAGATGAGCCAACAAGCAAAAACCATTCAGATTGAGCAAAAGCAATTTATCTTAGAATATGTTACACAGGATATTGTCTATATCGAAGCCTTTGGAAAAAAACTTGTGATCCATACCAGTAGCCGTCTGTCCGGCATCAAAGAAGATACGATTTCCGGGTACACTTTGTCTGGTTTATTGGCGTTGCTTGATGATCCAGCATTTGTTCAGTGCCATAAGAGTTATGTCGTGAACAAATCCCATATTGAGAAAATTGACAAATCCGAGCGAAAGATTTTTCTGAAAGGATTTACAGATACAATCCCCATCGGAAATAAATATCAGGCCGAATTATGGGGGTAAACATGAACTTTCTAATGAATCTGATACAGTTAGGATTGGATGTGGGAATACTGGCTCTCTGCTGTGAAGCCGTTTTCCGGCAAAAATCAGAAATAAAGGCAAAAGATTTTTTCATTTTTCCCATTCTTCTTGTTCTTTGTGTTGTACCGAGAGTGGATTTTTCTGTCGGAGCAAATATGACGGCATCTTTCCGCAGTGAAGGCTTTGAAATACTACCAGCAGACAATATTGTTGGATTGCTGTTTTTGATTTTTGCAGTATTGTTGTTGAGCAGTATTTTCTTCGGCTCCAAATCCAGCGGAACGGTTTTCTGCGGCACAATGGCGGCCTTCTCCATTTTCCTGTTCGTCAAATGCCTGTGCGCGGTTCTTTTTGCTGTCTGCGGAGCTACGGATATTTTACTCCTGTTGGGCAGCCGTATAGCGGCGTTGTGCCTTATAGTTGTACTGGAGTTCACGCCACTTTTCGGCTTGATCCATCAGCTCGTCCAAAGAAGCGATTTCACAGTTCTGATCGTATCTGCCAATATCGCTGTCCTTCTCATGGCAGTGCTTTCTATCCTCTCTTTTGATGTGGATAGAATTCTTTCCCATCTGTGGGTGATTATAATTCTGATCCTTGCGGTGTTGCTGCTGGACAGTATATTGCTGTTCCTACATCAGCGTCGGACGCAGGAGCAAAAGCGAATCCACATGATTGAGCAGTATGTGCCTATTGTAGAAGAATTGATCTCACAGGTTAGGGCAAGGCAGCATGAATTTAATAACCGGATGATGGCGATTGAAGCTGCCGTTGCCTCTGCTGATACTTTAGAAGAAGCCCGGAAAGAAGTAGCAGGTCTTACAGGAAGTATTGGAATCAGTCTTAATGATCGGGAACTGCTCTCATGCGACAGCAAAATGATTGCCGGGATGCTGTTTGGAAAAATAAAGCAGGCAGAAGCGGCAAATCTTCACATAGAATTATCCTTACACGGTCTTTTCAAGAAAACCGTCACCCCGGAAACAGAATGGATCGAGGTCATTGGAATTTTATTGGATAATGCAATCGAGGCTTCACCGAAAGGAAGTACAATTTTTTTATCCAGCAAGAAACAGGAGGGTTTTCTGGAGTTGACAGTTTCCAATCCGGCTCCGCCGCTGTCAAATACTGAATTTATGGCCTTGTTTGGAAAAGGCGTAACAACAAAGACGAATCGTGACGGCCACGGCTTTGGTCTGTATAACATCCTACGCATGACGGAACAGTATCATGGGAAAATCCTGACCCGCAATGAATCCATTTTGAATGAAAATTATGTTGTCTTTGGCATACTCATGCCATGAGAAAAGGGTATGAACGAGGGTTTTAAGGGAACGAAATTTATCTTGTTCCCTTAAAACCCTCTCTTGTTTCCGGCCTATTGAAGCGCCTGAAAGAGTTCGATATACTGGAAAAAACAAAGAAAGGGATGAATGAATATGATAGGCCTTGTGAGAAATGAGTGGAAAAAAGTTTTTCTGCCGGTGCTATTGACAACAGTTCTTCTGGCAATCGCCATGAGTGTGTTGTCCTGCACAATTTACCAAAATTATGTACTGCACTACGATTTAGAGGCATGGGAAGTTGGAACAGAACTGTTTTCTCTGCTTTATCCGCTATTTGTTGTGGTGCCGCTATGCTGGAATTTGTATTATGAGCGCAAAAATAACTTCCTGCTCTATGTCATGCCGCGAGTGAAAATTAAGAAGTATCTGACTGCCAAATGGATTGCGTATGCGCTGGGAACCCTTTGTATTATTGTGATTCCCTATATACTATCGGCGGTGTTTGCCATCTATGTGAAACCGCCAGTGGTTCCTTTCGTTGAAAATCCGTTTAGCCATATATTTGAAAACGCATTTATAAAGGCCCCGCTGTTATATGCAGTTGCCCTATCCCTTTGGAGGGGCATAGTCAGCCTTTTTGTAATGACCTTCGGATTTGTCCTCGCTTTATACTGCAAGAACATCTTTGTAATCCTTACAGGGCCATTTATGTATTCCATTTTAGAGAATTTTGTTCTGGCTATTCTTCGTTTAGAGAGATACCGGCTGGTCGTAGCTTTTGATCCCGCAACAGTCGATCCAAAGGTCGTATCGATCTCCTCTTTCCTCTTTGGCCCGATTGTTTTAAGCATTGTGATTGGCCTGACAGCGTTTCTTCTTTCTAAGAAAAATGCTGTCGTAACCATTTAGGAATCCGTTATGATTACACTTATCAGAAAAAATCTCCGCTTGTGGGGATATGGAAAGTCGCTTGCCCTATTTGCCGGATGTATACTTTTTTCCATCAGCGGGAGGTTAAACGGAGGTATTGCATACGAGCGGCACATCTTGTCGGCGGTATCAGACCATTACTATCTGACCTATTTTGTGCTGCCGATTGTACTGTTAAGCTGCTTTTCCTTTATTGATGACGACGGAGAGCCAGTAATCTTACGGTTTCAAAGTTACCATTCTTATTTTCTGAAAAAATGGATTGGGGTCGGTTTGATTGCAGTCATTCTGACGGCTGTTCAAACTGGGGCAATTCTTCTGTCTGGTATAGGATTACCTTTAGGCAACGAATGGAACCTTGCTGCGGGTGCAACGGAAGCCGAGTTATTTTCCACTCTGGAACAGCTTTTTGCCAGTCCCTTGCAGGCGTTTGTCTGTTTTACCCTCTATCAGCTTATTGGAAGTTGGCTGATATTTGGAATCTGTATGTGGATTGGACATTTCACTGGGAGAAAGTGGACGATTCGAATTGTAATCGTTCTTTATGTCCTCTCGGCTGTGTGGATCAAGCTTCCGGCAATTCAAAATATTCCGCTGACGAGTTTTAATCATTTGCTGATTTTACACCACAATTTGGGCGTGTCCCATCGTTTAGAGATAACTGCCTTTACTTTGCTGTTCATTGTTTTGATAATTGCTATATCTATTCGGTTTGCGTGGCGGGGACAGTTGTCGCATATACAGTTATCCCACCGTGGTATAGCTGGCTACTATTTCCATGCGCTCATGATCCCTCGTAATCTGCTGATTCTTTTAGGTGTTGTGTTGGGAGTTTCGATTTACAAAGGCTTAGGCAATGGCACCGCCCTATCAGGATTGGAATGGATTTATGCCCTGTTTGCAGGACATGGAACCGGATATTTTCAAGTTTTACCTTTTCTTGAACTGCTGATTACCGGCGGTGTGCCCCTTTATCTGCTTGCCGCTTTTGTGGAGCAAACAGTGAACGGGCAATCTATATTTGTTTCTGTGCGCTCGAAGGGCCGCAGGCATTTGATGAAGAGCATTTTATTGGTCAGCATAAAGTTTCTCATGGTATATGCAATCTTTTGGCTTATGGCTGGCCTTATAGGGGCATCCCTATTCAGCACTGGATTAACAATCGTTTCTTTCAGGCTTATGCTCTATGCGGTTTTAATGAAGTGCCTTGATATATTGGCGCAATATCTGATTGTGCTCGACATCTACATTGCCACAAGACAGGTTACAATCGGTTTCCTTGTGGTAGTGGCGGGAAATCTGCTCTGTATCCTTCCGGGGAATTGGGTAGCTTATTCGCCCTTTGGCCTTTCCAGCCTGACAAGAATTTCTGTTGTGGAACCGGGAATTGGAATTTCCGCTGTGTCCGCCTTTGGTATAGAGGCCGCCATTTTAACGCTGATGATTGCAGGAATTCTTATGTGGGGCTACAAGAAAATATTGAATTAGGAGGACAGAATATGAGTTCATATATTGAAGTGAAAAATGTATCAAAAAGTTTTAGCGGCAGGGCAATTCTTCAGAATATTTCCCTGCCTGTAGAACAGGGAACAGCTGTTGGTTTGGTTGGCGCTAACGGCAGCGGAAAGTCGGTGCTGTTCAAGATTTTATGCGGTTTCGAGAAGCCTGATCGGGGCAGTGTTTATGTGCGCGGAAAACAGCTTGGTAAAAATGGCCGCGACTTCCCCGAAAGTTTGGGAGTATTTATCAATTCCCCCGGTTTTATTGGCATTTACAGTGGTTTTCAAAATCTGAAATTTCTTGCGGACATTCAAGGGAAAATTGGAGAAAAAGAAATCCGACAGGCCATGAGCAAAGTGGGGCTTGACCCTGATAATAAAACGAAAGTAGACAACTATTCTCTTGGTATGAAGCAGAAACTGGGGATTGCACAGGCAATTATGGAGGGGCAGGATATTCTGATTTTGGATGAGCCTTTTAACGCATTGGACTACAAAACCTATGAGGATGTAAAGGCCATCATCCGTATGCTGAAAGCGGAAGGCAAGACCATTTTTCTGACTTCACACCATTTCAAAGACATTGAACAGCTATGCGATCAGGTGTACTCGATTGAAGATTGTCAGCTACTGCCGATTACAGAAGAAATCGCGGCGCGGTATCGAGAAATGGAGTAGCTTGCAAAAGTATATAGAACATAACTGCCGCACGACGGCAAAAGAAAAAAGCCGTCGTAACGCAGATGCATTTTCACGCGTCCATGAAGCGGTGGCTTTGATTTTCAGAGCCGCCGTTTCTTTTCGTCTATCCTAAACCAGCGAAGCCCCGACACCGTGTAACTCCACGGCGGCACATAGGGGGATTGCCGCCGTGTCCATTTTTCTTTTTCGCAGCGTCCATGATCTGCACCAGCTAAAAAAAGCGTAGCCCCTCCATCGGAGCAGTTCGGCCTTAAAAGTGAAATTGAACATCATGTAACACGAATTTCGTTTACTTACGCCCGCATAGCGTCATGCTGTGTGGGCGTTTTTGTATGCCCCTGCTTCTGGTCACGGTGGCCAGAGGCTCCAAGGTGCCGTGGGCCACCTGTTCTCCATTTCAATCCGCACTCACCAACCACCTTTTGAAACGGAGGACAATTATGACGACTATCAATCTGAAATGGTATTACCCCTATATGACCGAAAATGTGATGCTGGAAGTTTCGGACGAGATCGCCGCCGCCCTCTCTATGGGAGGCCGCCTGTGCGACAGCTACAAGCGGCGGAAGCGCAGAAATGGCGAGTGCTCGCTGGACACCGATCCCGGCTTTGAGGCCAATGTACTCCGCCAGCCCTTGACCCCGGACGAGTACATTGAGGCACAGGAAACCACCTTTGCCCTCTATGACGCGCTGGCCCAGCTCCCGCCCACGCAGGCCCGGCGTGTGTACCAGCACTATCTTCTCGGCATGAGCAAGGCCGAGATCGCAGCAGCCGAGGGCGTTGGACGGAGCCGCATCTGCTGCTCCATTGAGCGCGGGCTGTCTGCTATGAAAAATATTTTGAAAAAATCTCTGTAAGAGGGAGTACATTTGCCCTCGAAACCTCCTGATAGGTGAGAGGAGTTTTCTTCCTCGCCTTGAAAACTGAATAGACAGTATTCCCGATACGAAATCCGCGTGATAGCGACGTAAGGTGCGCCGCCACGACAGCCAGTTCAGGAGGTGATGGACAAGCTGGCCGAGCGATCAACGCAGCCTTTGACCCGGTGCTGGCAAACCGGGCGCGAGGACAGCGCGGAGGATAATGAAACTTGCTCACGCCCTCCCACAGACTTGAGGGGGAGTCCCTGCGGTATGCGCCAGCCCTCCACGGGCAGCGGTACTGTGGGGCTATGCAGCCGAAGCCATCGGCGATCTGGAATACTCCCCGTGCCGGGGATGCGTGGCAAATACGGCACACAACAATCATACAGGGAGCCGTCAAACCGGGTCTTTCTGTCTTATGACAGCCCAAACCATTCCGGCGCGGCGGCTCCCTCTTTTGTGGATTGAAACGGAAAACAACTGTCCCGCTGCTTCTGGTCATCGTGGCCAGAGGTGGGGCAAGGTCAAAGGACGGCGCTTTTGTGCCGTCCTTTCACGTTTCCCCACGGACGACGGGAAACCATCAAATCTATTCACACCGCTGATTTTTATAGGAGGTTTTCAGATGACGGAGGCAAGAGTCGGCTATCACAAGGAAGTCAAAACCGCATCTTTTCAGGGCAAATCCATCACCGTGGAAAACCTGACCCCGATGCTCTCTCCCCGAGCACGGGACAAGCGCAAGCGTGAGATTGAAAGCTGTCTGTATGAGGTCTTTGTGAAGTATGCGCCGGGACGGGCGCAGATGCACTAATGCGGGACATCCTTGAGATGCGGGGCTGCCAGAGATATAATATGGGTGTAAGGTTTGGTAGCTCCTACACGGAAAGGAGCACCAAATGATTATTCGTGAAGATGCCATTTATGGCAGACAGTCCGTTGACCGCAAGGACAGTATCAGCATTGAAAGCCAGATCGAGTTCTGCAAGTATGAATTGAGAGGAGGCAATTTCCGCAAGTACACCGACAAGGGCTATTCCGGCAAGAACACCGACAGGCCCAAGTTCCAAGAAATGATGGCCGATATTCGCCGGGGCCTGATCAAGCGTGTGGTGGTCTACAAGCTGGATCGTATTAGCCGTTCCATTCTGGAATTCGCAACCATGATGGAAACTTTTCAGGAATACAATGTCGAGTTCGTATCCTCTACGGAAAAGTTTGACACGTCCACCCCGATGGGGCGGGCCATGCTGAATATCTGCATCGTGTTTGCCCAGCTTGAACGTGAAACCATCCAGAAGCGCGTGACCGACGCCTACTATTCCCGCTGCCAACACGGTTTTCACATGAGCGGCGCGGCCCTCTATGGCTTCCAACTGGAGCCGACCACCATTGAGGGCATCCGCACAAAAATGATGAAGCCTGACCCGGAAACGGCAGATATTGCAAAGTTGATGTTTGAAATGTACTCCCAGCCCGGAACCTCTTTCGGGGACATCGCCCGCTACTTTGCCGACGAGGGCATCCTGATCTACGGTAAGGAAATGAAACGGGGCTTTATATCCCAGCTTTTGAGAAACCCCATTTACGCACAGGCTGATCTCGATATGTACGAGTTCTTCAAAAGCCAGGGTACGGTAGTAGTCAATGAAGCGACAGATTTTGCCGGGACAAACGGCTGCTATCTCTACCAGGGCCGGGACGTGCAGGAAAGAAAAAACAAGCACCTGAAAGATCAGATACTTGTTCTGGCTCCCAGCGAGGGGCTGGTATCGTCTGATACATGGCTGCGCTGCCGGAAAAAGCTCATGGCAAACAGGACGTTCCAAGGCGGGCGCAAGGCAAAGAACACATGGCTTGCCGGAAAGGTCAAGTGTGGCCGCTGTGGGTACGCGCTTATGAGCGTCGGCAATCCTACAGGTGTTCAGTATCTCCGCTGCTCCAAGCGGGCCGACAGTAAAAGCTGTGACGGCTGCGGGACGCTCCGCACACGGGAATTTGAAAGATTTCTGTACGGCGAGATGGTCAAAAAGCTGTCCGAGTTCCAGACGCTGACGGCAAAGCGGGAAACGGTCAATCCCCAATTGACCGCGCTGAACATGGAGCTTGCCCGCGTGGAGGACGAGATTGAAAAGCTGCTGAATACTCTGACCGGGGCTAATGCGGTGCTGTTGTCCTATGCCAACAGCAAAATTGAGGAGCTGTACACACGCCGCCAAGCTCTGACAAAAGAGATCGCGGCGCTGTCGGCGGAAACCATGTCCCCGGAGCAGATTGAGCGGTTGTCGGTCTACCTCAACCAATGGGAAGAAATTGACTTCGAGGACAGGCGGCAGGTTGCCGACGGCCTGATCTCACAGATCCGCGCAACCGACGAACACGTTTCGATTGAGTGGAAAATTTGACTTTTACTTATCTATCGCACACGACAAAGGACTGTGTGCCCTTGTCAAGCGATGTAAGCAAAGCCGTTTGTATAGCTTAATAGCTGTGCGAAAGGCTTTATTTTTTTGCCCTAAAATCCCAAAGTGCAGGGGGTTTCGCTCTTTTTCAGACTGCTGGCAAGCTAATATTGCCCGCTATCCATAAGTTCCAATCTTAAACAAAAACTTTAAGATTGGAGCTTAAAAATGAAAAACTGGCAGAAAAACCGCAACTACAAGCGGGTTAAAGATAAGGACGGCAACGTGGTTGCAAACATCATCACCGTGTTTGGGCAGGATGTAGAGGTTTCGGCCGAAGTGTTTGCGGCATATTCGAAGATGGACCGGCACGCAAGATATATCGGAGAAGATATTCCGGCTGAGAACGAAATATCGCTGGAACGCACGATTGAGGATGGTATACATATCGAAACACTGGAAAATGCAGAACCGAGCGCGGAAGAAATCTGCATTGAACACGAAAATGCAAAAATGAGAGAAGAACAGGCAAAACATTTGCCGGTTGTGCTTGCTCAGTTGAGCGACGATGAGAAAAGGCTGATAGACGCGCTGTATTTTCGCGGACTTGGGGTGCGAGAATATGCCCGTGAAATCAATGTGCCGCCCATGAAGATAGTAAGAGATCGTGACCGGATTTTGGGAAAGCTAAAAAAATATTTTTCAAATTTCTAAATTCGGCTGATACAGTGGCTGTTTTGCTTGGGGGAACAGTGAGGGGATAAACAAACCCTCACTGCTCCTTGGCAACTGAACATCAAACATCAGGTACAAATTCTGTGCGGAGAGCTGCGGTGTAAAGCCGCGAACTGTCGGGCGGCTCCCGACAAGGCGATGACCCGCATAGATGATAATGATACTCCCGATCAGTCACCGTCCGAGCGTTAAAAGCGTCGCAGGCTATGAGATCGGACAACGAGATAGGTGCAATGCCTGTGAGGTCGGTACGCCGCCGGCCGCCTGATGTTTCCCGGCAGCCGGGGGGTGAGGACGAATAGGCTGACAGAGAAATGCGAGGTGATGATATATATGATAGTGTAAAAATCCGGACAACAGAATAATCACAAACCGGAAGAATCGCATGGATTCCTCCGGTTTTGCTTTTTGGAGGTCATCTATGGAATGGAAAAACGCAAATAAGATACTGCCGGAACGCGGTCATCGGGTTCTGTGCCTGTATCCGAACGGCAAAATGGACGTACAGCTTTACTTAGGCCGTGAGAGTTTTGTTCACGATCTGTACGGTCGCTGTATTTTCTGGACGAAACTGCCGAAACGCCCGAAAGCCTATTTTAAGCTGATGGGACGCAATGAATAAAGAACAGCAGGCAATCGCTCGTCTGCGGCTGGCCGCTGAAATGAGCGAAACCTACTACCATGCACCGCTCGTTATAACCACTTCGGGCGGCAAGGACAGCGATGTTTGTCTTGCGCTGGCGCGGGCGGCCGGTATCCGGTACGAAGTCCAGCATAACCATACCTCGGTTGACGCGCCGGAAACCGTCTACCATGTGCGCGAAACTTTCCATCGGCTGGAAAACAAGGGTATCAAGTGTACCGTCAACCTGGCAATGTTCAAGGGTGCTCGCGTGACAATGTGGAGCCTGATACCGCAAAAACTCATGCCGCCAACGCGCGTTGTGCGATACTGCTGTTCCGTGCTGAAAGAGCAGGGCGGCAAGGGACGCATGATAACAACAGGCGTTCGCTGGGCAGAAAGCGCCAAGCGCCGCAAGAACCGCGGTATATATGAGAAGCAATCCGCAGACATAAGCCGCAGAATCACGATCAGCAACGATAACGACGATACACGGCGGCTGTTCGAGAACTGCCGCTTGCAGGCAAAGCGCATTTGCAATCCAATCGTGGACTGGACGGACAGAGAAGTGTGGGACTACATTCGTTCCGAGCATATCCCGGTCAATCCGCTGTACGAGCGCGGCTTTCATCGTGTCGGCTGTATCGGTTGTCCGTTGGCGGGCCGTGCCGGACGGCAGTTTGAGTTTGGTCGGTATCCAACCTATGAGCGGGCGTACCTGCACGCATTTGAACGGATGCTTGAGGAACGCCGTAGCAGGAACCTGCCTGCCGTCTGGCAGGGCGGGGAAGAAGTGCTGCACTGGTGGCTGCAGGACGGCGTGCTGCCGGGGCAGTTGAGCATTTCAGATTACTTAACAGAAACGGAGTGAAACAATGTCAATTATAAAGCGAATCATCTCAGCGGGATTGTCGCTGGCGATGGCGGCAACGATTATCCCAAGTTCGTTTGCCGTCAGCACGAAGTCTGCAAGCACGCTGTCCTCGGTGACAGCAAAATATCTTGACGCAGAAAACGGCAAGGAGATTGCCGAAAAGCAGACATACAGCGTCACGCACGAGGAAAAGTCCCCGCAGACGATCACAAACTACACCTACGCGGATTATACCGAAAGCGTTGAGTATGTGTATTCGCATAAGGACTTGACCTACATCATCGGTTATCCCGACAAGGGCGTACACCCGAACGGTGATCTGACCCGCGCCGAAGCTGCTATGATCTTCTACCGCCTGTATGACGGTGATTATCCCAGCTTTACGCGGCGTATGTCAAACGGTACTTTCAAGGATGTAAACGCAAAGAACTGGTTCTATGAGCCGGTCGAAACGCTGTACAACATCGGGCTGCTGGAAGGCAAGTCCAAGGACAGCTTTGCACCGAACGCACCCATCAGTCGTGCGGAGTTTGCTGTACTGGCGGCGCGTTGCCAGAACCTTAAATACACCAGCGGCAAGGTTTTCTCGGATGTAGAGAAAGGTCACTGGGCGTACAGCTATATCAATGCTGCCAGCGAAGTAGGCTGGATTCAGGGCTATCCGGACGGCACTTTCCGTCCCGACAAGGAGATCACCCGAACCGAAACCGTAACGCTGGTAAACAGCATGATTAACCGCACTGTTACCCGCGAAAAGCTGAAGGCACTGAATGTGCGAAATCCGTACAACGATCTTGCAGAATCGTTCTGGGGCTATACAGATCTCATGGAAGCAACGGTATCCCATACCGCCGAAGAATGGCATGACGCGAAGTACAACGATGGCAAGTACAACATCATTGTCGAGAAATTCGTAGACACCAACGGCAAGGAGATTGCAAAGTCTGTCACTACGGCGGGCAAGGCAGAATCCGCGCCCAAGTCCATTCCGGCGTATGAGTATCGTGGCTATATCCGCACGATCACTTATAAGTACAGCACTGGTGACGCGCTCCCGTCCATCGAAAAGACGGCAAGCGTCAAGGACGCAAAGGTAGGCGATGAAATCACCTACACGATCAAGCTGTCGAACGATAAAAAGGCAAGTTCCGCATGGAAAAGCGTTGTTCTGACTGACAATATTCCATCCGGCATGACCTTTATTGAGGGCAGCGTCTATGTGAACAATGTAGCTGCTACCCATACCGTCAAGAACGGTACGCTGACCGTAAACCTCGGTGATATTGCCGCTGGCAAGACCGTAACCGTTACTTTCAAGGCAAAGATCAACGGCGATATGTACAATCAGACGATCTACAACACCGCTGTTGCCAAGGGTACGAACGGTTATGTGACCGCTGCGGACGGCAAGAAAACCAACATTTACGAGGATAAGGACGATGGCGTGTATGTCCAAAAGGGCGATACCGCGCCGTATGTGACCAAGACTGCGGATAAAGAAACCGCGAATGTCGGTGACAAGATCACCTACACTGTCAAGGTTGGCAACGGTGACGGTGCTGTTTACGAGATCGAAAACGCTAAAATGGCAGATACTATTCCGGCTGAATTTGACTTCGTAGACGGCAGTGTGCAGGTGGATGGCAAGTCCTATCCGTACAGCTATGACAACACCAGCCGAAAGCTGTCTGTGCAGATCGGCAATTTGAAACCGAACGCAGCACGCACCGTAACTTTCTCCGTGACCGTGAGCAAGTCGGCTTACGGCAAGACTGTACACAACACTGCTGTCCTCTCCGGCGATAACATCAAGGACACCGAGGGCAAGGACAAGGGCGTTGAGATCGGTGACGGCAAGACCAAGCCGGAAGTCACCAAGACTGCAGACAAGTCCTCTGCCAATGTTGGCGATAAAGTGACTTACACCATCAAGCTGGCAAACGGCGAGTTTGCAAGCGTGGCAATCAAGGACGCTGTGCTGACCGATACCATTCCGAACGGACTGGATATGCAGTACGGTTCGGTTACACTGAACGGCAAGCTGACCAATGATTACAGCTATGATGAAGCGTCCCGCGTGCTGACCGTTAAGGTCGGTGATCTCGGCATTGAGAAAAGCGCGACGGTAACCTTCGTTGCGGTAGTCAATACCGCTGCTTACGGCAAGACCATCTACAACACCGCTGTTATGAAGTCCGACAACACGCCGGACACCAGCGGCAAGGACAACGGCGTAACCGTTGGTGACGGCAAGGCAAAGCCGCAGATCGACAAGTCTGCGAACAAGTCCTCTGCCCACGTGGGCGATAAGATCGCGTACACGCTGACCGTAAAGAACGATGATACCGCAACTGTTCCGGTTGAGAACGGCGTTATTACCGATGTTCTTCCGGCTGGACTGACCTTTGAATACGGCTCTGTCACGCTGAACGGCAAGAACACCAACGATTACACCTACGATGAAAACACCCGCCTGCTGACCGTCAATGTCGGCACAATTGAGCCGAACGCAAAGCAGGTTATCGGTTTCACTGCAACGGTAAACGAATCCGCATACAACACCACCATCCAGAACCTTGCAACGCTGACCTCTGATAATGCAGACCCGGTGCAGGACAAGGACGATGGCGTAGCAATCGCGGACGGTGATGTGCTGCTGACCGTTTCCAAGTCCGCAGACAAAACCACTGCCAAGATTGGCGATACGATCACCTACACCGTAAACGCAGCGAATGCGACCGGTGCGGATGTGAATATCCGCGACGCGGTTATGACCGATACCATTCCGAACGGACTGACTTTCCGCGGCAATGTAACCGTAGACGGCTACTCCGCAGAATATCAGTACGACAATACCGGCAAGACCCTGACCGTATCGCTCGGTGAGATCGCGCCGAACCAGACCAAGGCTATCCGCTTTGATGTAACTGTGAACAGCGATGCTTACGGTATGCACATTGAAAATACCGCCCTCGTCAGCGGCAGCAATACGCCGGACAAGAGCGGTACGGATAACGGTGTGGATATTGAGGATGGCATGGCAGACGGTCATGCGGGCAACAAGACCGCAAGCAAGACCACAGCAGTAGTTGGCGATACGATCACTTACTCCATTCGCCTTTCCAATGGCGCAGCAGCTACCGCTGATTGGGAGAACATGAAAGTGATTGACGTTCTGCCTGACGGCGTAAGTTTTGCAGGAAACGTGCAGGAGAATGGTTCGGCAACGGTCAATTATTCGTACAATGCTACGATGAAAACAATTACGTTCACGCCGGATGCTATCGCAGCAGGCGCACAGACCGTTCTTAGCTTCGATGTAACCGTAGATGATGGTTCGCAGGGCAAGTTCATTGTCAATACCGCTATCCTCGATGATAACGGCAAGGAAACGCCCATGCCGGATGGCGGCGTGCAGATTGACCAGGGCGAAGCTGCTCCGATTGTCAACAAGACTGCCAGCGTCACCACTGCCAATGTAGGCGATACCTTCACCTACACGATCACTGCAAAGAACGGCAACAAGGCAACTGCCGCATGGAAGAATGTCGTAATGACCGATACCCTCCCGACTGGTGTTAAGCTGGTGGGCGGCGTGTATATCAACAACGAATTTGCGCTGTATCATTTGAGCGGCAATGCGCTGTCTGTGCTCGTAGGTGATCTCGAACCGGGCGAATCGGCGAACATTACGTTTGACGTGCAGGTGCTTGAAAGTGCGGCTGGTACAACGATTACCAACACTGTTTCGCTTGATGGCGATAACGGACATGGTACGGCAACGGATAAGGGTGTAACGATTCCTGACACGGCAGAACAGCCGGACGTTAACACAAATTTTTATGTAACCAAAGAGGTTGATAAAACTGTGGTGAATGTGGGTTCTGGCGTTTCGGCAGACCGCAAACGTGCCACTTTTACCATCACGGTTGGCAACGATTCTAACCAGACGTGGAAACGGGTTATTCTCAAAGATACGCTGGACACCACACTGGTAACGCCGGTTTTGAAAAATAGCGTCTATATGGATGGTGTTCTGAACAGCAAATGGAGTTTTCGGAGCAAAGTGTTTACTCTGGAGCTCGGTGACATTGCGCCGAACGAAAAGCGCGTGGTGAAAATCACGGTTGAGTTTAAGACCGATGCGGGCGGCAAGACGTACACCAATCTTGCCGCGGCTACGGGTGACAATGGTTCGGCTTCGGGCCGTTCGCCGGAGATTGAAGTCGTTTCGTCTGGTTCGTCCGGTACGCCGGTGCTGACGGATATTCACTATCAGTTGTTCGGTGGTTACGCGGACGGCCTGTGGCGGCCGAATGATCGCGTATCCCTGCAGGAAGCCTGCACGGTTGTATATCGTCTGATTGCTAACGGCGGCAACACTTGGCTGCCGCGCGGCACGACTACCGTTCCGAAATACAAGTACGATATTCCGGAAGAAGCAAAGTATTTCGTTTCCATCGGCGTTCTGCCTGCGTCCGCGTTTGATACCGCTCGCATGGATGAGGGCGATGATTACGAGATCAACTATACGATCTCGAAGAACGGTTATCTGCGTATCTGGGCTACCTCCGGTCAGCTGAACACGCTGGTTTCGTATGTGACCAAAACGAATGCCGGTCTGAGTGGTGATGTATCCAGATTAACATTTGCCAAGGTGATTTGTCAACTGACCGGTCGTGATACCTCGCCGGATGTTTCGGGTTACAGTGGCAATCTCCGCACATGGGCGGACGCTCCCTCGTCTGTTGTAACCGAGGTTTCGCACGAACATGATTTCATTATGGACAGCGACCGCAACGAATACTGGATTTGAGAGTAGAATGAGAAAACCCGCCTGTTTTGCAGCAGGCGGGTTTTACATTAGCAGAGAGCAACATAGGCTATTCTGAAAGGAAGGGTGAAGCCGTATGGCAAAACAGCAGATCAAAGCGGTTTGCACACACGTTTTTCAGAATGGAGGGGAAACCTGCGACCGGAAACGATTTACAGAGAAATGGGTAGAGATGATCAATCGTATCGAACGGACAGAAACGAAAATTACGGAGAAAAGGCAATGACAAAAGTGCAGTTATGCGTTACAATAAAAGTAGGAAACAGCTTGTTCTTATCTGAATGAGGGATAGAACATGAAAAAAGCAGCAATTTATTGCCGTTTATCCGAGGAAGATAAAAACAAGCTATGTGCGACCGATGATTCGGGCAGCATTCAGAATCAGAAAGCAATGCTGGTGCAGTATGCAGAAGAACAGGGGTGGGAAGTTTATCAGATTTACAGTGACGATGATTATACTGGTGCAGACAGGCGGCGGCCGCAGTTTAAGCGGCTGCTGAAAGACGCAGAACAGCACAAGTTCGATATTATCCTCTGCAAAACACAGTCACGTTTTACCCGTGAATTGGAACTGGTGGAAAAGTATATCCACGGTCTGTTTCCTATCTGGGGTATCCGTTTTGTCAGCATTGTAGATAATGCGGATACGGACAATAAGGGCAACAAGAAATCACGTCAGATCAACGGTCTTGTAAACGAATGGTATCTGGAAGATATGTCGGATAACATTCGCAGCGTACTGACCAATCGCCGTGTCAACGGTTTGCATATCGGTGCGTTTGCACTGTACGGCTACCGCAAAGACCCTGACCGCAAAGGGCATTTGCTGATAGACGAAGAAGCGGCAGCAGTAGTCCGTGAGGTGTTCAATCTATTTGCACAGGGATATGGGAAAACTTCGATCGCCCGTATTTTGAACACACGCGGGATTCCCAATCCCACCGAGTACAAACGACAGCATGGCTTACGCTACAAGCAGGCGGTGAGCAAAAACAGCACCTTGTGGAAATACTTTGCGATTGCGGATATGCTGGAAAATGAAATTTACATCGGCAATATGGTGCAGGGCAAGTATGGCAGTGTGTCGTATAAAACCAAGCAGTGTAAGCCGCGTCCGAAAGATCAGTGGTATGTTGTGCGTGGTACGCACGAGCCGATTATTGACCAGGAACTGTGGAACAAGGTATGTCGGCGGCGAGCAGAGCGCAGCAGACCGTTCAGTGATGGAAAAATTGGTATTTTCGCACGCAAAGCACGGTGCGCATATTGCGGCTATACGCTTCGGTCCTCCAAGACGCAGGACCGGCACTATCTGCAATGTCCGAATCGGCATATCTCTGTGGAAGCCTGTCCCGGTGCGTTTATTGCGGTCAGCCATTTGGAGGAAGCTGTACTGGAAGAGCTGAACCGGATGGCGCAGGAATTTCTCGATAAGGATGAAGCGGCCGAGAGCGTAGCGTTCTGCAAGGATTTGCAGAAACAGAAGAAATGCCTGCAAAAGGAGATCAACACCTATCGTCAGAAGCAGGAGGAATATACAACAGGCATTCGCAATCTGTACCTCGACAAGGTAAAGGGACTGCTGACAGAGCAGGACTATCTTGCTATGTCGAAAGATTTTGCCGGAGAGCGTGATCGGCTGGAGCATGTGATCGAGGATGGCGAAAAGCAGATGCGAGAACTTGAGGAGCGAATCGCTATCGGAGATAACCGCCGTGCACTGGTCGAGAAGTACATGAACATTGAGCACCTGAACCGTGAGATGGTCGATACGCTGATTGACTATGTGACTGTCGGTCGGCGCGCAAAGGGCACGAAAACGGTTCCCATAGAGATTCATTGGAATTTTTGATCAATTATCATTCAATGAGTATACCGCGTATGATAATATACAGAAATGTGGCGATATATACGCTAAAATGGTGCGAAAAGCCTAAAGGATTGTTCTTGTAAAGGTGTAGCTTCTGCTGCCATATCCTCAAACAGATCAGTGATCGGGTCTCCTTTGGACTGGAACGTTGCGGCGCTCCACGGCACACCGGAGGCCGACTGCGGGTAAATGCCGGTCGTGTGATCGACAAAGTAGGCGTCAAAGCCGCCCTCCTTGATCTGCTCGGGCGTGAGATTGCGCGTCAGCTGGTACACGATGGCGGAGATCATCTCCATGTGGGCAAGTTCTTCCGTGCCGATATCCGTCAAAATGCCCTTGCATTCCTTATACGGCATGGCGTACCGCTGGTTGAGGTAGCGCATGGACGCACCCAGCTCGCCGTCCGGGCCGCCAAGCTGAGAGATAACAATTTTGGCGGTCTGCGGATTCGGATTCTTGATCTTTACCGGAAACTGCAATCGTTTATCGTATGACCACATCAGTCCTCAGCTCCTTCCCACGGCCACGGATCGTCGATCCACGTCCAGTGTCCGCTGCAGGTATCCACCTCACGGGCGGTCAGCGGACCGAATGCATCCTCGTACTCAGCGGCGGCCTTGTCAAACGCCGTGCGCATTTCGTTGTAGTATTTGAGCGCGGCAGCGTTGTCCGGATGGCCGTCGAGGTACTCGATCACCTCGACGAGCGCGAAATCGTACATGCGCACGCGCCCGAGCAGCTTCTCCTTGTCGGTCATTGCGGCACGGCCTCCTCTCCGAGAAACGGCTTGTCGAGTGCCGGAAAGATCGTGCCGCGCGAGAACGCGAGCACCGGATCATACGGCGTATCAAATTCCTGCGTCGGCACAAAGGCCATCGCAAGCGAAAGCAGACCGGCAGGAATACTCTCCTTGGTCTGTGGATTTTTGTTCATAAAATCACCCTGTAAATTGAAAATTGAGAATGGAGAATAGAAAATGAATGAAACGAAATATTGCCGGGCACCCCGCCCTGCAATATAACAAAGCTATAATGATTGCATTCTCCATTGTCATGCTATGCTCTGGGGTCTTAACAAGTTCTCAAACTTGTGTTATACTATATAGATAAAAAGGAGGCATGAAAAATGGAGCTTTCTGAAATCAGAGAACAAAGTGCGAAGGCGGCAGAGCAGGTTTGCGAGGCAGCCAAGCTGAAGATCGGCGACCTGTTTGTGGTCGGCTGCTCGTCAAGTGAAATCCTGGGCGAGAAGATCGGCACGCATTCCAGTGTAGAGGTAGCCGAAGCGGTATTCGAGGGCATTCACAGCGTACTGCATGAGCACGGCGTGGAGCTGGCGGCACAGTGCTGCGAGCACCTCAATCGTGCGCTGATCGTGGAGCGTGCTGTGGCAGAGCAGTTCGGTCTGGAGGAGGTCAACGTCGTTCCGCAGCCCAAGGCAGGCGGTTCGTTCGGCACGACCGCGTACAAGCGCTTTGATGATCCGGTGGCGGTTGAGTCGCTCAAGCAGAGCGCCTCTGCGGGCATGGACATCGGCGGAACGCTGATCGGCATGCACATCAAGCCGGTGGTCGTACCGCTGCGCATTGAGACCAAAAAGATCGGCGAAGCCGTTCTGCTGTGCGCACGCCGCCGTCCGAAGTTTGTAGGCGGCAGCCGCGCAGTCTATAACGAAAAACTTTTGTGAGGATTTTATGGGATTAAAAGCAGTTTTTTTCGATCTGGATGACACGTTATACACCAGTTTTCAGGCCGGGGACGCCTACGCCTACGAAAAGCTGGAGGAGTGGGCCATCAGCACGTTTGGAGACAAAGGCAAGGGGTTCGCGGACGCATTCCGCGTCAACCGCAAGCGTCTGGCACGGCAGCAGCCTGCCATGCCGCCTACGCATGACCGTGTGCTGTTTGCACAGGGTGCACTCGAGCGCATGGGCCTGAACGCCGTTCGCTATTCGCGCGAGGCATTCCGCGTGTACTGGGATGCGGTGTTCGCCAAGATGACCTTGCGCCCGGGCGTGGCTGAGTTTTTGGATGAGCTGCGTGCGGCGGGCGTTAAGGTGGCCATCTGCACCAATATGCTGGCGGATATCCAGATGGAAAAGCTGGAGTACCTCGGCATTGCCGACAAGGTGGACTGCCTTGTTACGAGTGAGGAAGCCGGTGTGGATAAGCCGGGTTCGGCGATCTTCTGGCTGGCGATGCACAAATGCCGCTGTCTGCCGGAGGAGACCGTCATGGTTGGCGACAACTTCACGCACGATATTCAGGGCGCGCTCGACGTCGGCATTGACGGCGTGTGGCTCAACTGGACGGACAAGCCGAAACCGGTCGGTGAGCTGTCCTACACCGAGGTAAGCACATTCGAGCAGGCAGCGGCGCATATCCGCACTTTGCTCTGATCAGTTAGGGAGGACAAGGAAAGACATGCAGCATTTTGACTACAAGCCGCACGGCGTATGTTCGATGAATATTTCGTTCGATCTGGACGGTGATACCGTGCACAACGTATCCTTCAAGGGCGGCTGCAACGGCAACCTGCAGGCGATCAGCCGCGTGGTCGAGGGCATGACCGTGGAGCAGATTGAAGGCTACTTCAAGGGCATTTCGTGCAGCGGACGCGGCACAAGCTGCTCGGATCAGTTGGCAACAGCGGTCCGCAAGGCGAAAGAGTCTGAATAAACAGAAAGAACCGATACCTTATGGTATCGGTTCTTTCTGTCTGTCGAAAAAGTCGTATAGTCAGCATTTTTCAGCATTTCGCGCGGCAGCGCGCATGAAATAGCATTTGCTCTGCAAATGCTCAAAAAGGGGGAGCATGTATCAGCGCAGCGCGGCCGAGAAGCCGCGCAAGGATAGCGCCCCTTTTGAACTTCTGGAGGGAGAAAGTTTCTGTATAGGAACTTTCGGACGACTTTGGAACGGCCCATGGTCCGTTCCTGCTTGTCGGCGAAACTGTAGTTTCGCGACAGCCTCAAAGAACCGATACCTTATGGTATCGGTTCTTTTTGCGTTTTATGGGGTGAAAAGCTGCGGTAAAACGGTTAGAGCGGGCGATTTCTCGTTTTTTTTCTGCACGCATACGCCGAGCCTGTAGGCGGGATCGGGAAAATCCGGCACAAACAGGGAGCCGGGTGCGCCGATGGTGATTGCCGGCGGCTGACAGGCGATATCTACGCAGAACTGCCGCAGCAGCCGCAGACCGCGGCCGTCGGCCTTGACGTAGCTTTCCTTGAGCGCCCACAGCGTGTAGAACGCGTTTTCGCGCTCGGCAGGCGAGAGCGAGGACAGATACTGCACCTCATCGGGGTGGAAGAAGCGGTCGGCAATATTGGGTTTGAAGGAGCGGCACTGCTGAATGTCTACGCCGACCGGGTGGTCGCTCACCGCACAGACTGCCCATGCGGCGGAATGCGACAGGCTGAAATGAACATCCGGCGCGGCGGTCAGATACGGCTTGCCGTTCTCGTTCGCGGCAATGTCGAGCGGGCGCGGCACGGACGGACAGCAAAGGCGGATTGCCTCATCCAGCAGCAGGGAAGCGGTGAAGCTCTGCTGACGGGAGGTGCCGTGCAGGCTGTCGATATACGTCAGCCGCGCGGTGGACAGGCGGGAACGAAGCGAAATATTCATAATATCGGCGGCCGCTGTGGACAGGGCGAAAAGATGGGTCAAAGTAATGCTCCTCTTGCAACATTCATGTGATTTGCTGTCTGATTAACGAATAAATGCATCAGTTCGGAAAGACTGCGCAGATGATGGCTGCACCGCCTTGCATTACAGTTCAAGATGGCAGCAAAGCGAGCGCTTTCTCAATCTTTTCAATCAGCCCTGAATCAGCCGGCAGCCAATCCACGCTTTTCAGTGTTTCCTTGGTCAGCCATCGCGCTTCGGCGGCCTCTAACAGTTCAAGATTACCGCGAATCAGCTGACACCAGAAGCAATCCATTGAAAGGTGAAAGGTCGGATAATCAAATTCAACGGTATCAATCAACTCGCCAACCGAAATCTCGGAGGCCAGTTCTTCCCGGATTTCTCTTTTTAAGGCCTCCTGCGGTGTTTCGCCAGACTCGATTTTTCCGCCGGGAAATTCCCACAGTCCCCTAAAGTCACCGTAGCCGCGCATGGTAGCAAAGATTTTTTCGCCATCACGAATGACTGCGGCGACCACTCGAATTGTTTTCATAAAATGCCTTCCTTATCCGACTACCAGCTTGTTCGTCTTGCGAAGATACTTCGCCGGAATCGGCTGGTCCAGATGCCATGTAATATTCATCGGTTTACTGCCGGTATGCTTCACATAGGCTGCCGTTCCGAGACAGGTATACGGTGCAGCACCAATGCCATCCTGCTTGAACTCCCGCACAAAGAGAACGACCTTGCTGCCGCGCTGCCGGTGGTTGATATAACGCTGACCGGTGCTTGCCGTATCGGAGGTCGTGCTTTGACTTTGCCAATGGAACAGGCTTTCGTTGATCGAATAGTCGTTGTACATGGTAGTCGGGGAGTAGTCCTTGTCCGCCTTGTTGAGCGTGATAAAGAACACATCGACCTGCTTGTCCGGCAGCCACTTGACACCCTCCCGCACATTTTTCGGCGTCATATAGTCCATTGCAATCAGAATTTGATCTCTGGTATAGGTGCAATGCAGGTCCAGCGGACAATCAAAGCCAAGCGGGACAGGCTGATCGATAAAGTCAATACGTTCCAGATTGAGCGCCAGAAGCTCATACAGTTCGTGCATCATAATCGGGCTGTCCGCGAGCAGCTGCATGTTGGCTTTCGTAGTATGGGAACTCCAGTCAGCCGCCTCCTGAAATACGGTGATGTAGAACATTTGAAGCATACGTTTTTCAAAATCGAAAAGTGAAGCCGCAAGTTCACAGGAGAAGCGCGGAAGAATATCCATCAGGAACGTAATCCAGCGCCGGGAATCCACAGAAACCAGCTTGCTGAACGCCTTTGTCAGAATGCTTTCGGCAGGCTCGGCAAAATCATCAAGGACGCCTGCATCTGCACAGAGACGGGAGAAAGAGAATTTACCGTAGATAGACCGCGGGTCGAGGTGATAGTAGCCGATGAAATTCTTCAAGGAAAGGGGAAGGCCGCTGTCCTGTGTGAAGGTTTCGATACGCGCAATCAGACCGGCACGGTCACCGAAGGAGCGGCGAATATTCGCCAGAATGACTTCGGAAGCCTTCTTTTCCAGCTGGATATAGCAGCCCTTCGGCAGTGATACAAAGCCCTTTTTCACCTCGTACTGCATGCTGTGATTGCTGTGAGAGAGCAGTGCGGCAAACTTTTCTTCAAAATTGTATTTCTTGTTTGCCTGACCGATGAAATCCAAAACGGTCAGGCATTCTTTTCCTTCCGAGAGACGCAGACCGCGGCCAAGCTGCTGTAAGAAAATCGTGAGTGACTCGGTAGGGCGCAGAAAGAGGATGGTGTCAATTTCGGGAATATCAACGCCCTCGTTATACAAATCTACAACAAAGATAAAGCGGATTTCACCGGAAACCAGACACTGTCTGGCTTCATTTCGTTCCTTATCGCTGGAAGTACCGGTAAGGGACATGCAGGGGATACCCTTCGATGAGAAATATTCCTCCATGAATTTAGCATGCTCGACAGAGACGCAAAACCCAAGACCGCGAACCTTATTGATGTCGGTTACATACCGGTAGAGAGAATTGACAATATGGCCGGCGCGCTTTTCAGCGACAGCACGGTTCAGAGAAAATACGTTGTTAAGCTCAGCTTTATCATAACCGCCGCGCGTCCAGCGAATATTGGATAGGTCGACATCATCGGAAACGCCGAAGTATTGGAACGGGCAGAGCAGCTTGCGCTCGATTGCCTCCGGCAGTCGAATTTCAGATGCAATGCGGCCATTAAAGTAATCCAGAACGTTTTTTCCATCCATACGTTCCGGCGTTGCGGTCAGACCCAATAAGATTTTCGGCTTGAAGTGGTTCAGCAGTCCTTGATAGGTAGGTGCTGCTGCATGATGGAACTCGTCCACAATGATGAAATCGTAATAGTCCTCCGGGAGAAAGTCATACAGCTTCTGAGAAGCTAATGTCTGCACTGAAATAAATAGATGCTCCAGGCTGCTCGGCTTGAAGCTGCCCACAAAAAGCTCTCCGAAATTGGGGTCCTTTAATACAGCGCGGAAGGCACTTCGGCTCTGTTTCAGAATTTCCTCTCGATGAACGACAAACAGCAGACGAGGCTTCGAGCCGGAAAAGGCTTTGCAGAACCGTCGGTAATCAAAGGCAGAGATTAAGGTTTTTCCGGTGCCGGTTGCTGCAACGACAAGATTGCGGTAATAGCCGCGAACCTCGCGCTCTGCCTGCAGGCGATCCAAAATCTCCTGCTGGTATGGGTAGGGCCGAATATCGAAAACGAACTGCATCTCGCTTGTCGGATTGGTCTTGCCGTTTGTTGACAGTGCACGCTCCAGTCTTTCCCTGCACCCATCCTCATAGACTTCAAAGCTGGCGGTGTTCCAATAACTATCGAAGGTTGCCTCCATCTTCTGAATGGTCGGCAGCATATCCTTGGTTGTCAGCTTAACATTCCATTCCAGTCCGCTGGACATAGCCGGATTGGAGAGGTTGGAAGAACCGACATACGCCGTGGTAAAGCCGGTTTCACGATAGAACATATACGCCTTTGCATGAAGCCTGGTACGCTCGGTATCGTAAGACACACGGATTTCTGTGTTGGGGAGATTGCGAAGCGCCTCCACCGCTTTCACGTCCGTTGCGCCCATGTAGGTTGTTGTAATAACGCGGAGCCTGCCGCCGCGTTCCGCAAAATGCTGAAGATCATCGATGATTAAACGAAGACCGCTCCATTTGACAAACGAAACCAGCATATCAATGCGGTCTGCGGAGGCGATTTCTTTCTTCAGCTCGGAAAACATCTGCGGCTCATGAACTGCTCCGGTAAATAAGCTGCTTTGAGCAATCGATGTTTCGGGGCGGGGGAGGTCCTTTGCTTTTTTCTGGCCGATGCGCATCATAGGATCATCGCGGGACAGCAATGCGAATAACTGCTCGCCCTCATCGTCCACAGTAAGATCGCGCAGGTCGTCCTGCGCTGTCTCCTGCGAAATCAGATCAACAATTTTGTTGACCAGATTTAACTGCGCAGAAATATCGTCACCGGCAATGCGGTCAAGACCTTTGTGAACGACTTCGGACAGGTACTGCGTTAAGACCGCGGAGGACTCGGCAGCATCGATTTTCTCGACATGCTTGCTGCCTTCCGGAAGCTGACGCAGCTCATCTTTGATTTCGGTATTCACTACTTGCTCGTAAAGGCCTTGTTTAAGCATGAAAGAAGTCTCCTGTGCGATAGCGTAATTCGTAATAGGTGTTATTCCTTGAACTGTTTTGTGTAATTTCGACAATTTTATTGTACTCTAAACCGTAAGGAAAATCAATCCATTCATCAGCGTCCAACCTTCAAGCTCTCTGTGGCAGCACTGTGTTCGCTGACACGGTGTTCCAAATCTTCAAGTGAATAAATGCCGTTTACCCGGAGATAATTGAAGGTATCATTCATCTCCTTTAGATTGCTGATTTTACCTTTATGGGAATACGCCCCGGCTTTGCGCTGGGTGTAATAGGCGTTCAGCAGAGAAACAAGGTCGGGTGCCTGCGGCTTGGCAAGCTCTGCTTTTGCTTCGGCAATCCAATCGAACAGGAGAGCGATTTTCTTCTTGAGGTCCCGGATTACGGCGTTGGTGGCTTTGATTCAGCGGTTGAACTCGCCTTTCTCGGTGCGGATACCTTTCTTCTCCATTGCCCGGACGGTTGCGCCTTCATGGATAGTGGGAAGTAAATCCACGCCTTGCTGACCGTAAAAATAATCAAAACTCACACGGCTTCACCACCTTCTTTCTGCGGAAAACTTTCTATTGTCAGCGAAATGCTGCGGAAAGTCATATCCGTCTTTTCGTAAGGACATCGGGCAAAATAGCAGAAGCGGTATTCCTGTTCATACGCATCCATATCAACGAAGCCCCACTTCACGCATAACCTTCTTCGTACACCAACCAATACACGGGTGCTCTCTCCCATAGGGACAGCCATCACATTCCGACTTGGGTTTCGGTAGTAAAGAGATTAAGTAGTAGCAATTATTTCTACCCAGACGGCAACCCTTTCTGCCATTCGTCCAGAAGTAGCAGTAATGGCAATCGCTTGTCTTGTCTGCGGTACAAACAGGCTTACTCAAATAAAACACCTCCAATCTCTTGTATTTGCCCATGGTTTTGGGCATAAAAAAAGAGCGCCTATCCATCCTCGATGCGGGGCCAATAGACGCTCTATGTACATAAGGATATTCAATTTTATCCGCTATAACAGCACGGTACTTAAAACATCCGCCTTTTTTGATTAGCAGGTTTTTTAGCACGATTTTTGGTCTGATTAGCAGGAAGGGCATTTTCATTAGCAAGAACAGCCCGTTTTCTGCTAATAATTAGCTGGCGTTTTTGACTTATAACAACCGTTCGATTCTGGAGGGGTTGTCAAAAATCAAGTTTGGAGTAGGATTTTATCTCATACAGTGAAAGAGCTTTTTCGCAGCTTTTTATATAAGAAAAGCCGAAAACCCTTGAAAACAAAGGCTTTCGGCGTTGTTAGCTGGCGTCCCAGAGAGGATTTGAACCTCCGGCCCCACGCTTAGGAGAAGCCCCCCGCCGGTTTCGCCCGTGTTCACCCGAGTTCGTGGGAGTAAGTCGATGCATGCGGTCCCGTGATGCAGAGTCGCTTTGTGTTCACTGTGGTTCATGGAAGATACAGGCAAATTAGACGTTTGTTAGACAATTTCTAATACGGGGGAAGATGCGTATTTTTTTTCGCGCGCCAATATTAGACGGTTTTACATGAAATACAGCACTGTTCTTCACATCATAAATCAAGCAAAGGATACTATATAATATATCATAATTCCACGCAAATGAAAAGAGAGCACTTGATCACGGGTGCTCTCTTAGATGGGGGAGGGTTAGCCAAGATTGTCGGCAAGCGCGCTCAGAATCTTGAGCAGGTCGGGGTTTTCGGAGATTTTTTTCAAAAGCGACGGATCGATGCCGGAAGGAGGATTGACAGCAGGGGATGCTTCTTGCGCATCCGGGATTTTGCCACGGTAAAAAACTTGCTCGAACAGCTCGGCGTTATTTTTGCGGTTCTCGTCCATGACATGGGCGTACTGATCTGTCACCATCTGGGCTTGCGCGTGACCGGAGTCACCTTGGACGGATTTGATGTCACCGCCAGTCAGCTGCAATTTGTAAGTGATGCTGGAATGGCGAAGCGAGTGGAAAACAACTTTTGGCAGGTCGTTTTTCTTAATTAATGCTTGCAACGGTGTACAAAGGGAACATAATAAAAAACTTAATAATGGACTGCCAATCTTACACAAAGTACCGCCCAAACGAGACTACGGGCGGTATTTTTGTATCATGGCGGAGAAAGGAGGAACTTCCCACGGGGGCTTGACTGAAAAGTTGAGCCTCTTTTTTCATGCCAAAAAACAGGAGGTAAATGCTTATGGCAGATGATAAAACCACAAAAACGCCGGAACAGCCGGTAACGGATAGCGGGCCGGGCAAGGAAACGCCTCCCGCTCCCCCAAAAGAGCCGGAGAAGGTTTCCGTTTCCCCGGAGCCGGAAAAAAAGACGGAACCGGAGGTAAAGAACCCACAGGTTTCTGTCTATAACTTCGCTGAAATTATGAAGGAAAAGAAAGTCGAGGAACGGGCGGCAGCTCCCAGCGGGGAAAAGCCTGTCCCGGCAAAAACGGAAAAACCGGAAAAGCAGCCGGAGGCTCCGAAGAAAGCGGAGGAAAAACCCAAAGAGCCGGAACAGCCGAAGCGCCGGGGCCGTCCCCCGAAGGCAGATAAAGACAAGGACGCAGCCCCGAAGCCCAAAGCTCCCGCACAGAAACCGGAAAAGGCGGTCAAAAAGGAACCGGAGAAAAAAACGGCTCCAACGGTGCAGACTGCTCCCACTCCGAAGGAACCCGAAAAGCCGAAGGATGCACCACGCCGGGGCAAGGAGCAGATCGTCTATATCAAGCTGAACGAGCTCTACGCCTTCAAGAACCATCCCTTTGAAGTCCGGGATGATGAAGAAATGCGGGCTATGGTGTCCAGCGTTAAGGACAAGGGCGTGACCCAGCCCGCTATTGTTCGTCCCCGTGAGGATGGCGGCTATGAGATCGTGTCCGGCCACCGCCGCCAGAAGGCCAGCGAGCTTGCCGGATATGCGGATATGCCCTGTATTGTTCGCAATCTGACGGACGATGAAGCCATCACGCAGATGGTCGAGGACAATCTCAACCAGCGTGAAGAAATCCTCCCCAGTGAGCGGGCCAAAGCCTTGAAAATGCAGCTTGAGGCCATCAAGCACCAGGGCTCCCGCACTTCGGGTCAGATTGACCCGAAGGACGCAGGAAAACGCTCCAACGAAATTGTAGCCGAGCGCAATAAGATGGCGGTCAAGCAGGTGCAGCGGTATATCCGGCTCAATGAGCTGGTTCCCGACCTGATGAAGCTGATGGATGAAAAAAAGCTGGGCTTTACTACGGCGGTGGAGCTTTCCTATATCGGCAAGAAGAACCAGAACTATATCGCCGTCGCCATTGACAGCCAGCAGTCCTCGCCTTCACAGGCGCAGGCAAAGCGTATGCGTGAGCTGGACGAAAAGAAGCTGCTCAACGGGGATGTGATCGACGGCATTATGATGGAGGACAAAAAGGAGGTAGACAAAGTGATTTTGACAGGTGCGGAACTGAGCAAGTATTTCGGCAAGGAAACTACGCCGAGGGAAATGAAGGACCAGATCATCAAGCTGCTGGACGACTGGAAGGGTCAGCAGAAGGAACATGAAAAGCCGGAGAAGAAAACCGAACAGGAAAAGTAAGCCCAAACTTCGGGTCAGCATGGCCCGAGGATTGCGGGGCTCTGCCCCGCGCCCCGAAGCTCTGGAGATATAAATTATTCCCCGTCGCCAGTTATTCCGTAGCATAGCCGGGAAAATCAGTCAAGGGCAGCGCCGCCGCAGGCGGTGCCAGAGGCACCCTTGACGGATTTCTCCCGGTTGTGCTTTTTCCCGGTCAAGCGACGGGGATATAAATTCTCCAGAGCCGTTCCCCTTCCCGGGGGAAGGGGCGGAGGGGTTGGGCGAACTCTTGCTTTACCCTAAACCAAAACAGAAATGGAGGCTCAACCAATGAAACGACCTTTAGCATACCTGACCGCCGCATGGAGCGGCGAGCCGGATGTTGATATGGAGCTGGCGGCCCACTACTGCCGCCTTGCTTATGAGGCGGGCTTTTCCCCGATCTGCCCGCTCTTGTATCTGCCGCTGTTTTTGAATGACAGCGTTCCCGAGGAACACAAGGCCGGGATTGATATGCGCCGGGATATGCTGCGGCGCTCCCATACCCTGATCGTCTGCGGCAGCGTTGTGGACGAGGATGTAAAAAACGATATTGCGGTTGCCGGGCGGCTGGGCATTGCGGCGACAACGCTGGAAGGGGTGCTTGCCGTGAAGGGACACGGCACCCCGGGCTATGCCGGACATTAAGCTGGGGAGCCTTTTTGACGGGATCGGCGTGTTCCCTCTGGCTGCTTCCCGGTGCGGTATCCGTCCGGTATGGGCCAGCGAGATTGAAAAAGCGCCCATCTCCATAACCAAAAGGCACTTTCCCGATATGGCGCATTTGGGAGATATTACGAAGGTGGACGGCGGGAAAATCCCGCCGGTCCATGTGATAACCTTCGGCTCTCCCTGTCAGAACCTTTCTCTGATCGGCAACCGCTCCGGCCTTGCCGGGGCAAAATCAAGCCTGTTCTATCAGGCGTTTCGTATCATACAGGAAATGAGGGATGCTACTGATAACCTATATCCAGCTATCGCTGTTTGGGAAAACGTCATGGGAGCGTTTTCTACAAATGACCGGATGGACTTTAGAGCCGTCCTATCCGCCTTCTCGGACACCGAAGTTCCAATGCCTCCTTCGGGAAGATGGGGAAACGCCGGAATGGTGCGAGGGGGAACGCCTGATGTGTGCTGGCGGCTCATGGACGCCCAGTATTGGGCAGGCTCCCGAAGGCTGGCACGAAGGCAGCGGATTTTCGTCGTGGCGGATTTTGGAGGCAGACGTGCCGCAGACATACTATTTAAGTCCCGTCCAATGCTCCCACTTCCTCCGCCTTGCGGAGAGGGCGGGTGGGCCGCCGCCGAAGGAGATCGAACAGCTTCTTTTGAAACAGGGCGGCAGATACCAGTCATCCACCCCTTTCAGTGCTTCCGTATGCGGGGAGCGGCAAAAAGGCAGGAAGAAACGGCCTTCCGAAACAGCTTCGGATTACCAACTGACCCTTTTCCCACTCTTTTAGCCAGTGATGTAACGCCCTTTGCCTTCTGGTATGAGGGCGACCCGGAGGGCGGCTGCATCCGTTTTCTGACGGAAACGGAAAGCGAACGGCTGATGGGGCTGCCGGAGGGCTGGACAAAGTACGGGGCGGACGGCATGGAGATCCGGCCTCTGCAACGCTACAAGGCGCTGGGAAATGCGATTGCCCTCCCTTGCGCCGATTACATTATGGCCGGGATCTATGAGGTGCTGGCTGGCAGGGCCGGAAAGGAGGAATAAGCCCATGTTTGAAGCCTATATAACCAATACAGCCCTGTACCCCTTGATGGGGATCGAGGTAGGGACAACGGTACATTTCCCCATGACGACACAGGAGTTGCAGGCCGCCCTTGCCAAAATCGGGATAGACGGGAAACGGTACAGCGAAGTGTTCTTTACCAGCTTTGACAGTGATGTGCTGGGGCTCTACGATCATCTCTACGAATGTGAGAACATCGACGAGCTGAACGAGCTGGGCCACGCCCTGCTGGAAGTACGGGATAAGGGCGGACTGGAAACCTTTGAAGCCGCTCTTGTCTTGGGAAACCACACAAGGAGCGTGAAGGATTTGATAAACCTGACGCAGAACCTTGACCTTTACCGCTTTTACCCGGATATTTCCGATGATGAAGGGCTGGGTCGTCTTTACGCCGACGAGCTTGGGACTATCGACATACCGGAGCACATTCAGAACTACTTCGATTATGAGGCATACGGGCGGGATGTGCGTATCAACGAGGGCGGCGTATTCGCTCCCGGTGGGTATGTGTCGGCAGTCCCGGAGGGCTTCAAGGAGTATTACCACGGGCCGCAGGACATCCCGCCGGAACACCGGATATTTGCCTATCCTGAAAAGGCCGAGCCTGTCCACTCCATTCTCGCTACACTCAAACGGTTTCAAGAAGCCCCACCCGCTCCGAAAAAGGACAAGGCGGGGCCTTCCCATGAAGAACGGTAGGACTTCGGGCCAGCATGGCCCGAAGCATAAAGGAGGTGCATACCATCAACTATTACCCTATCAATGAAGGAGCCGCCCGCCGGGCAAAAGAAATGAACAGCTTTTCCGACTACAAGGAAGGGAGCGCAACGGCGGAATACCGGGCAATGGTGGACAAGGCCGCCGCCATAGCGGAAAAGCAGAAATCCCGGGTGGACCCCATGTACCATGAGAAGATCGACCATCTGTTAGACACCTACGCCCGCAAGCTGGCCGAAAACATGAACCAGGGCTTTGCCATTGACGCAAGGGTTCCCTCTGTGATGATCGCCGGACCTGCCAATTTCCCGGTGGGAAAGAAGGAAAAACAGAACCGGGCCCGGGACAGCAACATGGAGGAATGGCGGTATATTCAAGGGCTGCTGGATAAGATATGCAGTACCGGCATGGGCGGGATCAGCGCCGATGACCCGGCAGCGATCGAAAAGCTCCAGAAGAAGCTGGACGGGCTGGAACGCTCCCAGCTCATTATGAAGGAGGTCAACGCCTATTACCGCAAGCATGGCAAGCTGGACGGCTGTGCGCTGCTGTCGCCGGACCAGATCGAAAAGCTGAAAGCAAGCATGGCGTCAAGTTGGCGAAGCGACCCGAGGCCCTTTGAAAGTTACCAGCTTACCAACAACAATGCGGAGATCCGCCGGGTAAAGGCCCGTATCGAACAGCTTTCCAAACAGGCACAGCAGGAATTCTCCGGCTGGGAGTTCGATGGGGGTCGTGTGGAAATGAACCGGGAGGACAACCGCTTGCAGGTGTTCTTTGACGGAAAGCCTGACGCGGACACCCGGGCCGAGCTGAAAAGCAGCGGCTTTCGTTGGGCTCCCAGCGTGGGCGCATGGCAGAGGCAGCTCACGGACAACGCCATCCGGGCGGCTGACCGTCTGGAATGTATCAAGCCGCTGTCCGGCGAAAAGCCCTCCCAGCTTCAAAAGAAGCCCTCTATCTTGCAGACCATGCGGGAACAGGGCGAAAAAGTCCAGACGGAGCCGGAAAAGAAAGCTCCGTCCGGCAGAGATGCCGAGCGGTAAGCCTCGGGCCACATTGGCCCGAGGTTTTCTGTTCCCCGAGATTGTACGGGGGCCTCCCGGATAGCGGGAACCCCGACGGAAAGGAGGTTTTATGCAGGAAGAAGTAAACCAAAAAACGGTTGCCCTTTCGATCAGGACAACGAAGCTCACAGGAAAAGTGCTGGCTGCCGCTCTTGGCAAGGTGGTTCGGGCGCTGCAAAAGCACCACCAGAAGGCGCTGACCCCGCAGGGACGCCAGAGCGTGAAAAAGCTGATGAACCACTATGGCGGCAAAAGTGCCATGCCCTATGTGGGAGCTCCAAAGGATTTTGACCGGATCGCGAAGGAGTTCCATGTGGACTACGCTTTCCATAAAGTGAGCCCCGGTCATTACCTGCTGTTTTTCAAAGCCAATCAGGCGGACGCTATCACGGCGGCCTTCCAGAAGTACAGCGCAAAGGTGCTGAACAAAGAGCAGGACAAGGCTTCCATCCTCGGTCAGCTTCGGAAATTCACGGAGCAAATCAGGACGCAGGCAAAGGAAAAGCAGCGGACCAGAGAGGCGGTGAAGGACGGACGTTGAGTGACAAGATCAGAAAATATGTGCTCCCAAACCTGCCGTACCTCTTTGTGTTCTGGTTTTTCTCCAAAATCGGGACGGCCTACCGGATCGCCCCCGGCACAGACTTCGGGACAAAGCTCATGGGGATGCTTGATACCTTCCCCAAAGCCTTTGAAACCTACTGGCCGGGGCTGGGAGGTATTGACCTGCTGGTGGGCCTTGCCGGTGCGGCTGGGATGTATCTGCTGATACAGTCAAAGATCAGGCAGGCGAAAAAATTCCGGCGGGATGCGGAGTACGGCACCGCCCGCTTTGGAACAAAGGAGGATATAAAGCCATTTGTTGACCCTAAATTTCAGAACAATGTCATTCTGACCGGGACGGAGTTCCTTACCATGAACACCCGTCCGAAGATACCCGCCAATGCCCGGAACCTAAACGCCTGTGTCATCGGATCGTCCGGCTCGGGAAAGACAAGGTTCTGGTTGACCCCGCAGCTCCTTCAAGCCCATTCCTCGTATGTGGTGGTAGACCCGAAGGGCGGCACTCTCGACCAGTGCGGGCGGTTTCTGCAACGGGAGAAATACAGGGTGCGGGTGTTCAACAGTATCGACTTTTCAAAATCCATGCACTACAATCCGCTGGCCTATATCAAGACAGAAAGCGATGTTTTGAAATTTGTTACCGCCCTGATTGCCAACACCAAAGGCGACGGCAAGGAGGGCGACGAGTTCTGGACAAAAGCAGAAACCCTTTTGTACTGCGCCCTTGTGTCCTACATCGTCTTTGAGGGGCCGGAGGAAGAACGCAACATGAATACGCTGGTGGAAATGATAAGCAGCATGGAAGTCCGGGAGGATGACGAAACCTTCAAAAACGCGGTGGACTATATGTTTGACGGGCTGGAACGCCGCAACCCCCAGCACTTCGCCGTGAGGCAGTATAAGAAATACAAGCTCGCCAGCGGCAAGACAGCCAAAAGCATTTTGATTTCCTGCGGTGCAAGACTGGCTCCCTTTGATATTCCCCAGCTTCGGGAGATTATGTCTTATGACGAGCTGGAGCTGGATAAGCTGGGGGATGAAAAATCGGCTCTGTTCTTCCTTATCAGCGACACGGACACCACCTACAACTTTTTGGTTGCCCTCGCTTTTTCGCAGATGTTCAACCTTCTGTGTGAACGGGCTGACAACACCTATGGCGGGCGTCTGCCCTACCATGTGCGGGTGCTGTGGGACGAGGCTGCCAACACCGGGCAGGTGCCGGGGCTGGAAAAGATCGTGGCCGTCATCCGCTCCCGTGAGATCAGCCTGACGCTTTTTTATCAGGCAATGAGCCAGTGCAAGGCATTGTACAAAGACCATTCCGAAACCATCATGGGCAACATGGACAGTATCGTATTCCTCGGAGGCCGGGAGGCTTCCACCCTAAAGGATATTTCGGAAAACTGGCTGGGCAAGGCCACCATCTCTATGCAGACCGAGGGCCGAAGCCGTGGACAGTCTGAAAGTTACAGCCAGAATATGCAGCGGCTTGGCCGGGAGCTGATGACCACCAGCGAGATCACCACCATGCCCGGGGATAAATGTATCTTGCAGCTTCGGGGGCTCCCGCCCTTCCTGTCCCCGAAGTATGACTTGAAAAAGCACCCGAATTACAAGTACACAGCCGAATTTGATAAAAAGAAAAACGCCTTCCGCTTGGAAAGCCTGTTCCGCCACCGGCCATTGAGACTAAAGCCGGAGGACGAATACACGGTGTACGAAGTGGACGGCTCCGACACGGACGAAGAAGCTGACCTGTTGAATTTCGATGATCTGGACAGCGACGAGTTTGTGTAACTTCGGGCCATGTTGACCCGAAGCGCCGCCGATGTGGGCGGCTTTTTTTGTACCCAAAATCATCAAACAAACAAAATGGAGGAACGTATATGGAATTTTTCAATCAGGCAATCGACATTCTCAAAATTCTGGTCATGGCTCTTGGCGCCGGTCTGGCGGTATGGGGCGTCATCAACCTTCTGGAAGGTTACGGGTCGGACAACCCTGCGGCAAAAAGCCAGGGCATTAAGCAGCTCATGGCGGGCGGCGGTGTCGTTCTGATCGGTCTTCAGCTTATCCCTCTGCTGTCCGGCCTGTTCAGCTAAATGTCACCCGTTGTCCCTTTTTCCAGAAAAGGAGCTGATGTATGGACTTTATCATCGACGCAATCGTTGAATGGCTGAAAGGTCTGCTCGTCGATGGTATCATGGGAAATCTGGATGGCCTTTTCGATAACGTCAATCAGAGCGTTGGCGAGATCGCCACACAGGTAGGCACGACCCCGGCGGACTGGAACGCCGGGGTCTTTTCCATGATACGACAGATCTCTGAAACTGCCATCCTGCCAATCGCCGGGGTCATCCTCACTTTTGTAATGACTTATGAGCTGATACAGATGCTCATAGAACGCAACAACCTCCATGAAGTTGACACATGGATATTTTTTAAGTGGGTGTTCAAAACCTTTGTGGCTGTGATGATCCTGACGAATACCTTCAATATCGTGCTGGCGGTCTTTGATGTGAGCCAGCATGTGATCCAGCAGTCAGCGGGCATTATCCAGAACGGGACAGAAATCACGCCGGATGTGCTGGACAGTCTGCGGACAGAGCTTGAAGCGATGGAGTTAGGCCCTCTGTTCGGACTCTGGCTACAATCCTTCCTGATCCAGCTTACCATGATTGCCTTAAACATCGTGATCTTCGTCATCGTATATGGCCGTATGATTGAAATTTATTTACTCACAAGTTTAGCGCCTATCCCGTTTGCCACCGTCCCCAACAGGGAAACCGGACACATGGGGCAGAACTATTTCCGCTCCCTCTTTGCGGTGGGCTTTCAAGGTCTGTTGATCTTAGTCTGTGTTGCCATCTATGCGGTGCTGATCCAGAGTATCGCCGCCGACGGCGACCCCATCGGGGCGATCTGGGGATGCGTGGGATATACGGTGTTGCTGTGTTTTACCCTGTTCAAAACGGGCAGCCTTGCAAAATCCATCTTCGGCTGCCATTAAGAGACTTCGGGCCATGCTGACCCGAAGCGGAAAGGAGGCGGTATGCCCCGGCGTTACAAACAGGGTGCGGACGGACAGCCGCACCCGGCTTTCTACGGAAAGCTCCCCGAAGAATTTTCTAAAGCAGACACCATGCGCTTTATGGTGGAAACCGATCTGAAACTGTCCGGGTGCGTATCGGCGGACACGCTGGCGGCACTCCGGGCGGAAGGCTATGACTACAAGGACGGGAACCTTGTTCCCGCCGGAAAGGAGAAATCCATGCAGGAAAAAACTGCGGGCGGAACACCAGCCGCCCCTATAAAGCTGGATGTAAGCGTGCGGGTCATCGAACCTGTGAAAAATCTCATGGGCTTTGCCAGCGTGAAATTCAATGACTGCTTTGTGGTGGAAAATCTGAAAATCGTACAGGGCAGCAAGGGCCTCTTTCTTGGGATGCCCAGCCAGCCGGACGGCAAAGGCGGCTATCGGGATATGGCCTACCCTGTCACAAAGGAGTTCCGGGAACAGCTCAATACTGCTGTTCTGCAAGCCTATGAGGCAAAGTTGGAACAGATGGCGGAGCGCGGCTCTGTGGGGCGTGCGTCCATCAGCGACCAACTCAAAGCCGGAAAAGCGGCTGCCGAACAGGCAAAGGCAGAGCGGCCTCCGAAGGAAAAGCCCAGCCGCAGTGCAGAGCGTTGACCTCGGGCCATGCTGGCACGAAGCAGAAAGGAGGCGGGAACCATGCCACGCAAACGGACGGGCTATGACGCGGCCTGCTATTACGACGGAAAACTGCTGGGCCGCTGTACCAAAGCGGACAGCGACGCCTATACCCTGTTGATGAACGCCTGCGGCGGGGAGGCCGCCCGTGTCCTGCGGGAATATGCCTATTTTTCCCCGGAA
This sequence comes from Butyricicoccus sp. AF18-9LB, assembly GCF_027684505.1. Lineage (NCBI taxonomy): Bacteria > Bacillati > Bacillota > Clostridia > Eubacteriales > Butyricicoccaceae > Butyricicoccus > Butyricicoccus sp. AF18-9LB. Next base: position 150,405 of record NZ_JAQCWA010000003.1, read on the forward strand.
CTGAAAGCCATCTTAGAAAAGGCAGCGCTCATGCAGGCAGACCGGAGCCGGACGGGCGGAATGTTCCATGCGCCGAAAAGCTCCCCGTGGGGCGAGGTGCAGAATTGTGAAACCCTCTGTCCGGGGGTGTTTCTGGTATCTACCGCCAGCCATGGCGGAACGATGGTGGCAAATGAGGTAGCCGCCGTCCTCTCCCCAGCAGCGAAAAAGTGCGGCTTCAAGGACAAGGGCTATATTTGCTATGAGGAGGACGCACAGGAAAGCGTAGTGCTCCGGGAGCTGCTGGACAAAAAGCTGTGGAAAATCCCTGACCGCATTAAGGACAAAGGACAGTTTGAAGAAAAACTCAATCAGTCCATCCGGCAGTATCACCCCGAATACTGGCGGGCAAGGCAGAGCGGACGAGAGGCCGCCGAAGCTGCCCGCAGCACAGCCCCGGCCAAAGAGGCCGCAAGATAACCTCGGGCCATACTGGCCCGAAGCAATAAAGGAGGTGTAACAAAATGGCCTATGTGCCAGTACCAAAAGACCTTTCCAAAATCAAGACAAAGCTGGCCTTCAACCTAACGAAGCGCCAGCTTGTTTGTTTTTCCAGCGCGGCGGCGGTGGGCCTCCCGGCTTACCTGTTTTCCCGTGGCAGTATCGGGAACAGTGCCGCCATGTTCCTGATGATCGGCCTCATGCTCCCGTTCTTCTTTCTGGCTATGTATGAGCGGGACGGCCTGCCGCTGGAAAAAGTGCTGAAAAACATCATCCGCACCCGGTTCCTCTATCCCCGGGTGCGGCCTTACAAAACCGAAAACTTCTATGCGCTGCTTAGCGCCAGAAAGGAGGCGCAGCCGATTGCGAAACAGCAGAAGGGCCGGAAAGCCCGCAGGCAGAAAGCCTGAAAAACAGGGCCTTACCGGCCTGTTCACGAAAGGAAAGAATATTCCCACCACCGCCCAGCAGACCCTCCCTTACCGGGAAATGTACCGGGACGGGGTGTGCCGGGTAGCGGACCGCTATTACACCAAAACCATTGAATACGAGGACATCAACTACCAGCTCGCACAGTCCGAAGATCAGGCGGCCATCTTTGACGGGTGGAGCGCCTGCCTTAACTACTTTGACAGCAGCCTTCCGTTCCAGCTTTCCTTCCTCAACCACCGGAGCCGCCCGGGCAGCCGGTACAGCGTGAACATCCCCATGCAGGACGATGATTACAACAGCGTCCGGTGTGAGTATGTGGAAATGCTGGAAAACCAGATCGCCAAAAGCAACAACGGCATTGTCCGCACAAAGCTCCTGACCTTCGGCGTGAATGTGGACGACCTTTCCACCGCCAGGGCAAGGCTGGAACGTGTAGAGGCGGACATTTGCGGGAACTTCAAAAAGCTGGGCGTCAAGTGCCGTTCCCTTTCGGGGCTGGAACGGCTGGAGCTTCTTCACGGGCAGCTCCACCCCGGCAGCGGCTCCCCCTTCCGGTTTTCATGGGATATGATCCCCAAAACCGGGCTTTCCACCAAAGACTTTATCGCCCCGGACAGTTTCGATTTTCGTTTCAGCCGTCTGTTCCGGGTGGGGACGACTTGGGGCGCTGCCTCCTACTTGCAGATTTTGGCCTCGGAGCTCTCGGACAAGCTGCTGGCGGAGCTTTTGGAAATGGATGCGGAAATGACCATCACTCTCCATATCCAGACCGTCGATCAGGCCGCTGCCGTAAAATCCATCAAGGCCAAAGTCTCCGACATTGACAAGATGAAGGTGGAGGAACAAAAGAAGGCAGCCCGGTCAGGGTACGACATGGACATACTTCCACCCGACCTTGTAACGTACAGCAACGACGCAAAGACCCTCTTGGAAGATTTACAGAGCCGGAATGAGCGAATGTTCCTTCTGACCTTCCTTGTGGTAAACATGGCCCCGACCCGCCGGGAGCTGGACAATGACCTGTTCACGGTGTCGGGTATCGTCCAGAAATACAACTGCACCTTGAAGCGGCTGGACTTCCAGCAGGAGGATGGTTTTCTTTCCAGCCTTCCGCTGGGCCATAACGGCATTGAGATCAAGCGCGGCATGACGACCAGCTCCACGGCCATTTTCGTTCCCTTTATGACGCAGGAGCTCCGCATGGATGGCGAAGCCGTCTATTACGGGCTCAACGCACTTTCCCATAACGTCATCATGGCAAACCGGAAAAAGCTCAAAAACCCCAACGGCCTGTTCCTCGGCGTGCCGGGCTCCGGCAAATCCTTTGCCGCAAAGCGGGAGCTTGTGAACGTGTTCCTTGCCACCCGTGACCGGATCATTGTGGTGGACCCGATGGGCGAATACTCGCCCCTTATCAAGCGGCTGGGCGGACAGGTCATCGAGATCGCCCCGGACAGCCCCCACCACATCAATCCGATGGACATTGACCTGAGCTTTGACGAGGAAAACCCGATGGCGCTGAAAGCCGACTTTATCCTGTCGCTGATGGAGCTGATCGTTGGCGGCAAGGATGGCTTGCAGCCGGTGGAGCGGACCGTCATTGACCGCTGTGTACGCCAGATGTACCGGGAACATTTGCAGGACCCGGAAACAAGAAAAATGCCGACCCTCCAAACCCTGTATGACCTGCTCTGTTCCCAGCCGGAGGGCGAGGCGGTACGGCTGGCAACTGCCCTTGAAATCTATGTGTCGGGTTCCCTTAACGTGTTCAACCATGAAACCAATGTGGACTTAAACCGCCGTCTGGTATGCCTTGACTTAAAAAAGCTGGGGGCCGGGCTTCGGACGATTGCCATGCTCATTATGCAGGACTTGGTAAACTCGCAGGTGTCCATGAATTTCCTGCGCGGTATCGCTACATGGTGCTACTTCGACGAATTTCATGTGCTGCTCCGTGACCGCCTGACGGCAAGCTATTGTGTGGCGATCTGGAAAATGCTCCGTAAGAAGGGCTGCGTACCCAGCGCCTTAACGCAGAATGTGAAGGACTTCCTTGCCAGCCCAGAGATCGAGAACATCTTTGAAAACTCGGACTTCCTTGTGCTGCTCTCGCAGGCGCAGGGGGACCGCCAGATTTTAGCCAAACAGCTCGGCATCAGCCCCCACCAGCTTTCCTATGTGACCCACACCAATTCCGGCGAAGGGCTGTTGTTCTTCGGGAACACCACCATCCCGTTTGTTGACCGCTTCCCGCAGAATACCGAGCTGTACGCCATTATGACCACCCGCCCGGAGGACAAGAAACAGGAAATGAAGCGGGCGTAACACACTTCGGGCCATGCTGGCCCGAGGTTCGGAAAGGAGGGACACGCCATCGGAAAAAAACCGGATAAACAGAATTTTCAAAGGCCGGGGCCGACGGAGGATACCGGGGGCAATCGCCCCGGACCGGCTGAACGGGAAAGACCTTCCCCCGCACCATCCCGACGTCTGCGGTTTGAGGACGAGGATACCGGACAGGACAGCCCTTCGGGCCATGATGGCCCGAAGTCCAAAAGCGGCAAGTTTCAAGAGGACAGACGGAAAAGCCGTCCCTCTGACCGCATGAGGCAGGAAGATGAAGCGGACGGGCCGCAGGATACCGGCAAGGCACAGGAGCCGGAGGGCTCCGCCGAGAAGGCCGGGAGCAAAAAGGACAAGTACCAGAAAGCACAGGCAAAAGCGGAACACGCCGGGGAAAAGCTGGGAAAGGCCCGGGAGAAACTGGACAAGACCGAGGCAAAACGGGCAGCGAAGAAGCCGCCGGGGCTTGCGAAGAAAGCTGTCCGGGGAGCCCGCACCGAAGCATGGTTTTATCTCCACAACAAAATCCACGAAGTTGAGCATGAAAATGTGGGTGTGGAAGGAGCCCATAAGTCGGAACTTGTGGCCGAGGCCGGAGCCCGGAAACTGACCCGGTATGCCAAACGGAGATACCGGGAACACCCGGCCCGGAAGGTGGCAAAGTGGGAACGGAAGGACATAAAAGCCCGGGCCAATGTGGATTTTCAAAAGATGGCCTCCGATCACCCGGAGCTTGCCAGCAATCCGCTTTCCCGTGTGCAGCAGAAATGGAAACTGAAACGCCGGTATTCCAAAGAAGCAAAGGCGGCGGCAAAACAGAGCGCAAAGGCCGCAAAGAAAGCCGCTGCCGCTTCGGGGAATGTGACCCGGCGGGCGGCGCAGTTTGTGACCCGTCATCCTGTGGCGGTTTTGGTTTTGGTGCTGTTGTTGCTGGTCTGCTATATCCTGTCGGCGGTAAGCTCCATCTTTCCCACGCTTGGCAGCGGCCTTGCCAATGCTGTGTCCGGCACTTCCTATGCTTCGGAGGACGCCGACCTGCTTGGCGTGGACGAGGACTACACGGCGCTGGAAAATGAGCTGGCGCAGACGGTAGCGAACATCGAAAGCACCCATCCCGGCTATGACGAGTACCGCTATTCCGTGGACGAGATCGGCCATAACCCCTATGAGTTGGCGTCCTATCTCTCGGCAAAGTACCATGTGTATTTCCGGGAACAGGTGCAGGACGAGCTGCGGGAGATTTTCGAGGCACAGTATGAACTGACCTTGACGGAGGAAGTCGAGATACGCTACCGCACCGAAACCAGCACCGACCCGGAGACCGGGGAAACCACCACCGAGGAAGTTCCCTATGAGTATTACATTCTCAATGTGACCCTCACAAACAAGACGCTGCCTGCCGTGATCCTGCCGAGGCTTAACGAACAGCAGCGAGAAATCTACACCGTTATGCAGCAGCTCAAAGGCAACAAACCCTATCTGTGGGAAGGGATTTACAACGGCGGCGAAGATACCGGCCCCAGCTATGAGATACCCGGCGAGGCGCTGGATGACCCGGCTTTTGCGGCGCTCATGGAAGAAGCCACAAAGTACATCGGCTGGCCCTATGTGTGGGGCGGCTCCAGCCCGTCCACCTCCTTTGACTGTTCGGGCTTTGTCTGCTGGGTGTACACGGCCAGCGGCGTCCACAACCTGCCCCGTACCACGGCGCAGGGCATTTACAACCAGTGTGCTATCATTTCCCCCTCCGAGGCAAAGCCCGGCGATATTATCTTTTTCACGGGAACCTATGACAGCCCCGGCCCTGTGTCCCATGTGGGGATTTATGTGGGCGACGGGATGATGCTCCATTGTGGTTCGCCCATCCAATACGCAAACATCAATTCAAGCTACTGGCAGACACATTTCTATGCCTTCGGGCGTTTGTGAGCCAGAGGAAAGGAGTCCTTGCATGAACAAGATCGACAAGCTCGATAAGGAACTGGAAAAAGCCCGGGAGAAGGCTGCCGAGTGGCAGGCCAAAATCCGGGAGCTGGAAAAGCAGAAACAGGAGGAAGAAAACAGCCAGATCGTGCAGGCGGTGCGCTCCCTCAAACTGACGCCCGCCCAGCTTATGGCTTTTTTGAACGACCCCAAAAACAGCCTTACCGCTTCGGGCCATACTGACCCGAAGCCGGAGGCACCCGAAAAGGAGGACACAGCCCATGAAGAAAACTAAATTTCGCAGGCTGGCGGCGATGGCTGCCAGCCTTTTGTGTTGCCTGATCTTTACAGTCCCGGCTTATGCACAGAGCAGCGAGCCGCAGCCGGAGACAACGCCCGCCCCGGTGGAAACCGAAGCGGAGCCGGAAACCCAGAACCCCTTTACCCCGGACGGGACGGGAACCGTGGTGGACAACGCCACCGACGAGGATGGAAAGGAGTTCTACACCATCACCACAGCAGACGAGAGCGTGTTTTATCTGGTGATCGACAAACAGAAAACCAGCGAGAACGTCTATTTCCTCAATACCGTTACCACAGACGACCTTCTGCCTCTTGCTGAACAGGGCAAGGAACCGCCCAAAGAAGTGACCCCTGAGCCAGAGCCAAAGCCCACCGAACCGGTGGAGGAAGTACCGGAACCCAAGCCGGAGAAAAAGGACAGCCCCCTTCTCTCTCTGCTCCTGATCGGTGCGGTGGTGCTGGCCGGCGGTGGGATTGGTTACTATTTCAAGATTTACAAGCCGAAGCATGAGGCCCCGGATTTGGAAGATGATTACTGCGAATATGAGGACGGGGAGCTGGAGGAGATCGCAGAGGAACCCGAGGACGAAAATACCCCGCCGTGGGAGGAAGATACGGAGGAATGAGAATGAATTTTACAAGCAGCCCTTTTGAACGAATGATGAAGGAAGTACCGCACCCCGGCTGGGACAATGACGACCCTTGTAAGGGATGCCGTTATTACAAGGAGTGCAAAGGAAAGAAAAAACAGTGCCGGAAGAAGTTCCGGGCGCTGATCGTGGAGCCCCGCCCTTCGGGCCATCGTGGCCCGAAGTCTTAAATGGACGCCCGGGAGCTGACCCGTGACGAGAAGAAAAAAATCCGTTCTCTGGTCACGGGGATGTGCGCCAACTATGACCGGGAAAGCGGCCTGTGCCTTCCTCTTGACTGTGCCTGCTGTATGCTGCACAAGTGCTGGACAGGGGCGTACTGCCGTTATTTCCGTGAGGCTGTCCTGCCTCTTAACCCGGAGCTTCAAGCGTCGTTGACAACGGAAGGCATCTCCCCGGAGCTGCGAGCCTGTGCGGTCTGCGGAAAGGCGTTTTTGCCCGAGGGGCGTCAAGCCTACTGTTCCGACGCCTGCAAGGCCGAAGGGAACCGCCGAAAAAGCCGGGAACGCATGAGGAAAATGCGGAAGAAAAGGCCGGGCGGCTGTTACGATTTGCCGCCTCCAAAGGCTTGACATTCCGGGCTTTTTTGAGGGTGTTTCCGGGGTGGGAATATCTTATTACATTTCTCCCCGGTCTGCCCTCTTATTTCGTAACATCCAGCACTTCGGGTCATGTTAGCCCGAGGCACAGAAAGGAGGTATCTCTTGGAGACAGTACAAGGATATGTGATTTTGAAAGCTGCCACCTTTGAAACCGGACACGGCTTTGCGCTGGGGCATAATCCGGGAGCGCCGAGCCCCTTTGTGACCTGGCAGTTTACCGAGGGGGAAAACGGCCATCGGGATTACTACTGGGGTCGCTATGGAACCAGTCAGGCATGGGCGCAGAGGGACTTTGACCGCCGGGTGGACGACTATCAGCAGTTTTACCATGCGGCGGTCAAGCATACCGAGCTGGGACCGGAGGGCGTTTACCGCTATTATTCCACCCAGCGGCCCGTGGACATAGGAACTTACCCGAAGCCGCCGGATAACCAGCCTCTTTCCATCGTCAACTACGATGATGACAGGCGGCGTCCTGTGGCAGACGGCAGGCTGATGGCATGGGGCGAACTGACCTACGCAAAGCCGCTGACCGAAAAGCAGATGGAGGATTATGAGCTGAAACCAGCACCGGGCAATCCTGACCGGGTGCGCCCATCCATTACTGCCCGGCTCAAAGATGAAACCAGAGGGCAGGAACCCCCGAAGGAGCCCGGCCAGAAGCGGAGCCATAAAAACCATGAGGAACGATAAAGGAGGATCGCCATGCACGAAAAAGACAACTATCTGAAAACCGCCGAGCTCTCCACAGAGCAGAACTGCAACATGATCGACGGCGTACCCAACAACACGCCCATCCCGCCCACGCCCCCGGAGCTGGACGCAAAACCGCTTGATAAGGTAAAGGAACCCAAAGAGCGCCGGAAAGGCCGGGAGCTGGAACGCTGATGGAGAACCGCAAGCGGAATGTCCATCTGCACGTCATGGTAACGCCGGACGAGCTGGCAGCCATCCATGAACGGATGGCTGAGGCGGGCATTTCCAACGCCGGGGCTTATGTACGGAAAATGGCTCTGAATGGGTATATCCTGCACATCGACCTTGCGCCCGTAAAAGAGCTGGTCTCTCTGCAACGGCGCTGTTCCAACAATCTCAATCAGGTTGCCATACACGCACATACCTATGGCGTGTACCCGGAGGAAATCGACGGATTGAAGCGGGACTATGAAAAGCTGTGGGGCGAGGTGTCAAAGGTGCTGCGGGAGCTCTCCGAGCTGGTGGCAAAGTGAGACGAGGGCGGCAGGCTTCCGTTGTGGGGCTTGCCGCCCTGCTCTTTTTTTACCACTTCGGGCCAGCATGACCCGAAGTTTTAGGACAGGATTTACTAATCTTTCGCAACATTTATGTCCCCGGGCAGGCATGATAAAATAGAGGTAGAAAGGATAGATAAAGGAGGTTTTGAAGATGAAGATACTGCTGAAAATATTGGTTGCTCCCTTTGCTTTGGCGCTGTCCCTTCTGGCGGCTCTGTTGGTGTTCCTGTTTGATATTTGTGCCGTCCTGCTGACGATTGCCTCTGTGATCCTGGCGGTGCTGGGTGTCGCTCTCTTTTTCACGCCGACGCCCATAGGCGGGATTGTATTTCTGTTTCTTGCCTTCCTTCTTTCGCCGTATGGACTGCAAGCGGCGGCGGGCTCCCTTCTTTGGGCGCTGGACGGAGGCAAATCCGCTCTGTACCGGTTTCTGGCAAGTTAAGCAGCCTCGGGCCATACTGGCCCGAAGTCGGGGCGGTCTGAATGGGCCGCCCCTTTCTCATGGAAAGGAGGAATGATTTTTGGCTACCACAACTTTGTTACAGCGCCATGCGGGCGAAGGCGAAACGATTGCTGAGGCTATCCGGGATTGTCTGGACTATGGCAAGGACCCGGAGAAAACAGAAAGCGGAAAGTATATCTCCGCTTATGAATGTGATCCGGCCACCGTGGCGGACGAGTTCCTTTTGGCAAAGGCCAGCTATGCCGCTATGACGGGCCGGGAACAGAAGAAAGAAAATAATGTGCTGTGCTATCAGATACGACAATCCTTCTATCCGGGCGAGATCACCCCGAAGGAGGCGAACCGTATCGGCTATGAGCTGGCTATGCGCTGGACAAAGGGGCGGCACGCTTTTATCGTTACCACGCACACCGATAAGCAGCACATCCATTGTCACATTTATTACAACTCCACCACCCTTGACTGCACCCAGAAATTCCGAAATTTTTGGGGCTCCAGCTTCGCCCTTCGGCGGCTCTCTGACAGGCTGTGCCTTGAAAACGGGCTGTCCATCGTGGAGAACCCGAAGCCCCGGAGCAAGAGCAAGTATCGGAACTATGGGGAGTGGCAGAAAGACCGGAAAGGGCCGCTTTCCTATCAGGACCGACTGCGCCTTGCTATTGATACTGCGCTGGCGGAACGCCCCGCTGATCTGGACGAATTTCTCAATTTGATGAAGCGGGCCGGGTATGAGGTCAAGACGGTTCGGGGCGGCGGTATCAGCTTCCGGCTGACCGGGCAGGGACAGGAACGCTTCACCCGTCTGCGTGCCTCCACGCTGGGGGACGGCTACGACTTGCAAGATGTTCTGTCCGCCATTGAGGGCAAAGAAAAACGCCCCGGGCGCTCGGGGCGGAAAATCAGTCTGGCGGTGGATATTCAAGCAAAGCTGGCTGCCGGTAAGGGGCCGGGATATGAACGCTGGGCGAAGGTATTTAACATTAAGCAGATGGCCGCCGCTCTTGCCTATATACAGGACAATAACCTGACCGATTATGAGCAGTTGGCGAAGAAAGCCACCGAGGCGGCAGACCGTTTCCATGTTATTTCCGAACAGGTCAAGCAGACGGAACAGACCATGAAAACCAATGCCGGGCTAAAGGCCGCAACGGTTCAGTATGCCAAAACCCGCCCAGTCTTTGAGCAGTATAAGGCGACGAAGTACAGCCGGAAATTCCTTGCGGAGCATGAGGCCGACCTTGAACTGTACCGGGCTGCACAAGCGGAAATGCGCTCTCTGCTGGGCGGGGCGAAGCTCCCTAAAATGGATGTGCTGAAGGAGGAAGGCCGCAAGCTCACAGCAAAGAAAAAACAGCTCTATGGAGAATACCAGAAGGCACGACGGGATATGCAGGAGATCGTCACGATCAAGGCGAACATTGACACTCTAATGGGCTACACCGGGCCGGGACGAAAGCAGGAAAAGGAGCGTTAAGGTTATGAAAATAAGGAGCAAAGCGACGCTGACACTTCGGGCCATGTTGGCCCGAAGATACGGGTTTGGGGCGAGCCCCAACAAGCCGCCTTTGTGCCACTTGTGGCCACAGAGGCATTGCTTGCCACTTAGCGACAGCCCCTAAAATGGCGCAAAAAAACAGAGGCCCTTATTCTGGAACCTCCGTTTCTCTGGCTTTCTTAATGCCCTCGGCTGTGGCTTCTATTACAACAAGCTCTTTTTCATTCATAGAATTTAGGAGCACATCAATGTGCTTTCTGCAAGAACTTGACCTTGCCCCTCCGTCCGCATGAATAAACTGGTCAACTGAAACGTCAAACATGGTAATGAGTTTAACAAAAAGGTCGAAGCTGGGATACTGACCTTTGTTCTCAATATTCATAATGGTACGGGAGTCACGGTCTACTAATTCCGCAACGTAGGCTTGTGTCCATCCCTTTTCTTCTCTGGCTCGTTTGAGAGCCGCCCCGAGGCCGTGAAAGTCAAACCTTCTTTCTTCTTGGTTCATTCTCATATCACCCTATATCATTGTACATTTCGGGTTGGATTATGAAAATGTAATGAAATATGATGTAAGGTGGTATTTCATTTCCGCTATGTTTTCTTGAACCTTGAAAACACAAACATCCATTCATTCATTGACATTATTTTTTCTCTGTGTTATACTGTTATACACAATAGCATAACAGTTAAAACACACGGAGGATGCAGAAATGAAACTGATTATTTCAAATGTATCTGGCGTCCCCATATACGAGCAGATTAAACAGCAGATCAAGGCGGCTATTTTATCTGGCGAGCTTCAAGCCGAAGAAACTTTGCCCTCCCTTAGAACACTTGCCAAAGACCTAAAGATCAGCGTCTTAACAGTGACAAAGGCATACACAGAATTAGAGCAAGAGGGCTTTGTTAAAAATGTGCAGGGGCGTGGATGTTTCGTAATGGGGTCTGGTTCAGAACTGATTAAGGAGCAGCTTATTTGCAAAGTAGAAAACAATCTCACCGAAGCAATAAAAGCTGCAAGAATGGCAAATCTATCCACAGAGGAATTACATCGCCTTTTGGACATTTTAACGGAGGTAAAAACAGATGACTAATTATTTAGAGGTAACGAATCTTTCAAAATCTTTTGATTCTTTTCAACTTCATAATATCAGCTTTACTTTGCCAAAGGGATATATTATGGGCTTGATCGGCCCGAATGGTTCTGGCAAAACAACGACAATCAAACTGATTTTGAATATGCTCAAGTGCACCGGCGGTACAGTCAAAGTGATGGGGCTGGATAATATCGCAGAAGAACAAAAAGTAAAATCAGAGCTGGGCGTTGTTTTCGATACAAATTATTTCAGTGATGATTGGAAAGTGTCGCAGGTTGAAAAATCCATTTCGGTATTTTATCCAAATTGGGACAGCCAGAAATTTGCGGATATGTTACGGAAATTTCACATTGCACCAACCAAAAAGGTAAAAGAACTTTCCAAAGGTATGCAGATGAAGTTAATGCTTGCCTGTGCGTTTTCATACGACGCCAAACTGCTGATCCTCGACGAACCGACCAGTGGACTTGACCCGGTTTCCAGAGATGAACTTTTGAAAATTCTTTCAGAGTATATTGAAGATGGTGAGCATAGTGTTTTGTTCTCCACCCATATCACAGGCGATTTGGAGCGTGCAGCCGATTATATTACCTACATCAGTTATGGCGAGTTGTTCTTTACTGGCAGCAAAGATGATTTTGTAGATATGTTCCGCATTGTAAAAGGTGGAATTGAGGAACTGTCCGATGATCTGAAAAATAAGGCGGCTGGTATTCGTACATTCCCTACGGGATTTGAGGCACTGATGAAAACCGAAGATATTAGCGGTTTCCCTAACCTGACCATTGAGCCTGCCACCATTGATGAAATTGTAGTGTTTACAAGCAAGAAAGGTGACGATTATGAGTAATATTTTGAAATCCACAAAATTAGATATTGCATTGGTAAAACCATATTTTAAGACAATTTGTTTCACCCTGCTTCTGCCGATTGTGTTTGCCGCAATCAATCGTTCTTTACTGACAGGGGTATCATTTGCTATGTGCTTTATTGCCATGACGACGGGATATACCTTTTCCATCACAGAAAAAAACAGTATGGATCGTCTGTTTGGTATTTTACCTGTTCGGAAAAGCGAGCTTGTGATCGGACGCTATGTTTTCGTCCTTGCAATGGGGCTTCTTTCCTTGATTATTTCTTTGATTGCACAGCCGCTTGTCTTGAAAGTGCTGGGTGAAACAGTTGGCGTATTTGACATTGTAACTGCCGCTATTGCAGGAGTATTCTTATTTGCACTCTATACTGTGTTCCAGATTCCGGGATATTACAAGTACGGCTCAATCAAAGGACGGGTATTTATGTATATTCCAGTGGCCGGTTTTTTGGTGACTTTACTTCTTCTCTCTAAAATGCCAGCTATCGGGAAATCAATTATTTCAGTCGTTGAATCTTTTCCGATACTTCTCGTTTTCTTTGCGGTTTTTGCTATTGTCGTGATGTATGCGGTTTCGATCTTCTTGTCCATTCGGATTATGAAGAACAAAGAAATGTGAGGTGATTGTATGGATTTCACAATTTTGGCAGTTGTGCTTTTGCTTGGTGTTGGCGTTCCTATCCGTAATAAACTCATACGGAAATATCGGGATAAGAAAAAGAATGATCGCAATTCGGAGTGAACAATATGGAGAAAACAGAGTTCATCCGCTGCCCAGTCTGCGGGAATAAAACACGCGACAAAATTCGGGAAGATACCGTACTTAAAAATTTTCCTCTCTTTTGTCCAAAATGTAAAAGTGAATGTCTAATCGACATTGAACAATTAGACTTACGATTAGCATTATGGGAATACCGTCGTTACTAATGACAGTATTCTGTTTGCTTTATGAGAAAATGCTCAATGCTGGAATGGGCAATAAATTTGAATTTGACAAGGAGATAATAATGATACCAATTTCTGATATTCTCATCCGCTCAATTAGTGGGTATGTGTTTATGGTTCCAGTCTTCGTACTGTATTTCTTGTGGCTCAAAAAATTGGGGAGAACACAAAGTTTTCTCCATACCGCTGCAGTGTTTGTTTTTGGTTATTATTTATTCGGACTTTTGACCGTCACAGGCATCGGCTTTACAAGCACAATGACCTTTCGCCCGAACATTTCTTGGACTCCATTTATCGGTATGATAACTGGGCCAATTGATACCATTCTGAATATTATTCTGTTTGTCCCGTTGGGATTTTTCCTGCCGCTGCTGTACAAGAAATATCATCACATGAAGACGGTTGCATTGACTGGCTTTCTGTTTTCTTTGGCTGTTGAAATTGTCCAGATGTTTGGCTGGGGTTCTTCCGACATCAATGACTTGATGACAAATACCGCTGGAGCCTGTATTGGATTTTTAGTTTATTGTCTGCTGTCAAGAATCTTGCCTGCCAATCTGAAAAAGCAACTTCAATCCAGCCGTGTCAATGCTGTGGCTGAAGTACTTCTCTTTGCTATTTGCACATTTGCCATTATGGTCACGGCTCAGACTTGGTTTGTCCATGATGTGCTGAATGTTCCATAAATTGTATCGGAAACAATCGGTCTCAGATATAAAAAAATAGTGTCTTCTGTTTGACACACCTGCAGACCGATTTTTCCGTATTGAACTTAGTCGCGTCAACGAAGCCACTACCTATGGAATTTCAATCTTTTCCTTCCTGTTATGCTTGGACAGATTGAATAATTCTCTTTGTGTTATATCTATTATTTTTAGGTAATAGTCCACAACGGCTTCTAACATGAAGGTACAAAAAATAAAAGTTGATCCTCAATCAACCCTATTATTGTACTCTTCAATTCATACTTTTCGATCTCAATGGTAGTATGGTTAGATAGACATCTGTTGCCGCTATCCCTTGGTAAGTTACCCGTTCAGCTTACCTACAAATTTAGAATACAATAAATGGCATCATTTGAACAGACTATATTTTTGGGATGAACTGTTCTACTATGAGAGCTTCGGTCTGTTTGCTGTGCTGATTCTGGTACAGTTGGCGGCCACCGGCGCAGCAGCGTTCCGCTTTTACTACAAACAAAGAAAAGGCTGAATAGAAAATAGGTATCATCAATCAAAAATATCATTGGAGGTATAACTTATGGAAAAAGAAACAATGGGAACTGTAATTTCAGTTACAAAACAATGGTGGTTAAAAGTGAATCGTAAACCTGCCCGCGTTCATGCGATGGATGGCGCAGCCTTTCCGCATACTATCAAGGTCAAATATACGATAGACGGCAAAGATTACATCTGCCGAAAATGGATTGGCGCAGGAAACAAAGTCCCTGACAAGGGAACAACGATTAAAGTTACCTATTGTGAAGATAAGCCATCGAAAGCAAGAATTGAACTCTAATTCAAATTGACTGACTAACACGGTATGTTTTGGCCTTTGCGGCATGAAACATACCTACATATTCAAACATCTGCCTCCACAGCGGGGAAAAGAAAAAAACCGCTGACGGGCAGAGGATTTCGTGCGCTTTTCTGTATCATCGACTGATACGGCGGTTTTGAGAAAATCAGAGCCGCCGTTTCTTTTCGTCTATCCTAAACCAACGACGACCTAACACCGTGTAAATCCACGGCGGCATATAGGAGGATTGCCGCCGTGTCTATTTTTGCCTTTTTTCATAGCACCCATGACCTACATCAGTTAAAAAAAGCATAGCTCCGCCTCCGGGTTATTCCGGCTATGTATGCGAAATTTGTTGGAACCTTAATTATTATGTCATTTCATGCGTCCGTGTGGCTTCATGCCGCCCGGGCGCTTTTGCGTTCTTATGCGTTAGCTTCGGGTCATGTTGGCCCGAAGTCATTCCCCGGTGCCGCTCCCCGCCGCCTTCGTTTCGGTCACTCGTCAACCAACAACCGAAACGGAGGTCAATATGGCTATTATCAATTTGCGGGACTATTACCCATTTTATACATCGGATTGCTTCATGGAAGTATCGGAAGAAGTTGCAGAAATGTTCAAAGAGTTTGAGCGTAAAGAGGCTGCTTATCGGCTGCGTACATACCGCCACAAAGCCTACTATTCCCTTGATCGGGACGACGGGCTGGAGCACGAAGCTGTCTTTGTCGCCTTATCGCCCCATGAACTGTATGAGCGGAAAGTGACCATGCAGGAGCTTCACGCAGCGATTTCCAGTTTGCCGGACAAACAGGCAAAACGGATTTATGCTCATTTCATTCTCGGCATGACCAAACAGGACATTGCCCGGGCAGAGGGCGTCCATGAAAAAGTGGTTCGTGTCGCAATCGAGCGAGGTCTGCGGCGCTTAGAAAAAATTTTGAAAAATTCTTTGTAAGGCGTACCGATTTAGGCCGGAAAATGAAATGGCTTATGAGAGGCAAAACACTTCGGGTCACAATGGCCCGAGGTTCAGACAAGCCTCATGCAGATTGAAAATTGAATAAAAAGACACCCGGATACGAAGGGGAACGCGCTGTGTGACAGACCCGCCATGACCTCGGATTTCAGAGAATACAGTCTTTGTAAAACTGAGCGAGCGAACAGGTCCATGCCATAGGTGGGGCAAGGCTGGCTCCACCGGAACAGGCGCAGAACCCGGATACTTGCGTTTAGTCACAGTCCGAGCGTTGAAGCGGCCTTGCAAGCCGTGAGCCGTCGCAGGCAATGAGAACGCCTTGCCATCAGAATGGGGAGAGTTGAAATACTATGGGGCATGAAGCCTATGCCCGTCCGGTGTGTCTGAAATGAAGTGAAAACCTATGGGGAGCCCCCGGCAATGCTGTCTGATGATAGGCCAACCAATCCGGCGTGGCTCCCCATCTTTTCAAAAAAGGAGCACTTTATGGGAAATGCGTTTGGAATGATCCCCGGCTTGGAACCGGACGAATGGAGCAATGACGCCTGCCGTGGTTATGTCATTATGGCAATGGAGGACTGCGGATTTTCGAAGAAGGATATACGGCGTGTTGTGGGGCAGCTTTATGAAGTATTCGACCTCAACAGCGTGGAGGACGCCAAAGAAAAGTACCTTTCCAGTCCTTACTGACCTCGGGCCACATTGACCCGAAGTGGAGAAAGCTCAAAGGGCGGCACCTGCTGGGTGCCGTCTTTTGACGTTTCCCCACGGGACAAGTGGGAAAGGCTGGCATATACACGCACTTTCGCAAAGGAGGTTTTCAATGACGCAAGCTGTCACTTATGAACGAGAAACAAAGTCTGTCGCATTTCAAGGGAAGATCATTGTGCTGGAAAGCCTCACGCCGGTACTTCCCCCGAAGGAGAAAGAACAGCGCAAAAAAGAAATTGAGCGTTGTCTTTACGAGGTGTTCAGTAAATATGGGGACAGATTTCCCTAATCATTCGCAACATTGTTGTCCGGGGCTGCTGATGGTATAATATAGTTGTAAGGTTGGTAGCTCCATTCCAACAAGGAAAGGAGCCCAATATGGAATTTATCAGAGAAGATTGTATTTACGCAAGACAGTCAGTAGACCGCAAGGACAGTATCAGCATTGAAAGTCAGATCGACTTTTGCAAGTATGAATTGAAAGGCGGGAGCTGCCGGGTATTCAAGGACAAAGGGTATTCCGGTAAGAATACGGACAGACCGGAGTTTCAAAAGCTGCTGGGCGAGATCCGCAAGGGAAAGGTTCGGCGGGTCATCGTGTACAAGCTGGACCGTATAAGCCGCTCTATTCTGGACTTTGCAACGATGATGGAGCTGTTTCAAGAGTACGATGTGGAGTTTGTATCCTCCACGGAAAAGTTTGATACTTCGACCCCGATGGGCCGGGCCATGCTGAATATCTGCATTGTATTCGCCCAGCTTGAACGTGAGACAATTCAGAAGCGTGTCACAGACGCCTACTATTCCCGGTGCCTAAAAGGCTTCCACATGAGCGGGCAGGCGCCATACGGTTATCAGTTAGAGCCTACTGTGGTAGAGGGTATCCGCACAAAGAAAATGGTTGCCGACCCCGTAGCCGCCGACCATGTTCGGCTGATGTTTGAAATGTACGCTGAACCGGAAACCTCCTTCGGAGATATTACCCGATACTTCGAGGAACATGACATAAAAATTTATGGCAAATCCATGTTCCGTACATTTCTTTCCCAGCTTTTAAGAAACCCCGTTTACGCACAGGCCGATTTGGAACTGTACGAATTTTTCAAGAGCCAGGGTGCAGCGATTGTGAATGACGCTTCTGACTTTGCTGGAACAAACGGCTGCTATCTCTATCAGGGGCGGGATGTGAAAGAGGACAAGGACAGGTGCTTAAAAGACCAGATACTTGTTATCGCTCCCCACGAAGCACTCATTTCCTCTGACACATGGCTGAAATGCCGGAAAAAACTTATGGCAAATACCACCTTCCAGCAGGGACGGAAACCGAAAAATACTTGGCTGGCCGGAAAAATCAAATGCGGTCATTGTGGGTATGCTCTGAAAGCCACCCATGTACCAAACAGCACCGGATATTTCCGCTGTACCAAACGGACGGAAAACAAAGGCTGTCCAGGCTGCGGGAAAATTCGCAAAGAAGAATTTGAGCAATTCATTTTCTCGGCCATGCAGGAGAAGTTCAAAGATTTTCAGATACTCCACGGCAAAGAGGAAAAGGTCAATCCGAAGCTGACAGCCTATCAAGTAGAGCTGGCACAGGTGGAGGCAGAAATTGAAAAGCTGCTGGACACACTGACCGGAGCCAATGCGACCTTGCTTGCCTACGCTAACAAAAAAATTGAAGAACTGGACACCCGACGCCAGACCATTTCAAAGGCAATCGCCGAATTGAGCGTTGAAACCATATCGCCCCAGCAGATAAAGAAGTTATCCTATTATCTCGACAACTGGGAGAGCATAGATTTTGACGACAAAAGAAAAGCCGCCGATGGTTTGATCTCTACGATCAAGGCCACCAGCGACCGTGTTCAGATAGAGTGGAAAATCTGACATTTCCGCTCTATCGCCCCTCATTTCTATTTTATCTTGTTTGTACCCCTTGTACACCGATGTTTGCAAAAGCAGATGATCCGCCGTATTTTTGCCTTTGGCCTGCCATCTTTTATTATGAACGCCCTCAGTTCGTTTATGGTGACCTTTGTCAATCTGTTTTTGGTGGCGTATTCCGATACGGCGATCGCTTTCTTCGGCGCATATTTTAAGGTGCAGCAGCTGATTGTTATGACGGTAAACGGCTTGATTCAAGGCTGTTTGCCTATTATGCGGTTTAACTACGGCGCAGGCAACAGCGAACGGCTACATTCCGCTTTCCGATACGGAACCGCTTTGGTCACTGGTATGATGATACTGGGGACATTGGCCGTCATCCTTTTTCCAGCACAGATTTTGGGATTGTTTACGGCGTCGGAAACCATGCGCTCCTTTGGAATATCCGCTATGCGGATTATGGCGGCAAGCTATCTGTTTTGCGGTCTCTCTACTATGATTTCCACCTATTTTCAGGCTACGGAAAAAGTAGGTTCCAGCATGGCAATTCAATTATGCAGGCAGATGCTTTTCCTTGTTCCCGCCCTATGGTGTCTGGACAAATTGTTCCATCTGAACGGAATCTGGCTTGCATTTCCGGTTGCCGAAACTGCCACTTTGCTCGTTGCTCTTGTGATGATGGCATGGCATCGCCGCAAAAATATCTCATAACGTGTTCCAGGGAGGAAAAATGATGAACGACACTTTCATGAAAGAGAAACCGGTATTACCGTTGATTTTATCCATGTCATTGCCTATGGTGTTATCCATGCTGGTCAATTCCCTCTACAACATTGTGGACAGTTTTTTCGTCGCACAGATCAGCGAGGAGGCTATGACGGCATTATCGTTGGTTTACCCGGTTCAAAATTTTATCAATGCTGCCGGAATTGGATTTGGCGTTGGCATCAATGCAGCGATCGCCTTCTATCTGGGCGCGGGGGATCACAGAAAAGCGGATCAGGCAGCCACGCAGGGACTTGTGCTTGCCGTGATTCATGGCGTTGTTATGACAGTCTGCTGTATTACAATCATGCCGGTTTTTCTGCGGATGTTCACTTCATCCAAGACAGTGATTGAACTTGGCGTCCGCTATTCTGTTATTGCGTTCGCTTTTACACTCATTGTTACCGTCAGCATGGCGTTTGAGAAATTGTTCCAGGCAGTAGGAAACATGAAAACGACCATGATAAGCCTGATGTGTGGGTGCATCACAAACATTGTCTTAGATCCCGTTCTGATTTTTGGCTATGGCCCATTCCCGGAAATGGGAATCAAAGGCGCTGCGCTGGCGACCGGCATCGGACAGGTTCTGACGCTGACGATTTACCTTGTAGTCTATCTTGTGCGGCCAATTCGCGTGCATATCCGCAGGCAGTACATTCTCCCCAGCAAAAAGATGGTAATAAAGCTGTACTCCATTGGCATTCCCGCAACCCTGAATCTCGCGCTTCCGTCTCTTTTGATTTCGGCGCTCAATGCGATTTTGGCGGCATATTCCGAAGTGTATATTCTGGTTTTGGGAATCTATTACAAATTGCAGACATTTGTCTATCTTCCAGCGAATGGCATTGTGCAGGGGATGCGCCCCCTGATCGGCTATAACTACGGCGCGGGGGAACACCAACGGGTCAGCCAGATCTTTAAGATCGTTTTGTGCATGAGTGGTATCATTATGGTGTTTGGGACAGTAATATGTCTGCTGATCCCCGGACAGTTGATGGGGCTGTTTACCCACACAGAAGCGACGATTCAGGCCGGGGAAACCGCCTTACGCATCATCGGGGCCGGGTTTATCGTCTCGGCGGTTTCTGTTACATCTTCCGGCGCATTGGAGGGACTTGGGAAAGGAACTCCCTCCTTACTGATTTCCCTTTGCCGGTATGTAGTGGTCATCATCCCGGCTGCGTTTTTACTCAGCAGGTTTTTCGGAGCGGTTGGCGTCTGGAATGCGTTTTGGATCACGGAAGCGATTACTGCAATCATTTCTATTTGTGTTTACTACAAGGCAATAGTACAAAGCCAGCTGAGCCAGTCAACAGTAAAATGAACGTTGCTTTGCGCCGCCGTTGACAGCCCCGTCTGCCTTTGCAGATAGGCAATCAAGGGGCGACAGCACGGAGTGCTGCCGCCCTCTGCCATTATTCAGAAAGGGGGAATTTCCATGACCGAGATTGACGCCTATCAAGAGTATATCCGGTGCAAGCACAACGCCTTTTGTAAAGCTGTCATTCGCTATGCCGCCATCGGGAAAATCATACGGCTGCGGCAGAAATGGGAACGGGAAATTTCCCTTGATTATCTAACAAATGAGAAGTTTATCCAATTTGCCGAACCGGAGCCGGACGAAGAACACCCCCTTACCGTCTGCGGTCAGACCGTCCTATTGAGCAACGCCTCCCTTGCCAACGCGATTCCTGTTTTGCCGGAGCAGGCACGGGAAGAAATCCTGCGCTATTATTTTCTGCATCAGTCGCAGCGCGTGATCGGCGCGTGTATTGGCCGGTCACGCAGCACAGCAGGGCGGCATATCCAGATTGCCTTGCGGAAACTGCGGGAGGAAATGGAGAGATACCGCCATGAGTAAACTTCTCCCTTACGAAACTATTATCAAAGCGTGTGAGGGCGACCCGGAAGCTGTTGCCGCCGTCCTATCCCATTATGCGGGATATATCCGCTCTTTCTCCAAGGTGAACGGACAGGTCAATGCCGAGGTGGAGGACTATGTGAAGCAGCAGCTAATCGCTGCACTGTTCAAGTTTCGCTATGACCGTTGAGCATAGACTTCACATTGTAAATGTGGTAAATTGGTTTTGATAAATTTCTGAACACATTGAGGCGGATATGAAGATATTAGAAGTGGCGGACAGGACGCCGGATTTAATAAATCAACTGTTGAAAGTATGGGAAAAGTCTGTAAGGGCTACCCACCTGTTTCTGTCAGATAGAGAAATCAAAAATATCAAAGAGTATGTCCCGCAGGCGTTGAATGGGATTGCACATTTGATGATTGCCGCAGGTGAAGCGGGCCGCGCCGTGGCCTT
The DNA here is from genome assembly GCF_027684505.1 of Butyricicoccus sp. AF18-9LB. Taxonomy (NCBI): domain Bacteria; kingdom Bacillati; phylum Bacillota; class Clostridia; order Eubacteriales; family Butyricicoccaceae; genus Butyricicoccus; species Butyricicoccus sp. AF18-9LB. Next base: position 171,440 of record NZ_JAQCWA010000003.1, read on the forward strand.
TATGGGGATTGAGGACAGCACGCTGGAGATGCTGTTTATCTCCCCGGAAGAGCGGGGAAAAGGGCTCGGCAAACGCCTAATCGAATATGGGATTGAAAGCTATTCTGTTGAACGGTTGGCGGTCAATGAGCAGAACCCGCAGGCTAAGGGATTTTATGAACACATGGGCTTCCATGTTTACAAGAGGACAGGCCTTGATGAACAGGGGAACCCCTATCCTCTGCTGTATATGAGCCTTTAAATAATCTATCAAAAGTGAATACCGGCCATCCATCGGCAGTCATCGAAAGCAGTAAGTCTTGAAAAAGATTTACTGCTTTTTTGTTGTCTGGCCCCGCTCCCGGTCATTTTGCCCCCTGCCGATTGTAGTAGTAAGTGAGGGCGGACTTTTTTTGCATTGGTGTTTGGCATTTTTGGCGTTTTATCCGTAGTGGAGAGCAAAGAGAAGAATCCCTGCTTCATTTGGCAAATTTCAAAAAATGGTGTTGTAGGGAGTGAACGAGGAAAACTGCCCGCCATCTCTCGCTGCAAACAGCGGGCAGAAATCATCTTCCCCGAATTGTTAGTAGTGCAGTGTGTAGAAAACCTAATGCCCAGAGTAACTTTGGTGAAAGCGGGCAGGAAAGCCCTTTTCGAGCGTTATATTAGCGGAAAATGAGAAACCCGATACACGCCGGAGTTTGCAGTCACGGAGAGCAAGATTCTACCACGGTGCCAAAATTCGCATATCTGCGGTTTTGCCCCTTTGGTAAATCTTGTTGGGGAGTGCCTTCCCAAAACCCTGCTCATGCGCCCTGTCGGGCGAGAAAGGAGGTCAATGCTTGAAGAAAAAATACAACACGCCCCACCGCAGTCATGTGGTCAAAACCCGCATGACCGAGGAAGAATACGCCGACTTTACCGAGAGGCTGAAACACTATGACATGAGCCAAGCCGAATTTATCCGGCAAGCCATTACACGGGCGACCATTCGCCCCATCGTTACCGTTTCCTCGGTCAATGATGAACTGTTGTCCGCCGTTGGCAGGCTGACCGCTGAATACGGAAAAATCGGCGGCAACCTCAATCAGATCGCCCGCGCCCTCAATGAGTACGGCACACCATATAACGCCCTGTCCGTTGAAGTCCGCGCCGCCATTTCTGACCTTGCTGCCTTGAAGTTTGAAGTCTTGCGAAAGGTAGGGGACGCTGTTGGCAACATTCAAGCATATCAGCTCTAAAAATGCCGACGATGAAGCCTTTGGACTAAAAAGTTCGAAAGTTTGCCGTGTTTGCAGGGTTTTCTGCATGATTATGATACAGAAAAGCTGGGCTGTATGCCAACGTGTGCCAAGCATATGCCAATCTGTGTCGAAGTCTGCAGAATGCCCCAAAAATCACACATTTGCAAAAGTTTTACCGCCGCATCAGAGTAATCTGGTGCGGCGGTTTTTGTGTTTATAACTGATTTTGGGTGCCGAAAAGTAATACGGGAAAGCGGGAAATCCCCATGCTGACAGAAGTGAGGGACACGCTGCTGGCGCTGTATGAAAGAAGAAATGATTTCAATGCAGATAATCAGATTGTCGTTGATGGCTATACGAATTTCGTCTTTCGTGATCTGTATGGTCGCGTTTACTCGAATCATCGCATCAACCGTCAGCTTAAAAGAATTACGGCGAAATACAATCAGGAGGAACACGCCGAGGCAGAACAAGAAGGCCGAGAGGAAAATCCCCTTTCCCCGATCACATGTCATATGTTACGGCATACATTATAGTTGGCCACAGGAGATGCGGGAGGTTTGACGGTTACGTTATAATTTGAAAAATACGATTGACATACGAGATAAACAGGGCTATGCTTGTATTGCAAAAAAGCAAGCTCTTGACAGTGCATGAGGAGGAATTATCATGACATCACTTTTTCCAAGAGAGGAACACGCCGAAGCACTGTTCCACAGAATTCTGAGCAATCCGGGTGCAGAGCAGCAGTTGTACGAAACCTTCTGCATGGAGCAGGAGAATGCATCGTTTGAGGATGGCGGCGGTGCAGAGTGCAGCTTTGCGAAAGCGCTTTTGCAGGCTTACGAGAACCGCGATATTTCCGCGCTGACGATTGCGCTATGCAATAACACGATGTTCGATCTGCTGCGTACAGCTTATCTTATTCCGTATCGCTTTCATGGCAAAAACGGCGGGAATCCCAGACTGCTGACCGATGCGAACGGTGAGGTGCGCGAGGAATACCGCAATGCCGTCTCGGCACGAGAGCTGCGCAAGTTCCACGATATTTACCGTCAGCACCTGTCTGTACCGCGTGCGGCGCTCTACCTGGCCGATGGCAGTCATCTGCGCCACAAGTACACCAAGGACATGCAGGTGCGGGAGATGTATTCGCCGTCCCGCCGCGGCGTGCTGACGCTGTACGCGCTGCCGGATACGGTCGAGCAGGGTCTGACCGAAGCACAGGCGTACAACATCGTCTGGGACGCATTCAATGAAATCCAGCAGAGGTGTCCGACCGCGATGGTATTCTACGGTCAGGACACCGGCTACAAGTTGCAGAAAAGCCACGATGAACTGGGCGTTCTGCTGCCGCTTAAGGAGTTTGAACATAACATCCTGCACCATCTCGAGCAGGTGGACGGCATTGTGCTGCGCTGTCGTGAGGAGATGATCCATCAGGCTGGCAAGGACTCGCTGCCGCTGTAAAAAGCATAACAAAACCGCTGCTATGAGGAAAACTCACAGCAGCGGTTTTGGCTTGTCTGCAGAAAATCAGGTGCAGTAACGGAACATCTTATCCGTCATAATACGGGCGAAGATCAGTCCGAGCGGAAGCGCGAGAATGATCAATGTGGCAGACGCGAACCACGAAGCGGAAATGCTCAGGTTCATCATACCGAGATTGTAAATTGCGCGGTAGAGATACAGGCCGGGCACCATAATCACAATAGATGGCACTGTAATCGCGATGCGCGGAAAACCGGAGTGCTTTTTGTACGCAGAAGCCAGCAGTCCGGCGATCATGGCCGCGAAAAATGCGGCAGCCGCAGGCGGCAAAGATGCAAGGTCAACCAGCTCCAGACGCAGCGTGTTGGATATTGCGCCGATAACCGCGGCGGACATCGCCAGTGGTACCGGGCTGTTGAACATGATCGAAAAGCCGAACACACCGCAGAAGCTGGTGAGCAGGCGGAATACGATATACTGCAGCATGCTGAGGTTCAGCGGCAGAAAATCTACCGGTTTGAGGTGCAGCGCGAGCGCCATCAGCCATGCGGCCATCGTGGCAATCAATACGATCATTACCGCGTAGCTGAGCCGTTCGAGACCTGACCGCATATCCAGCTTGGCCATGTCGATGCCGCTGGTGATGAACGGAAATCCGGGAATGATGAATAGCATGGAGCAGATGTAGCCGGCTTCGTGCTGGACATTGATGCCGCAGGTCATCTCGGCAATCTTGAGACAGCCCGCGTACACCAGACAGGCTGCTGCGACCGAAACAGTCGTGCAGAGCACAAGCGTCAGATGGTGCTTGGACAGCTTGCAGCGCACGGCGTTGCCGATACCCGCGCCAAAGAATGCGAGTATCATCTCGACCCAGCCGCCGCCGAGCAGAAACGTAAATGCACCGCAGGCGAGGGCAGCCGCCAGACCGAGCATCAGTGGCGAATACAGTCCGTGCACCTGCTCGATTTCGTCAAGGTGGGTGTGCAGCTGCTCGCCGGTCATACGGGAGCAGATGTCGGCAAACTCAGCGACGAACTGCTCGAGTCGGTTGAGCTTTGAGGTGTTGACGCCTGTGCTGGTCAGCGTGAGCGTTTGCGAAAATGCCTGTTCACCGTCAAAGCAGGTGTATTCGATTGAGGTCAGGCCAATGTCGGCTGCACAGACCAGCCCCAGCTCCTCCGCAAGCGTGTTCATCGAACTGCGGACACGCCATGCACCGGTGCCGCATGAGAGCAGCATCAAGCCGGTGCGGCCGATGACGGAGGCCTTCTCGCGCAAAGGCGCGGCAGAGATCGGTAGAGTAGCATCATGTGATGCGTAATCGTGCCACGCAATGTGCATGTGGTTGGGGCGAAAAGCAGTTTGCGGCATAGTAACGCACTTCCTTATATGGCTGTATTGTAGTCGTTCTGTGCAGTAAAGTCAATAGATGAATGTAGAAAACGTCTGTTCAATTATTTGTAAAAGTAAATTCCTGTTGGGTGTGGAATTTAGCCTTACAAACTTATTCGCTGTTCACCTGTAGTGGTAAAAATCACATATTTTGCAGAGTCGCCGTATTCTGAGCACTTTGCCTGTGAAGCTTTCAGTAGTTTTGCTTTTTCAACTTCTTTATTAATCTCATATATCTGCTTCTTGGCCAGTTTGGGATTAAAAGTAACAATCCTTTTTTCTGTTATCTTGAACTTTTTAATTTTTCCTGTTTCGGAGTCCTTGAATTTATATTCAAACTCATCTACACATTCTTTGATGCGGTATAAAAGTATTAAGCAGTTAAAAACAAAAATCCAAGAAGATATTTACTAATCTTATTGACATAGAAAAATAAATGAATATAATTTTAGTTGAACAACTATTCAACTAAAATTATACGAGGTAAGTGTATGCCTAAAACGTCTTATATTTGTAATTGCGATGTAATTCATGAGGATATTGTGAATGATGTGAAATCCAAGATGCAACCCAAAGATGATTATATCCAGTTAGCATCTTTATTTAAGCTATTTGGAGATGGTACCAGAGTACAAATCTTACACGCTCTGGAACAGAGTGAGATGTGTGTATGTGATCTTGCTGTGCTACTGGGGGTAACGAAATCCGCAATCTCACACCAGTTAAAGGCATTGCGTCTTGCGAATCTGGTAAAATTCCGTAAAGAAGCACAGATAGTTTACTACTCGCTGGCAGATGATCATGTGAAAGAGATTATTGACAAGGGATTTGAGCATCTTTGGCAGAAATAATATTTTTTAATATTATAGTTGAGTAATTGAACAATTAAACAAATTATAGAGTAGGGATGCGCTGATTGCTGCAGGTTATGATCCGTGTAAAAAATGCAATCCGTAAAAATGTGTCAGATATTTAAAAAATATAGAAGAGGAAGGTTGTAGTTCTATATTGCAATACTTCTTCTTTGCGCATATTGGATATGTTGTTGAGGGCGACTGTTGCACGCAGAAGATAAGTTGCGCCGGTCTGCGATAATGTGCTGTTTGTATAAGGAAAAGGACAAGGAGTTATGATGAATTTTAGTGGTATATTGATTGGTGTGCTTACCTTTTTTCTGATTGGATTGTTCCATCCTATTGTTATATATGCGGAGTATTACTTTGGAAGCCGCTGTTGGCCGGTATTTTTGCTGGTGGGCATTTTGTGTATGATTCTATCCGTAAGAATGCAGGAAATACTTTGGTCGGTTTCCCTGGGTGTTTTGGGCGTCAGTTGCTTTTGGAGCATTAAGGAACTGAAAGAACAGGAAAAAAGAGTGGCAAAAGGATGGTTCCCGAAGCGGAAGGTGGATAAGCACTAAAGAAGAAAGCGGGGAGATGAGAAGATGGCGGTATGGAGATTACAGGTGAATACTGGAGGAGCGAACGTTGCGGATTATTGCTTGCAAAACCATGTTGCAGCACTTGGGGGCTGGCAAGGTACTTGCTATGGAGCGTTTATCAAGGCAATCTTACACGTTTCTGACGAGCTGATTGAAAAAATCTATATCGACTTCTTCAACAGACTGCCAGAATTCATGCAGAACGCCCTAAGTGAAGACTTCCGGGTGGCGTAAGTGGTATTTTTAGGATCTGAAATATAGAGTTTTCAAGGTACAAATCCCACTATTTATGTGGGAAGTTTAAGTGAGTAATTGAACAATTAAACAAATTATAAGGAGATTATCATGAAACGCATATTTCTATTAAAAGGGTTGGACTGTCCAAATTGTTCCGCAAAAATTGAAAAGAAGTCGGAGAATTGGATGGAGTACAATCCTCAGTTGTAAATTTGATGAAGCAGACGCTGACAATCAATGTTGCTCCAGCTGTCGCAAATACAATAGCCAGTCAGATTGAAACGATTGTCTACAGCCATGAGCCGGGTGTGGAGGTTCAGGAAGAAACAATTATCCCCGTTACAAAGAGTTATTTGTTAAAGGGCTTGGACTGTCCGAACTGCTCCGCAAAAATTGAAAAAGAAGTCGGAGAATTGGATGGAGTGCAATCCTCAGTGGTAAATCTGATGAAGCAGACGCTTACAATCAATGTTGCTCAGACAGCCGCAGATACGATAGCCAGTCAGATTGAAACGATTGTTCATAGCCATGAGCCAGATGTGGAAGTTTCTGAAATTGTACAGGAATCTTATATACCGGAAAAAAGCAGGAGGCCAATGAATCCTATAACAATGAGGATAAGAAGTTGACAGTTCGTTTAGCGACTGGTGCAGCAATCTATGCCATTGGTATGGCATTGACTGTTTTTGCGAAAGTGCCACTGCCTGTCGAGTTAGTTTTTCTCATTGTCTCCTATATTATTCTTGGCGGGGATGTTGTATGGCAAGCTGTGAGGAATATTTCAAAGGGACGTGTGTTTGATGAACATTTCCTGATGAGCGTTTCTACGATTGGTGCTTTTGTCATTGGTGAATATCCGGAAGCAGTTGCTGTTATGCTGTTCTATCAAGTTGGTGAATTTTTCCAGTCGTTGGCTGTTGAGCGTTCCAGAAAATCTATATCAGATTTAATGGATATACGTCCGGATTGTGCTACAGTCAGAAGGAACGGAGAATTGATTACCATATCTCCTGAAAGTGTTGCCATTGGTGAGATTATTATTGTAAAGCCTGGTGAAAAAATCCCATTAGACGGTGTGGTATTGGATGGAGATTCTATGCTGGATACGAGGGCTTTAACTGGAGAATCGGTTCCGAGAAGCGTTCATAAAGGAGACGAAGCACTTTCCGGTTGTATGAATCAGACGGGTGTTTTAACGATTAAGACAACGAAAGCATTTGGTGAATCTACTGCTTCAAAGATTATTGATCTTGTGGAGAATGCGTCCAGTAGAAAAGCACCAACAGAAAATTTCATTACTACATTTGCACGTTATTACACTCCTGTTGTTGTAATCTTAGCAGCTATTCTGGCAATTCTGCCACCGATCCTTCTTGGTGGATGTTGGACAGAGTGGATTCGCAGAGGATTTGTTTTCCTTGTGGTATCTTGCCCATGTGCATTGGTCATTTCAATCCCGCTGACTTTCTTCGGAGGTATTGGTGCGGCATCTAAACGAGGTGTTCTTGTAAAAGGAAGTAATTATTTAGAGGCGCTTAATAATGTCAGCATTATTGTGTTCGATAAAACTGGAACACTTACAAAGGGTGTTTTCAATGTGACTGATATTCTGCCTGAAAATGGATTTTCAAAAGAACAGGTTCTGGAGTATGCGACCCAGGCAGAGAGCTTTTCTAACCATCCTATTGCAAAATCCATTCTCTCTGCTTATGGAAAAGAAATTGACCAATCAGTTATCTCTGATTACAAGGAAATTTCCGGATATGGAATCAGTGCCATGGCAGGAAAGAAGAAAGTTTATGCTGGCAATACGAAACTTATGGATTCAGAGCATGTGGAGTACACAGTCTGTGAAAAAGTTGGTACAAAGGTATATATAGCAGTAGATGGTCAATATGCCGGATGCATTTTGATAACAGATGAAGTAAAGCCGGACAGCAAAAAAGCAATTTCTGATTTGAAACATATCGGTGTGGAAAAAACAGTCATGCTTACTGGTGATGATGAAAAAATCGGAAAGGCTGTTGCGGAAGAATTGCGGTTGGATGAATATTATGCACAACTGTTTCCTGATCAAAAAGTGGAAAAGGTTGAGCTTTTAGACAGTAAAAAGAGACAGGGAAGCAAATTAGCTTTTGTTGGTGATGGTATCAATGACGCTCCTGTCCTTGCTCGTGCGGATGTTGGTATCGCAATGGGTGGGCTTGGTTCGGATGCGGCCATTGAAGCAGCAGATGTAGTTCTGATGACAGATGAACCGTCTAAGCTGGTGGACGCGATTGAAGTAGCAAAAGCGACAAAACAGATTGTCATGCAGAATATAGTGATTGCTCTTGGGATTAAGAGTGTGTTCCTGATTCTTGGCGCTCTTGGTATTGCGGGAATGTGGGAAGCTGTATTTGGTGATGTAGGCGTTACCATAATTGCCGTCTTGAACGCAATGAGGATTTTAAAAAAATAAGAAACGAGGTGGCAATGTGAAACGAAAACTGATTCTGTTAGTTGTTACGATTGTTTTTCTTGCAGGTTTCGGTGCACTTTTGCACTCACCGCCCTCTATGATTGATGCAATCACAGGAGCAACACCGAAGTCAAAAAAGGCGGCTCAAGCCTCCGCACAGTTGGAAGGCTCTTATGTTCTCGGTATTAATATGATGTCAGATGGTCTCGACAACGAGAACACCCGGAATAAATTAAAAGAATTGGCACTGGACGATTCGGAAACAAATGAAACAGATCTCATGAAAACGGACATTAGTTTTCGGTTATATGTATCTGAGACGGATTATCCGCTTGTCAGTTATGCTAAGAAACTCTGCGACAGGTTGGAACAGGCCGGTTTTTCCGTGGATTTGACGGAGTACAGTAACAACATGCTGCTGTCCAGAGTGATAAGCGGAAAGTATGACGTGTTCTTGGCATCGGATAATTTCATGGATATTACGACGCTTGAGCAGATGGACTACATAATTATGGACAGCGAAGAAATGAGGTGAGTGGGTCTTTTGAGAAAATGGAATACATTTTTGTCTGTTTTGATGCTTCTCATTTTTATGATTCATGGGATCATGGGCAGCTTTATGCTGGTTGGGGTAGGAAGTAGCGCCGGGAAAGTTCTTGCTTGGATTGGAGTCGCGATTCTTGTTGTCCATACCGCCATTGGCATTTTGTTGACGGTTCGGAGCCTGCGAACTGCTAAACAAGCAGGTCAAAAATATCTGAAGCAGAACAATATCTTTTGGGCGAGACGAGCCAGTGGGCTGGCAATACTGATCCTGCTGTTCTTCCATATTGGCTTGTTTGGAAAGGTGCAGAATGGGACATATATTTTGTTCCCTTTTACAACGGTAAAGATGGTAACTCAGCTTTTGTTCGTGGCGGCAATCTTTGTTCATATTTTTATCAATATCCGCCCATTGCTCGTATCGCTGGGAATCATCAGTTATAAAGAACGAAGGGGGGATATTTATTTGATTCTTTCGGTGCTCCTTCTGTTTATAGCGGGCGCAGTTATTTTCTATTATATTGGGTGGCAATATCTATGAGTAAGACAATTATTATTATAGGTGCTGGACTGGCAGGACTTTCAGCGGCTTTGCAGGCAGCGGAAAATGGATGCAATGTAAAACTGGTTTCCTCCTTTCCATCAGAGCGGGCACAGTCTGTTATGGCGGAGGGCGGTATCAACGCAGCTTTGAATACAAAAGATGAAAACGACAGTCCCGAAGAACATTTCACAGATACAATAAAGGCGGCTTGCGGTCTGGCAGACCCAAATGCAGTTTGGGGAATGACACAGGCAGCACCGGAGCTGGTGCACTGGCTGTTAAAACTTGGAGTTCAATTTAACATGAGCGGCTATGATGATGTGGATCTGCGGAATTTTGGCGGGCAGAAAAAGAAAAGGACTGCTTTTGCGCAGAGCGATACCGGGAAGCAGATTATGACAGCTATGATAGACGCTGTTCGCAGGAAAGAAGCATCTGGTATGGTAGAACGGTTCAGCCATCATTCTTTCCTAACACTTCGTCTTTGTGACAATATTTGTTGTGGCTGCGTAATCAGGGATGAATACAGTCAGGAGACTGTGGAATTACCGGGGGATGCGGTTATTGTTGCCACCGGTGGTATGCACGGATTGTTTGGAAATACAACGGGTTCGCTGAGCAATACAGGAGAAGTCACCGCAGAATTGTTCCGGCTTGGTGTTCCTCTGGCAAATGGCGAGATGATCCAGTATCATCCGACAACTGTGAAATGTGGTGGAAAACGCATGCTCATCAGCGAGGCGGCCAGAGGGGAAGGTGGCAGGTTGTTTGCCATGAAAGATGGAAAACAATGGTATTTCATGGAGGAAAAATACCCGGAGCTTGGAAATCTGATGCCACGAGATATTACCGCCAGAGAGATATGGAAGGTTAGCCATGAATCAGAGGTATTTCTTGACATGACGGAAATATCGGACGAGATTATTTCAAATAAGCTATCTGGTCTGGCAGACGATTGTATGACCTATCTGCATAAAGGTATACGAAAGGAACCGGTGTCTGTTTTACCGGGAATTCACTATTTTATGGGAGGCATTCTGGTGGATGAGCAGCACAGAACGCCGATTCAGAATCTTTACGCTGCCGGAGAATGCTGTGCCCAATATCATGGTGCCAACCGTCTTGGTGGAAATTCTCTGTTAGGAGCGTTATACGGAGGACGTGTTGCGGCAAAATCAGCATGCGAACAGGCAGATGTAGTAGATCTATCTTGTGCGACACAGATAGATTTTCCACCAGCGTCCCAAATTTCAGAAATAAAGCAATTAAACAAAGTGATGCAGGAGACTATGGGCGTTGTCAGAAATGAGAATACGTTGTTAAATGGGATTCAAACGGTACAAGCGCTGACAGGAAATCTTCCATTGCTTGGCATGGCAGTTCTAAAGAGTGCTCTTGCCAGAAAAGAAAGCCGTGGTGCACACTGGCGGGAGGATTATCCGAAGAGCAATGACGATGATTACCTTAAAACAACGGTAGCCAGATTTGATGGAAAGCAGATACAGATTTCCTTTGTACCTGTTCCAGAAAGGAGGTGATTCACTTGGTATATAAAATAAGAATCAGGCGGCAGGAGAGTCAGAAAGCAGACAGTTATTGGCAGGAATTTGAGTTTGACGGAAGCAGAAACAGCTCTGTTGCTACTGTTCTAAAGGAATTGAACAGTAGAACCCCTTTGAAAGATAACTCAGGGAATATAGTTACTCCCATCAGCTGGGAATGTAGCTGTATGGTGCGAAAATGTGGGGCTTGCGCCATGCTGATTAACGAACGTCCGAGGCTGGCATGCTCTACATTTCTACATACGTTAAAAGGTTCTACAATTACCTTGGAACCTTTAAGCAAATTTCCGCTTGTAAGAGATTTGATCGTTGACCGGTCAAATCTGTTTGAAAATTTGAAAAAACTGAACCTTTGGCTTGAAAGTGAAGCTTATATGAGTTCGTGGACACATGAACCGAGATACCAGTCGGCACGCTGCCTGATGTGCGGGTGCTGCCTTGAGGTTTGTCCAAACTTTTCTTCAAAGGGTACTTTTGCTGGAGCGGTTGCAGCGGTCAACGCTTTTCGGATTCTGAATGAAGAACAGGAAATAAGCCATCGAAACGATGTTTCAACTCAATATAAGGAAAATTATTTTGAGGGATGCGGGAAATCATTAGCTTGCCATAACATTTGCCCGATTGGTCTACCTGTCGAAGAATTGATCGTGAGGTCAAATTCGGTAGCTATTTGGGGAAGACAGTGAGTATCAAAATGCTGATTAAAAAAAACATGATTAACCTACATCTATGGTTTTACCAAAAATAGAGACATATCCTTTGTTTCGGTGTGTTAGCGGTTTTATTATGGACTGGATTCCGTATATGTATACTGTGGCAAAGATACCAAAAACAGGAGTAGTTCTTGTAATGAACCTGTTTGTTGCAGTCGCTTTTCTGGCTTTTGGGGAACTTGCAAATCTGCTGCTTGTCAGTTTGAGTGTTTGCTCTATTTTAGGGGGAATTGTTCGGAAATGGGTCGAATATAAGAATTATAAGTAATCAGCGATTTTGGGAAAAGCAGGCTGAGGCGTTCGGGAAGCGGTTTTTGAATTTTGAGCGAATGGGTACAGTTGAAATTTCAAGTAGCAGAGCGCCGAAAAAGTGATATAATGAACGAGTAAAAGGAAGACAGATGCGAACAAAGCGTGAGTGCAGGCGGTACTTCGCTGTGTATGCCGCGTATGCCAAAGCGTGTGCCAGTGAGAGGATTGTAAACAACAAGGAATCGCAGACTTTTAATCGAGGCCGATTTAACCGCTGTTGAGCGACCGCAGAGGGTCAACAGGGGCTTGCAGACCTTTGTCCGTTCAGGTCATAATTTCCCGACTATGGAGCCGCCGAAGCCTATCTGACCTTTGAACATGACGAGTTTACCATGAAGCCCACCCTTGACGAAGCCGGGCGGCTCATTCCCCGGCAGGACTACCGGCTGGACACGCTGAATTGTGGGGGTGAGGATTTTGCCCTGTCCTGCATACGGGCAAATCTGCGGTACGGCAAGAACAGCAAACGGGAGGACATTAAGAGCCACCACTATATCATCAGCTTTGACCCACGGGACGCAACCGACAATGGCCTGACCGTTGACCGGGCGCAGGCGTTGGGGCTGGCCTACTGCAAAGAGCATTTTCCCGGACACCAAGCCCTTGTCTGCACCCACCCGGACGGACACAACCACAGCGGCAATATCCATGTGCATATTGTCATCAACAGTCTGCGGATTGCCGAAGTGGAGCACAAGCCCTACATGGACAGGGCAAGCGACACCAGAGCCGGGGACAAACACCGCTGCACTGCAGCAGCCATGCGGTATTTCCGCAGCGAAGTCATGGAGATGTGCCACCGGGAGGGACTTTACCAGATCGACCTCTTGAACGGCAGCCGAAACAAAGTGACCGAGCGTGAATACTGGGCGAAGCGCAAGGGGCAAGTCAAACTGGACAAGGAAAATGCTGCCCTGCTTGCCGAGGGTATAGCACCCCGACAGACCAAGTTTGAAACCGACAAAGACCGCTTGCGGCAGTCAATCCGGGCGGCGTTGTCAAAATCAAAATCCTTTGAGGATTTCTCCGCTGCTCTCATGCAGGACTATGGGATTTCCGTTAAGGAGAGCCGAGGGCGGCTGTCCTATCTCACGCCGGACAGAACAAAGCCCATCACCGCTCGGAAGCTGGGGACGGACTGACAAGGCCGCTGTCCTTGCAGTTTTCCAGCAGAACACCCATAGAGCAGCCGCAAAGACGCAGGACAGACAGGAACACCAGCCGCAGCTTACTAAGGGCATACAGCGGATAAAACCCGCCCAAATCACTCCCAATCCTGACAGCCCGCAGCGGCTTGTGGATATAGCCGCCAAGCGAGCCGAGGGAAAGGGTATCGGCTATGAGCGTTGGGCGAAAACCTTTAACCTCAAACAGATGGCAAAGACCATGAATTTTCTTTCCGAGCATGTTTTTACCAGCCCCGAAGAAGTGGACGCAGCTTTGGAAGCCGCCATTTCCGGGCAGCACGCTGCTGGGGAAAAGCTGAAAGAACTGGAATCCAGAATCACCGACAACAAGGAACTCATACACCAGATCGGCGTTTACCGCAGAACCAAGCCCGCCCATGACGGGCTGAAAACCGCCAAGAAGCCGGAACGATACCGGGAAGCGGTTCATGCAGACAAGCCGAACCAGAAGTGGGTCACGGATGTGACGGAGTTCAGCCTGTTTGGAGAAAAGCTCTATCTGTCCCCGATTCTCGATCTGCACAGCAGCGATCTCGTCAGCTACACGATTTCAGACCGTCCGGTACTGAGCATGGTGACGACCATGCTGGACAAGGCGTTTGCAAAGATTCCTGATGGTACAGACCTCATTCTCCATTCTGACCAGGGCTGGCAGTATCAGCACAAGCAGTACCAGCGCATGCTCCGGGAGAAGGGCATCCGGCAAAGCATGAGCCGCAAAGGAAACTGCCTGGACAATGCCGTGATTGAAAATTTCTTTGGAATACTCAAAAGTGAGCTGCTCTATCTGCAAGAATTTCAATCCATGGAACACTTCAAACAGGAGCTCATTGAGTATCTGGACTACTACAACAACCGCAGGATCAAAGCTAAACTAAAGGGCCTGCCGCCTGCAATTCACAGGCAGCAAGCCCTTTCGGTTGCTTGAACAATTTTTGCGTTGAATTTTTGTCTAACTTTTTGGGGTCACTTCAATTTGACCTGGCTATATTTTAGTTGATGTATAGCGACATTGTTAGGATGTCGAACAGTTGAGCGACATCCTTGACATCAGCAGGATTGGCCATTAAGCCATTCGTCAAAGCTGAATTTGGAAATGCGGATTGCGGTGCCGATTTTAAACCAGTGGAACTGACCGGTTTTCAGCAGCTGATAGACGCTTCCACGGCTAATGCCCAGCATTTTCTGCAACTCAGCGACCGTATAGCAACGCTTGTCGGTGCTGATAGGGATACTATCGATATTTTGCATAAAAATCACTCCTTTTGCGCGTCGGACGGGATAACGTGGATGATGTGCTGTGGCGGCAGGCCTATGCTCTCGCGGAGGCATAAGTCGATACACGCCATGTGGATGGAACGAACATGACCCAAATAGCGGATGATTTGCGATTTACGTATTGTCTGGATCTGTTCGGCCAAGGCCATGCATGGCTTGTCCAGACCGCGTTGATGCCGCAAGACGTAGTGTGTTGGCATGTCTGTTTTTTTGATTTCAGTCGTAAGAGGAACGACGATCAACGTGGAAGAAAAACGGTTGCCGTAATCGTTTTGAATAACTACAACAGGGCGAGTTCCGCCTTGAATGTGACCATGATGCTCGCCGAGGTCAGCAAGGTAAATGTCACCTCTGCGAAAACTCCAATTTTTGTTAATCATAGATTTTCACTCCTGTTATGTAACGTGGGTGAGAAAGTTCCCGCCCACGGTGAATTTCATTACAATTGCTTATGTTGTCTGAGTATTTGTCTCAACGCCCCTCAGAGTAACGGCATTAAGCCGACAGGGAGTCAATCAAGCGGTCGGCTGCGATAACCGATCTCATGGGAATTTCACCCCTCCGCGGTCCTCGCGGAGCTGCGTGCAGAAGTATCATTATTTTGCAATATTTCATAGGTATATTTCAGTAGCAAACCGAAACTTACAGCCGATTTTCGCTCCTGCCAATGGCAATCGTGGCGTTTGTCGCTGATGTTCCTCCATATCACATGCTGAACTTGATTGACTGATATTGACTTGTCAAAGAACATGTAAGGATTAATGATCCTTACATAATAATTTTATATGTATCACAGAAAGAACGACAGGTACAGGGAGTACGGATTACCCGAGTTCAGTTGTTCTACAATTGGCAAGAAGAATATAATCTGTGCTTGTATGGAAGAACTTGGACATGGCAATAACCAGATCAAGAGATGGTGTACGCTTCCCACGTTCAATTTTTCCAATATGTTCGAGACTGACTCCTAAAGCTTCGGCTAGCTTTTCCTGGGTTAACCCTTTTTCCGTACGCAACATTTTGATGCGCAGCCCGAGTTCAATTTGAGCGAAATAGTCCATTTGTTAAACTCCTAATTGTTTATTTTAAGGCTGTTTTAGCCTTTCAGTTAAACAATTCAGTTTTGCGGTAAGAAAAGTGAATTTTTGGCGCAACTTTGCTGGTAGAAAATATGGTCGATATAAAATTGAACACTGAAGATCTGCTTCGCCTGCTATTTGTGCGGATGGATGGTAAATGCTATACTATCGCAGCAGAACAAACGGCGGTTGAGGTGGAAAACCATGAACCTTTTGGGGCAAAATGGTCTATGTTCTGCCGCCTGAAAGTCCGTAGCTATGTATTGGCTGCGAATGTTGCAGGTACGTTAAAAGTTGCGCCGCTTCAAATTCTCAAGTTTC
Source organism: Butyricicoccus sp. AF18-9LB (assembly GCF_027684505.1). Classification (NCBI taxonomy): domain Bacteria; kingdom Bacillati; phylum Bacillota; class Clostridia; order Eubacteriales; family Butyricicoccaceae; genus Butyricicoccus; species Butyricicoccus sp. AF18-9LB. The sequence continues at coordinate 187,227 of NZ_JAQCWA010000003.1, forward strand.
CGGTCGTCCTTCCACATAAGTTTTTGGATGCCGAGAAGTTCAATCTGCGGTTTTCGGACGCATCCGAGATCACGGAAATTGCGGACAAGCTGCGGTGGTATCGTTATCAAAAAGGACTTCGCCAGCGTGACGCGGCGGACTATGCGGGTATTGACCGCAGTACCTACATCCATTGCGAAGAGGCAGGGCGGGACTTTTATCCGAAGGAGCATATGGAGAAGCTGGCGGAGCTGTTTGAGGTACCGCTTGAGAATTTGCTGGATGACTATAAAGCGGCTTTATGGTGGCTGCTGCCAGTTGTGTGGGGAGAACGCTTTTCGTGAATTTA
>NZ_JAQCWA010000030.1:0-13984 GCF_027684505.1 Butyricicoccus sp. AF18-9LB
TCCACCGCGTCTCCGGCGCGGAGCAGGCGGGAGCCTTTGGGGAAGGTGTCGATCCTCGCCCCAAGGCAGGAGAGCATGGCGGCAAGCTCATCGTCGGAAATGCCGGAGAAAAGCGCCGCGGTGTGGAGTACCGGAAAAAATTCTTTCATAAAAATCCTCTTTCGTTGAAAATTCAACCGACTTGTTGCCTTTAGTATAGTACAATGAGCGCAGAAAAGCAACAGGAGGACCGAACATGAAGCGACGGATCATTGAAATCGATCAGGAGAAGTGCAACGGCTGCTGCGGCGGGCTGGAACTGGCGGCGAAAAAGGCGCTCCAGCAGAGCGGAAAATTCATTCCGTGGCAGGTGGTCACCGTAACAGTGGACGGCCGGCTGGTGGAAGAATAACAAAATCATTAGAAAAAGGAAGGAAGAAGCACAATGAAGTATATATGCAGTCTTTGCGGTTGATAATATGACGAGAGCGCAGGTTATCCAGAGGGCGGCATCGCCCCCGGAACGCCCTGGAGCGAGGTGCCGGAGGATTTTGTGTGCCACCTGTGCAATGTGGGAAGGAGTTCTTCGAGGAGGCGTGAGCTTCTGATAAAAGGACATAATTTGAACCGAAATAGGAGGAAAACGATAATGGATCATAAAATGTTTTGCTTATCAGGACGAGCTGACGGGCGCGCTCATTGGGCTGGCAAGAGCCACGGACGGCGATACACCGGTCAATGCCGATACATGGCGGCTGATGATCGAGGGACTGTTCACCACCGTCACTAATGTGAACTTCAACGAAAAGACCATTCGCGAGTTGATCGAACAGGTGCACGCGGAAAGGGAACGACTGGCACCAAACTGCTCTGGCTGCGGCTCTCGCTGTGGGCGGAATGATGATTATGATATGAATTTGCTCTGGAACGCGCAGGAGGATATTCGCAGCCTCAAATCTCTGATCCTTTTCGGCGTGCGTGGCATGGCGGCCTACGCCCATCACGCCATGGTACTGGGCTATACCGATGAGGAAGTGAACCGCTTTTTCGCCAAGGCACTCTTTGCTGTAGGCGAGGACTGGGGCATGGATGCGCTGCTGCCCATCGTCATGGAGGTGGGCGAGAAAAACCTCAAGTGTATGGCGTTGCTGGATAAGGCCAACACCGAAAGCTACGGTACACCCGCGCCTGCCACTGTCCCGCTGACGGTGGAGAAGGGGCCGTTCATCGTCATCACAGGCCACGACCTCCACGACCTGAAGCTGCTGCTGGAGCAGACCGAGGGTAAAGGCATCAACATCTACACCCATGGCGAAATGCTGCCTGCCCACGGCTATCCTGAACTGAAAAAATATGCCCATCTCAAGGGCAACTTCGGCACGGCGTGGCAGAATCAGCAAAGAGAATTTGCCGACATCCCTGCACCGGTGCTGTTTACCACCAACTGCCTGATGCCGCCGAAGGCAAGCTACGCCGACCGCGTGTTCACCACAGCGGTGGTATCCTACCCGGAAATGACGCATATCGGCGAGGATAAGGACTTCACCCCTGTCATCGAAAAGGCATTGGAGCTTGGCGGCTACAACGAGGACAAGCCGTTCACCGGCATCAACGGCGGCGGCACGGTCATGACCGGCTTCGGACACGGCGCGGTGCTTGGTGTGGCAGATCAGGTGATCGATGCGGTAAAGAGCGGCGCTATCCGACACTTTTTCCTGGTCGGCGGCTGTGACGGAGCCCGTCCCGGACGGAACTACTACACCGAGTTTGTCAAGCAGACGCCCGCCGACACTGTGGTGCTGACCCTTGCTTGCGGCAAATTCCGCTTCAATGACCTGGATCTCGGAACCATTGGCGGCCTGCCTCGACTCATGGATGTAGGCCAGTGCAACGACGCTTACGGTGCTGTCAAAATCGCGCTGGCCTTGGCGGATGCCTTTGGCTGCGGGGTCAACGACCTGCCTCTGTCTCTGGTGCTTTCGTGGTATGAGCAGAAGGCAGTGTGTATCCTGCTGACGCTGCTGTATCTGGGGATCAAGAATATTCGCCTTGGCCCCACGCTGCCGGCGTTTGTCTCGCCCAATGTGCTGAACTACCTTGTAGAGAATTTCGGCATTGCTCCCATCACCACCCCGGAAGAGGATCTGAAGGTGCTGCTGAAGCGCTGACAAACCGTAATGCGGCTGCGGAGAGGAACATCTCCGCAGCCGCACTTTATTGAAAGCAATCATTGAAGGCATGGCATTTATCCTCGCCACTCATGATTGTCTGTTTACTTTTTTGTTCTTTGCTTCGATACTCCTACACACCGCCTGCACCAGATAATGCTTCTCATGGCAGAACACCTGGAGATGTGAGGAAAGTTGCTTGCTGCAAAAGCCGCAACACTTTGTATATCTTAACATAGGTTTTATGATCCGGTGCTATAATAACCTTAGCAAATCGAGCAATCGCCAAAGAAAGGACAGATTAGAACTATGAGATCACGATGGAAAATCACTTTTATTATATGTGTTGTGCTTATTGCCGCCGTACTTGCAGGCTGCGGCGCAGCCGAGCAGCGTCCGGCATTGGAAAAAATTGAATACACGAACCTGAACGACAGTGGTTCGAGGGAACTTTTGAAGGAGCTGCTCTCCGACACAGGCGTGCCGGACGGGCGTATTCAGAGCTTTTTCCGCCGTGTGGACCGCTTTAATGACAGCGTGAAGCAGGAATGGCTTACGGATGGCTTTGAGGAAGCGGAGCTGCTGTATACGAAATATGACCCTTACGCAATGCAGGACGAATGGACGGCGAAGAACGGAACGTTTCCGGGCTATAACTGCCGGATTACCGCCATGAACCTGTTTGGGGACTTCCTCTCCGTGAGCGCAGACTCTCAAATCAATGCTGGTGAAGATGTGCTGTTTGCGGACGAGGAAGCGCTGAAAACAGATCCCGATGCGCTGGGCGGAAGCAGCCTTGCAGATTTCCGCGCACTGTATTCCTCCATGAAGGCGGAGGATACCACGGAGATCAAGCGTCATGTGCAAACCGTACAAGAGGAATGGGCTTCCCGCGGCGTTGCCTTTCGGGAGAATGAAAGAATCCGTCTCATCACGGTATTCTTCCACGATAAGCCGACCGAGGAGGAATCTCTGCTGTTTGTCGGGCATGTTGGCGTTCTTTTGACGGCAGAGGACGGGACGCTGTACTTTGTAGAAAAGGTTGCCTTTCAGGAGCCGTACCGGATGCTGCGCTTTGCCGACCGAACGGCACTGAGTGATTATCTTATGGGAAAATATGACACCTCGTGGGGACAGGATACGGCGACTCCCTTTATCATGGAGAATGACAAGCTCATGGACGGCTGGCGTCCAAACCCGGATAACAGAAGCTCCGCGCACGGCTAAGGACTGCGTATTGCTGCTAAACTATGCATGAAGTCTTTAGAGGAATCATGCCGGAACGCTTATTTCTCTCTTTTCTGGAATCTGCTTAACTATTTCAGGATATTCTTATTACAAATCTTGCTGAATAAGGCGTAAAGCTATGAAAAAGGAGTGCCCATTGGGGCACTCCTTTGCTCTGTTGGAACAGTGCGAAGCTGTCATTTTAAGTCTGCTTCTTTATCATAAAGCATTGGCATTCAGTTTTTTAAATTCCACATAGGCTACGGCAAAGGCACAGACCTGCCGTGTGCAGCCGGGGATGGTATCCTTGAGATAGAAATGTGGTTATTTTTCTCGAAAGAGCGAAACAGAGTTTAATAGAATGGATATCCCTACACACACCCACAGAGCCTTGCTCATGGTTGGCATGATATCCATCAAGCCTCCCCAATCTTCATTTAGCACACGCATCGCTCCGTCTGAATAAAACGAACATACGGTCAATGCAGTGAACGATAGGGCTGCGAATCTAAACCATTTTTCATTCTTGTTTTTAAAAGAGTAAATCAGATTGAATCCTGTAAAAATGATCGCAGAAATTCCGAAAAACAGCCACATATATATGATCTCCTTAATCTAACATGCCCTGCGCTCTTTTGAGGAAAGGCTCACAATCGTATCGCTTACGGACAGGAACTGCCGTTGAGAGGATCGTTTGCAGCCCTTTACCGATTCTCCGCCAGATATTCCTCCGCGTAGTGGACGGCTACCGCGCCGTCCGATACGGCGGTGACCACCTGCCGCAGCGCCTTGGTACGCACGTCGCCCACGGCGAACACGCCGGGAAGATTCGTGCGGGTGGATTCGTCTGCCACGATATAGCCGGACTTGTCCAGCACCAGCTCGCTTCGGAACAGCTCCGTGGCCGGGGCGCGTCCCACGCTGATGAACACGCCGTCACAGGCAAGGTCACGTTCTGCGCCGGTGTTGACGTCTTTTAGCCGAAGCCCCGTCAAGCGGCTTTCGTGCAGCAGTGCGGAAACGGTGCTGTTCCAGCGGAATTCCACGTTGGGCGCGTTCATCAGCGGCTCATGATAGACCTTCGTCGCCCGCAGGCTGTCGCGGCGGTGGATGAGATAGACCTTCTTTGCAATACGGGACAGGGCGAGAGCGTCCGCCGCGGCGGAGTTGCCGCCGCCCACCACCGCCACGGTCTTGCCCCGATAGGGCGCGCCGTCACAGGCGGCGCAGTAGTGGACGCCCTTGCCGATGAGCGTATCCTCGCCGGGAACGCCCAGGGGACGGGGCGACGCGCCGGTGGCGATGACCACCGTGCGGCCCTGAAAGACGCCCTCGCTGGTTTCCAGCGTCTTGATCTCCCCGGAAAGGCTGGCCTTGTACACCTCCGCCAGCTCCGTCACCGCACCGAAGCGCTCCGCGCTCTGCTGCATTTTTTCGCCCAGCGTAAAGCCGTCGATGCCGTCCTCAAAGCCGGGATAGTTGTCGATCTGCTCCGTCAGCGCCATCTGCCCGCCGGCAGAGAGCTTTTCCAGCACCAGCGTGGAAAGTCCGGCACGGGCGGCATACAGGGCGGCGGTGTAACCGGCGGGGCCGCCGCCGATGACGATCATATCATAGATCTGCTCCATAATCGTGTCCTCACTGCGCCAGCGTTTCCTTGATGAATGCCTCGATGGCCGCCTTGGAGGCGGGAGCAACAACAGAGCCGAGAACCTCGCCGTCCTTGAAGAGCAGCAGCGTGGGGATGGTGTCGATGCCGAAGCGCTCGATGAGCTGCGGCTCCTCGTCGTAGTTGATCTTGCCGGAGATAAGCGTGTCGGCATACTGCTCACCCACCTTGTCAAAGGCTGGAGCAATGCGGCGGCAGTAGGGGCACCACTGCGCCCAGAAATCCACCAGCACGGGCTTGTCCGCGCGGAGAACGTCGTTTTCAAAGCTGTTGGTCGTAATGGTAAGCATCGTATATCCTCCTATTTCTGTGTAAAAAGCTGTGTTTCAATATCTGTGATCGTAATGTGCGAGAGATAGGCGGCGCATTCCTCGTTCATGTTCCGATACAGCGTGTCCATGACGCCCGCCATGCCGGAGCAGATGGCGCAGTCCCGGTCGATGTCGCCGCTGTGCCACGCACAGTCCACAAAGCGGGTATTTACCGCCTCCGCCACTTGCCGCAGAGTCAGGCTCGCAGGATCGGCCGTCAGGCGGTAGCCGCCATCCAGGCCCTCCCGGGTCTCCACCATTCCTGCCTTTTTCAGCCCCGCCAGCACCCGGCGGACGCGAGTGGGGTTGGTGCAGATGTTCTCCGCCAGCGCTTCGCTGCTGAGAGAGCGTCCGCTGTGGCTCAGGCAGACCAGCGCGTGGACTGCCAGATTAAAGGAGCTGTTCACAATTATCCCTCCTTCACAAGCTCGTAGGGCCAGTCGATGACGCCTCCGAAGTCGTAGACACTCTGATACCCAAGCGCCAGCAGCTTTTGGGCGGCATCCTTGCTGCGGCGGCCGCTGCGGCAGTAGATCAGCAGCGTTGCCTCCTTATCGGGCAGCGCCTCGGGCATTTCGCTCCCGATGCTTTCGTTGGGGACAAGGACAGCGTTTTCAATATGTCCGCCGTCGTATTCCTCCCGGGTGCGAACGTCCACCACCACGACCTCCTGTGAGGCCATCATCTCATAGGCTTCCTCGGCGCTGATTTTATGATACGCCGCCTTCTCTGCCACGTCCTCCGTATCCTTTTTTGTTTTGGACAGCGTGCAGCCAGCCAGCAGTGCCAGCGAGGCGGTAAGTGCCGCAAAAAGCAATATCTGACGCATAGATTCACCTCCGAAATAACTGTGTCTGTTTTGATAACAGTTTATACTGTAACTATATCAGACACAGTTTGAACTGTCAAGAGTTACTCGCAAAAAAATGACAAAACATATCCTGATAGACGGGAAAAAAGCAAGATCGGCAGTCCGGTGCAGGGAAATCTATTACTGCGGCAACGACATGTCAACGCAGTTTTTTATGGCAAGCGTGGCGGAGGAGCTGCTGCTGAATACCAGATTGACGGAAGAAAACAAAGACCGTACCAGACATTTGCTGAAAGAATTTGGGCTTTACGAGTACAGGGATGCGCACCCGTCAACCCTGTCTGGCGGGCAGAAGCAGCGCCTTGCCATCGCCTGCGCCATTTTTTCTGGCCGCAGGATATTGATTCTTGATGAGCCCACCAGCGGCCTCGACGGGCAGAATATGCGCCTCATCACGGAAAGGCTGAAAAGCGAAGCGCGGAACGGCAGAACCATTCTTGTGATCACCCACGACAGGGAACTGATTGAGAGCTGCTGCGATAATGTTGTGGAGGTTGAAAAACGATCGCCATGAATCAGCCGAGGACTGTTATGTGATATCCGCGCCGGAGGGATCGCTTTCTGTCCTTGCCGGCAGCTCGACCGCGATGGTCGTGCCCTTGTCCGAGCTTTCCTCCACCCAAATGGAGCCGCCGTGGAGATCGGCGATCTCCCACACCAGAGAAAGCCTCAGTCCCGCGCCACCTGCCGCAGATTGCTCATCTCCAGAAGTGTCCTGGTCATCTGTATCAGCCGTTCCGTCTGCTCACGCAAAAGCGTGAGGAACTCCGCCGTCTCCGGTCGCACATCGGGATGCTCTGCGGAGAAAAGCTCCAGCTGCGCCTGCATCAGCGCCAGCGGCGTGCGCAGCTCGTGGGCGGCGTTGCCGGTGAACTGCCGCTGAGCAGCGTTACCGCCGCCGTGATGTACCAGTTGGTGGTGCGGAAGCGCCCCTGCACACCATCGACGACGATGGTCAACTCCTCGTTGGGCGCTATGAGCTGCGGGTCAAAGCTCGCCGCTCCGCCATCATTCAGGATCACCGTGCCGCCCTGTAAACTGTCCGCAATGGTGTCCATATAGTACACACCGGAGGAGCACAGCAGTAAATTCATGGCCACGCAGGTGATGCCGATGAGCAGGACGGTCATCAGCGTGATGCGCCACTGCAGGGAAAGCCGCCTCATTCCTCCTCGCCTCCCATCAGATAGCCCTCGCCGATGCGGTTGCGGATGGGGTCATAGCCCAGCACGGCGCGGAGCTTTCTGCGCAGGGCGGAGATGCGGACGCGAATGGAATTGCTGAAGCTGTCCACGCTATTGTCCCAAACGTGATCCATCAGCTCCTCCTGACTTACTGGCCTTCCTTGATGCACCATCAGGTATTCGAGTATCCCTGTTTCCTTGCGAGTCAGCGTCAGCGTCTGCCCGTTGACGGCGGCGGTACGGGAGTGGGTGTCAAAGGTCAGGCCTCCGCAGCTTAGCAGCACATCCTGCTGGGTGAACTGCCGCAATGTCAGGCTGCGGATGCGGGCCTCCAGCTCTGCCAAGTGGAAAGGCTTTGCCAGATAGTCGTTCGCCCCGGGCGCGTTCATCTTCAATTACTAAAAGGTGCATAAGAGCCCTACTTTTTATTTCTTCGTTTTTGTGTTGCTTTCATTATAGAAAAAACAGATAAGAGTTGCCTTAAGTTTTCGTTCTTAACAGAGACTTTAACTCTCCCGCGCTATAATGGGGGTAGAAAATCGGAAAGGGTGATGGAAAATGAGCTGCGGGAAAAAGGCCGCGGCGCAGATCGTGCTGCTGATGGCCGGAGCTGCCATGCTGTGCTTCGGTGTCTGGCGGGGCGAGGCGGCGACAGTGCTGAGCAAAGCAATCCAATTATGTCTGGAGTGTGTGGGCATTGGGTAAAAAGTTTTCAGGCGTTTCACAGACCGTGTCCCGCTTCCGGGGTTGGATTCAGGCGGGGGCGACGCTGCTGACCAACCTGCATCTGCCGAATTTCCTCAAGGGCAGACTGTATCAGGGGGCAGGGAAGACCGTCTGCGTGCCGGGGCTGAACTGCTACTCCTGTCCGGCGGCCTCCGGAGCCTGTCCCATCGGGGCGTTTCAGGCGGTGGTGGGATCGTCCAAGTTCAGCTTCTCCTACTATATCACAGGCTTTCTCATTTTGCTGGGAGTCCTGCTGGGACGCTTTATCTGCGGCTTTCTATGCCCCTTCGGCTGGTTTCAGGAGCTGCTGCATAAAATCCCGACAAAGAAGCTCTCCACAAAGAGGCTGAAGCCGCTGACATACCTGAAATACGCTGTCCTGCTGGTGATGGTCATTCTCCTGCCGGCGTTCCTTGTGAACGATGTTGGCATGGGAGACCCGTTCTTCTGCAAATACCTCTGCCCCCAAGGCGTGCTGGAGGGAGCCATCCCGCTGTCCATTGCCAATTCCGGCATCCGGGCGGCGCTGGGCAAGCTGTTTACATGGAAATTCAGCATCCTGCTGTCGGTGATTGCGCTGAGTGTACTGTTCTACCGACCGTTCTGCAAGTGGCTCTGCCCGCTGGGCGCGTTCTACGCGCTGTTCAACCGGGTGTCCCTCTTCCAGATGAAAGTGGATAAGAATAAGTGCGTCTCCTGCGGGAAATGCGCCAGAGCCTGCAAGATGGATGTGGATGTGACGAAAACGCCCAACCATACCGAGTGCATCCGCTGCGGAATGTGCATCCGCGCCTGCCCAACGAACGCCGTGAGCTTCCGCTACGGCTTCGGCAACGGGAAAGACACAACAAAGAAAATAACGATGGAGGAATCAAAATGAACAGAAAGAGAATTTTTACACTGGCTTTTGCCGTGCTGATGTTGCTGGCCTTGGCGGCCTGCGGGACGAAGAACAATGACAAGATGGGCGACATGAGCGGCAACGGCTCTGCCATGACTGGCGAAGCGAAAAACGCCGAGGAAGCGCTCGCCATGCACAAAGAACTCATGGCACAGGAGAACGCGCTCCTGTCGGAAAAAACTGAGCTCTGGGAGAAGGTGTTTATGGCGGCCGATAAGGGCATGACCATGCAGGAGGACGGCAAAAACTACGGCGACTTCCTGCTCAAGACCATCGAGGACGCCAAGGAAGAGTTCAGCGATGAGGAGTATGAGTGGCTGAAGGAGTCAGCCACGGAGATCAGCAATATTGAAAACAAGTTGACCGAGTTGGAAGAGAAGTATCCTGAGATTATGCAGAAATCCATGGACGGCGATATGAGCATGCCCGCGGGCAGCGACACGAGCAACCCTCCCGACGACGGCAGTATGCAGAAATTCCCCGTCTTTGATGGCAAGGATCTGGATGGCAACACGGTGAAGAGCGACGAGCTGTTCTCCGCCAACGCCGTCACCGTGGTGAATTTCTGGTTCACCACCTGCAATCCCTGCGTGGGTGAGCTTGGCGAGCTGGACGCGCTGAACAAGGAACTGACGAAGAAGGGCGGCGCGCTCATCGGCGTCAACACCTTCACGCTGGACGGCGACGAGAAGGCCATTGCCGAGGCGAAGGATGTGCTTGCCAAGAAGGGCGCTACCTATCAGAATGTGTATTTTGACTCCGACGGTGAGGCGGGAAAGTTTACCACCAACATCTTTGCCTATCCCACCACCTATGTGGTCGACCGCAGCGGCAATATCGTGGGTGAACCCATCGTAGGCGCCATCACGGAAAAGAAGCAGGCGGAGACGCTGCAAAAACTCATCGACCAGGCTCTTGCCGCCGATATGGGCTGACCTGAGATTTAAAAAAGTGCCTGCTGCGCGCCATTGCATTGCCCTCGGCGGGCAAGGGGCGGAGTGAGCCCTGATTCCCCTGAAAGGAGGAAACGTGATGTATCGAAGTGTATTAGCCCTGCTTTTCGCCGCAGTGCTGCTGCTGAGCGGCTGCGCCGCCGGGAAGCAGACTGTGCCGAAGGAAAAGAGCGGACAGGAAGCAAACATGGACGGCCCGGCTTTTGACCGGTCCGACGAGGAGATCACCTATATGGATACCACAGACAATGTCATCTATCTGGCGGGCGGCTGCTTCTGGGGCATGGAACAGCTGATGCAGTCCATCCCCGGCGTCATCGACGCCGAGAGCGGCTACGCCAACGGCACCTGCGAGGCGGATGCCGATTACAAGACCGTCTGCAAGGGAGAGACCGGCTTTCGGGAGACCGTGCGGGTAGAATACGACCCCGAGCAGGTGAGCCTCGACGCGCTGCTGATGGCGTACTTCTATGTCATCGACCCCACGGTACAAAACCGGCAGGGCAACGACCGGGGCAGCCAGTACCAGACCGGTGTCTACTTCACCAACGAAAGCGCGAGAGAAACGGTGAAGCGCATCGCGGAGATCGAGCGCGGCCGCAGCGAGAAATTCTTCGTGGAGATCGGCCCGCTCAAAAACTACTATCCCGCCGAGGAATATCACCAGAACTACCTCGAAAAGAATCCGGACGGCTACTGCCACATCCCGCGCGCGGAGATGGATCTCTTTTCCCGGCTGCGCATCGACCCAGGCGACTATCAGAAGCCCGCGGCGGAGTCCATCCGGGACAAGCTGACGGCGGAGCAGTACCGTGTTACGCAGGAGAGCGGCACAGAGCGCGCTTTCACGGGCGAGTTCTGGGACAAGTTTGAAAAGGGCATCTATGTGGATGTCGTCACCGGTGAGCCGCTCTTTTCCTCCACGGATAAGTACGAAAGCGGCTGCGGCTGGCCTGCTTTCACAAAGCCCATCGAGGGCCCTGCCGTAGTGGAAAAAGAGGATCTGAGCCACGGCATGCGCCGCACAGAGGTCAGAAGCCGCGCCGGAGACTCCCACCTCGGCCACGTGTTCACCGACGACCCGGAGTCGCCCAACGGCGTGCGCTACTGCATCAACAGTGCGGCCCTGCGCTTCGTCCCCTATGAAAAAATGGAAGCCGAGGGCTACGGATATCTGCTGCATCTGTTTGAAAAATAGGATGCAAGCGGTCGGCAATTCTTATGCAAAGTACCATCAGCACATCACAGCATATCGGACTGCCGTCGGGCAGTCCGATATGCTGTGAATGGATTTTCCGGCACTCTCAATGAGCTGATTTCGAAACGGAGAAGCACCATGTATCTTTTTCAAATAAGCAACTACGATGACCCTGCTGTGGACAGAGAAACCGTAGAGCTGCTGCACCAGTGTTTGGAAGCTGAAAGCCGGCGGCGCTGCCCTGCTATGTGGAATGCGATAGACCGCATCAGAACTCACGCCGCGAAAGGCCCGGCGCGCGAAAAGCGGACGGTGCGCTACCGCATTTATGGCGTGTTCCTGCTGGCTCTGGGCCTTTTGACGCTGATTCTTGGTTTGATGCCGCCAAAAACCACCGCGGGAATCATTGTGGGCGGAGCCGTGATCATTGCAGGTTTGCTGGAGTTTGCCCTTGCTCGCGGAAGAACGCCGCCGCGCATGCCGGCATCCTGCAAAAAGGAGGCGTGGAAAGCGCTGAAGCTGCGGCGGGCCGTTGATTGGGAAAAATTCAAAACCATTATCCGCTTCGAGGATGCCGGTGTAACGATCTGCGCAGAGGAGAAGGAAGAACATCTCTCTTATACACGGATAAAGAGCGTCTTTGAATCATTGCATTTGTGGCTTGTGGTCTGCGACGATGAACGCGCGCTGCTGCTTCAGAAAAAGGACCTGAGGTCCGGGAACGCAGACAGCTTCCTCTCTGACATCATTTCAAAAATGAACACAGGAGCAGATGCATCCGGCTGAACATGGCAGCTATGTGACGTCACCAGCCCGTTTGTCCCAGTGGGACTTCAACTATGGTCCAGCTATCGACGGAAGCGCACAAATGAGCGATTTCCAGAAGGATGATCGGAGGCAGATGAATAAGCGAGGGATAGCTTTTATAGTAGTAGATATCAGGGCTGTTGTCAGCAAAATGTAGGGACAAGAGGCCAATCGGTAGGCAACGAACATGGGAGTCGAAGCAGCATTCTATACCCGCCTAAGAAATAACCGGCAGGCATTCGACCACTGAGAAAACACCATCTGATACATCCCCCTGTTCAGAACTTCTGAACAGCCATCCATGTCGAAAGCGGAGAGACTGCGATACAGCAATCTCTCCGCTTTTCTGTCGTGATCTTCTGCTTTGAGCGCAGAGGCCGAACCTGCACGATAATGAAAAACATGGCTCCAAGCCGGAACAGGCGGTTCTTATGAGGTATCCTCACATCCGCGGCACTGTCGATGCTGTCCAAAGGCAGCCCACCCTCATTCCTCTAAGGACGGGCATCGGATGCCCTGACTTTTTGCGTCCTTTTGAGGATACCCCGCCTCCGTCCACCATCGTTACCCACAAATATCCTTATGCCCACAGCGGTGTCGCTGTGGGCTTTTTTGCGCTCTGTGCGCAACCCCGCTGCCGCGGCCCACCACCCGTTTCCGAGATTTGCAGCCAACCAAATTTCAGAATACGGAGGAAGCATATATGGGCTTTAATTACGCGGCTGAAAAGAAGAAGTTTGAAACGCTGTGGGCAAGACTCCGGCGTGAGTATCGAGCGGCAGGGATGTCCGATACCGCCATCCAGAAGATGCATGACTTCGATTGGGAGGTTTTCAAACAGGAGAGGATATACCGCCTTCATACGCAGAACATGGGCATCGGCATCTTTGACGAGCCTTCCACCGAGCAGGAGGACAAGTCCGCATTGATGAAAAAGTTTTTGGAATCGGTCAGCCACTGGGACGATTACACAACAGCGTCAAGGTACGGCTGGATCGAAGAAGTCGATGATCCGTCGATCTACAAGCAGCTTCAAGCATTGAGAAAGGCGGATCTTGAGCTCTTGACACTCATTGTAGTGGATGGGTTTTCTCAAACGGAGATTGCGCGCTATAAGAGCGATGCACCAGATAATGTAATCAAAAACTGGATGCGTAACCGTGACACGATTGAATTTCTTGGGCTGTGGGAACAGCTCAACAACCCAGAATTTAAACCCGTCGAATTCGACGGGTTTAGAACGCAGGCTGGATCAAATGCCTTCACCATGTCTCCGGAGAAGTGGATCGGAGGTACCGGAGCGGTCGGCATCATCTCTAAGGCCGGGCGCTACGGTGGAACATTTGCGCAGAAAGATATTGCGTTTGAATTCGCTTCTTGGATCTCTGCAGAATTCAAGCTATATATCATCAAGGACTATCAGCGCCTGAAGAATGACGAAAATAGCCGTCTTGCGCTGGGATGGAACTTGAATCGGACACTTGCAAAAATCAATTACCGTATCCACACGGATGCAATCAAAGATGTACTGATCCCGCCGGATGTGACCCCACAGCGTCAGTGCTTTACCTACGCCGATGAAGCAGATGTGCTGAATGTTGCACTGTTCGGCATCACGGCAAAGGAATGGCACCAGACACACCCGGATTCCAAAGGAAATATTCGGGATGAAGCAAGCCTGCAACAATTGATCGTTCTTGCTAATCTTGAAAGCATCAATGCGGAGTTGATTCGCCAAGGAATCCCCCAGAGTGAGAGACTGCTCCGGTTGAACGCCAGCGCAAAGCAGATGATGCAGTCCCTTGTAGGAGATCATCGCATTGACGAATTTAGAACATATGGTGAACTGCCGAATAAGAAAAGCAAATAAGCCCTAAGTATATATATTAAAACTAAGGCAACACCGCACAATTAAAGCGGCGGTGCTTTGCGGAAATTTTGTGCCCTGACTTTGTTGCAGTTTCACGGTAATACATCAAGTATTACCGCA
>NZ_JAQCWA010000030.1:13994-21928 GCF_027684505.1 Butyricicoccus sp. AF18-9LB
TTATCATCCGCAACATGCATAGAAATCTCTACTCTGTAACACATTGGGAGGCCTCATTATGGAATTTGACCGTGAAGTATTTGATCTTATGCCATCTGGAAACAAAACCTTCAACCTGATTGGCCTAAAAATGCCGAGCGATAAGGATATACAGCCTGTCGAAAAAGGTCACCTACGGGTGGCCTTTTTCTGGTAAAATGGTTCGAAAAATGGAATAATAAGTACGGGTGATAAACGTGCTAACGAAAAATATTGAAAACAGAAATCAAGTTGAGTTTGTAAGTTTGGAACAGATGGTTCCTCAGGACCATCTGCTGCGTCAGATCGATGCAGCGATCGACTTTAATAAGGTGTATGAATTTGTTGAGGATTTGTGCTGCAAAGACAATGGGCGTCCCAGCATTGATCCTGTTGTTCTGTTCAAAATTGTGCTGCTTCAACATATCTACGGCATTCGTTCTCTGCGCCGAACACTGGAAGAGATTAGGATGAATATGGCGTATCGGTGGTTTATTGGATATCCGCTGAACGAGCAGGTTCCGCATTTTTCAACGGTGAGCTATAACTTCAAACACCGTTTTAATACCGCATCGGTAGAGTATATTTTTCGCTCGCTGGGGCGTGTGTATATTTGCGGTCGTGCAAAAATCCCACAAAACCGCAAAGTCGATAGGTGGGTATTTCGATGCAGAGTATGTTCGACACTGTGGAAACTGAAAATCAGCTTGTATTCGCAGAAAAGTTACATTTTAGGGCGATAACCGCCGGGTGATTGTAAAGCGCTATTCAATACCACCCGGCTCGCTCGATGCAGGAAGCCACGCATCGGATATATTCTGTACTGACGAGCATAATATAGCAAAACAGACAGCTTTCGTCAACCGTTGCGCAGAAATGCGGCTTCGGTGGAAAGCTGCCTATTTTTTGCTAGATACGATTTTCTTACTCGGTTATCTCTGCATCGACCAGATGGCAGTCCATATATCCGTTTTCTTCGTAGGTCTGGAATGTGCCAACGACCGTGATTTCTGTTCCCAGTTCGGGATAGCCGGCAGGATAGCTATGCTCGCCCGCGAGGACGAATTCCAGCCCCTGCGAGCAGCAGGCAGTCGCGTCCATGATGATGCAGACCGTGTACACCGCGCCGGTGTTCGGATTCCCATAGGCCGCAAACTGCCCATTCATTTGGATGCGCTTTCCGACATACCGATCCGGCTCGTACATCATGTTATAGATCTCGGAGTAGACCATCGTGCTGCTGAGCGTAGTCAGATCGACATCCGGTTCGCCGGAGGTCTGTGCCGGTTCATAGTCCGGAAGCGCTTCGGCGGGCTGCGTCTGCTCCGGTTCCGGAACGGATGTTTCCGGTGTAGTTTCATCCGCAGCAGGCTGCTGCTCCGGAATTGCAGTCGGCGGAACGGTCGTTTCGCCTGTGGCATTCGCCATCTGCTCCTGAACGACCTGCTGGGTCGCGCTGCCCTGCTTCGATTTGGACTGGATCTTCTGATCGCCGCAGGCGCAGAGGGAAACCAGATAAAGCGCGACGGCGAGAATAAACAAAGCCTGTTTCATGTGCGGATACCTCCCAATCGGGATATTCCTGAGAAAATCAGAAATGCAAAAATGTCCACGGCCACAATGGTCGAGCCGACCGGCGTTCCAGCTAGGATGGAGATCAGAATGCCCAGTGCGGCGCAGCAGACGGAAAGGACGGCCGCACAGATCGTCACCGCACGGAAGTTTTTGTAGACCCGCATGGCAGACAGCGCCGGGAAAATAACAAGGGCGGATATGAGCAGTGAGCCGACAAGGTTCATTGCCAACACGATCACAACGGCGACCGTTATGGCAATCAGTAAGTTATACAAATCGGCCTTTGTCCCCACAGCCTTTGCAAAGTTTTCATCAAAGGTCACAGCGAAAATTTTGTTGTAGCAAAGAACAAATACCGCCACGACCGCCACCGACAGCACCGCGCACAGCCAGACCTCGCTTTTCGTCAGCATCAGAATAGAGGTCGAGCCGAACAGCGTGCTGCACACATCGCCGGACAAGTTAGAGGATGTGGAGAACAAATTCATCAGCAGATAGCCGATAGCAAGTGCCCCCACCGAGATCATGGCGATGGCGGCGTCGCCCTTGATCTTCGTGTTCTGCCCGGTACGCAGAAGCAGCACGGCGCTGATGATTGTAATGACCATGACCAGCGGCATTTCGTTGGTGATTTGTAGCACAGCGGCAATCGCCATGGCTCCGAACGCCACATGAGAAAGTCCGTCACCGATGAAGGAAAACCGTTTCAGCACCAGCGTTACGCCCAGCAGAGAGGAACAGAGCGCAATCAGCACGCCGACCACCAGCGCATAGCGGACAAAGGGGTACGCCCAATAGAGGGTCAGTTTTTCCAAGATTGCGGTCATTGTTCATCACCGCCTTTCTCTGCGGCAAATAGCCGCCCTTGCGGGCTTTGGAGATACTCTGCCTTTGTTCCGAAGAAAACGGTGTTGCCAATATGCAGAATATGGCTGGCGTATTTGACTGCGGCGGCAATATCGTGAGAAATCATAATAATGGTGATACCGTCCCGATGGTTCAGTTCGTCGATCAGACGATACATTTCCGCTGTCACTTTGGGATCAAGCCCGGAAACAGGCTCGTCCAAGAGCAGCATTTTTTGTGTGGCGCACAGCGCACGGGCAAGCAATACCCGCTGTTGCTGCCCGCCGGACAACTCTCGATAACACCGCTTTGAGAGCTTATCAATCTGCATTTTCCGAATGTTTTCTTCGGCAAGCTGTTTTTCTTCTTTGTTATAAAAGGGGCGGCTGCCGCAGCGCCCCTGACACCCGGAGAGAACGATCTCTCTCACGGATGCAGGGAAATCCTTTTGTACGACGGTCTGCTGCGGCAGGTAGCCGATCTCATTTTTCCTCAGCCCGTCGCCTGTCAAAATTCTGCCGCTGATGGGCGGCTGCAAGCCAAGGATCGTTTTCATAAGTGTACTCTTACCAGAGCCGTTTTCCCCTACGATGCAGAGGTAGTCGCCTGCAAAGACCTCAAAGCTGAGATCTTGCAGAACGGACTTCCCATCATAGCCGACGCGGAGATTTTGACAAGTGAGCTGAGCCATAGACCTACCTCCTTAACCCAATGCTTCTTTCAGCACGGACAGGTTCTTCTCCATCACGGAGAGGTAGGTCGTACCGTTTGCCACATCTTTAGAAGTGGTGGACTGCATGGAATCCATGGTCAGCACCTTTTGATTTTTCTCAGCGGTGTTCTGGACAATGGTTTCGGAAATTTTATGCTGTGCGCCCTCAATAGTCAGAACGCAGGGCAGTTTCGATTCATCCACCTTCTTAGCAAGGAACGAAACGGTCTCAAAGCTGGCTTCCGTTTCGGCGGAGCAGCCCACAAAAGCGGCATAGTAGCTCAGACCGTAATCGTCCACCAGATAGCGGAATGGGAAACGGTCGCCGAACAGAACGGTCTTATAGGTCGCAGCGTCCACGACAGCCTGATATTCACCGTCCAGCGCAGAGAGCTTTTCGATATAGGCAGCGGCGTTGGTAGCGTAGGTGTCCTTATTGTCGGGGTCCAGCTCCTGCAAGGACTTGGAAATGGCATTTACAAGAACCTCCGCGTTTTTCAGAGAAAGCCAAACGTGCTCGTCCTTTTCTTCCTCATGCTCGTGGTCTTCGTCCTCGTCGTGGTCATGCCCTTTCATGTGTTCGCAGATCTCTTCGCCGGTCATGTCAGCCGGGAAGAAGGTAGGCCAGGAGTTTTCGGGATCGACGATCGCGTCGAAGCTCTCGTTGCTCATCCGGATGTGGAAGTGTTCGGCGGCAGCCGGTTCGATCATGTGGTCATTGAACTCAATGTAGACCGGCGCGCCGGAATCCTTGTCCTCCGCCTCAAAGCGATACATGGCCGCCTTCGTGCCGGTAGACCAGTTCTGAATGTAATAGCCGACATACTTGTAGTTAGAGCCGACCTTCTTGCTATCTTCGTAGGTGAACTCGATGTGGTCACCCTCAATATCGATGTTGGCAATGTCCGTTTTGTAGCCGTTCTGATAGTAGGTCTTGTATTCTTCGGCGGTCATTTCGCCTTTCTCTGCCATCGCTGCAAACGCATCATCCAGTGTTCCGTCCGGCACAAAGGGATAGGCAGACTGCCAGTCGCCCGCCCAATCAGACAGGCTTCTGTCCTGAACCTCGTCATCTTCAAAGGTGGAGATTTCCTTGCTGTGGTCATGGTCGTGATCGTGCTCTGTTTCCTGCATACCCTCGACCACTTCTTCGGTCTTGACGCTGTCGCCAAGGACATCCAGCAGGTTGATGACCTTCATGTTCTTGTTGGTGGCATTTTTCAGAGCATTGTCCACCCAGCCGTCGGACTCGCCGCCCACATAGATGAACAGGTCACAGTTGGAGATTTTGACAATGTCATCGGCAGTGGGCTGATAGCTGTGCAGGTCAACGCCGTTATCAAGCAGCATCGTGACTTCGGCGTTATCGGCTTTGTCACCTAAAATCTCACGCACCCAGTCATATTCGGGGAAAATGGTAGTGACAATGCTCAGTTTGTCGGTTTTGTTGGTATCGTTCTGCTTTCCGCAGCCGGCAAGAGCGCCGACGAGCATCAAAAGCGCAAGCAGCAGCGCAGTTATTTTTTTCATAGGGTTTGTTACCTCCAAATCATGATAAGAACTTAAAAATGGGCGCAAAAATACAAGGGTAACAGCAACGCCGCAAAAGTCTATCCGAAAAAAGATAGACTACACCCTTGTAAAAAGTTCTTATTTTTAATTTGAAAGTTTGACCTTGAGAGAAACCAGCGTAAAGGTGCGGGCAACCTCTGTACAGGAGGGAATGATCCGGCACAGAATATATAGAATCGCCGTTACAGTAGCTGCGGCGGAGCCGGCAAGCCCAATGCTTTTGAGCAGGTTTTCACAGACGTTGATCTGATGGCAGATGGCGCAGTCCACGCCAGTACAGTCATGGTCGGATTCCACTGCGATATAGGCAAGAGAGGACAGCATAACAAAGGCCAGCACTACGGCCAGCAAGCCCGTCATAAAACGAAATTTCTTTGTCATGGTCTGTCCTCCTTTCCAATCGTTATTTTCCCTTGCAGTCCGAACAAGTTCCATAGAGGATCGTGTCAGTCGTGTCCAACATAAACTGTTCGCTCTGCGCCAAAAGCTTTGCGAGCAAAGCTGCGTTACCATCTGCCATGTGAAAGGTCTTGCCGCATTTGATACAGCTCATGTGCAGCGCACCTTTGCAGCTTTCGGCATCAAGGTATTGATAGTAGACCTCGCGCGTGCCGCTCTTGCTGCTCCGACGCACTTTTTCCTCTGTCTCTAACTGTGCAAGGTTTCGATATACGGCGCTCAGGCTGATTTTTTTATCTGCCAAAGCGTCCGCAATTTGCCGTGCGGACAACAGCTCGTCCGGGTGCTGGCTCAAATAGGCAAGCAGAACCTTTCGCTGCCGCGTGCTATAGCTATGCAAGTCACCGCACCTCCAATTTGCAGTTCATTCGCAAATATTATAATCCAAGAAAGCAAGAAAGTCAATATGCGAGTTGTTCGCAAATTGCAAGTTTTCAATGAACGCAGCTACCGCGAAAATCAAAACCACTTTTACTGTTGCCCAATATGCTTGACTGCATATTTTTAGGACTACAATTTCTGGATGTTGGAGTTGTCACTTGTCCAGATGCAGGAGACGCTCGGCAAGGCAGGGTTTACCCTTTCCCATTCGAGCAAATTCGATATTATTGTAGAATATTTTGTCGAACGAGGAAGCATAGAATAAAGCCAAGGCTTGGTGAGCATCAGCCGAACAATCCCAAACTGGTGTATACGATGGACTTCAAGGTGACCCCACACATGCTGCGGCACACCTACATCACCAATCTGATTTACAAAGGTGTTGATCCTAAGACGGTGCAGTATCTGGCAGGCCATGAGAACAGCAAAACGACTATGGACATCTATGCGAAAGTCAAGTATAATAAACTTGAGGAATTGAGCAGCGTTGTGAATGCAGCATTCGGGCTGCGTTAAACTACACCCAAAATTTCGCGATTTCGTGGGTGTGCCTATGGGTTTACTGAGAGAGGGAAGCCCGAAAACCCGAATGAATACTGGACTTTTGGGATCAAGGTCAGGTGAGTACGGTCTCAAAGCAGCTCGTCGCGCTCCGCAGTTCTCCAAGCGCTAATCAATATTTGTGCTTTCAAAGTGCAGAAAACGCAAGTTTTCTGCACTTTTTCTTTGTTTTTGGACAAAACAATATATGCGGAATTGCAATGCAAAACATGAGAAACATGTGCTTTTCTCATCAATAAAACCGTGCTGCAATAGAAGCAGACAAAAAACGAAACAGAGAATGCACATGGCAAAAACAGAACGCTCATTCGATATGCTGCACGGAGCGCTGAACGGCAAACTCCCGGCGAGATTGTCGGCCGGCTGATCAGCCTGTCGCTTGGTCTGTTCATGGTGCTCGGTACCTGCACGCTGCTGCAATCGATCGAAACCTGTATCCCGTCAAAAACCGGCTGTTTCATCGGTCGTTTTTTTGTACGCCGCGACTAACCCTACCACTGGACGAATGCACAAAAATATGCTACAATTCAATATAGATATTTACACGGAGGTGTCGTGCGATGCACAGTACCAGAAAGGTCAAGGATGATCTCATTTATGTTGGCGGCAGCGACCGCCGCCTGAGCCGCTTTGAAAATTTGTTCCCGATTCCCAAGGGGGTATCCTATAACAGCTATGTGCTGTTGGATGAGAAAACCGTGCTGTTTGACACGGCGGACGAGTCCATTAGCCGTCAGTATATCGAAAACGTCGTTCACGCGCTGAACGGCCGTCCGCTGGACTACATGGTCGTTCAGCACATGGAGCCGGATCACTGTGCGATGATCGACGATATGCTGCGCCGCTATCCGGAGGTGAAGATGGTATGCAGCGCCAAGGCGGTCGGCATGTTCGCCCAGTTCTACGGAACGGACGTTGCCGCGCGTGCGCTGGTCGTCAAGGAAGGCGACAAGCTGTCCACGGGCGAGCATACCCTGCATTTTGTCATGGCGCCGATGGTGCACTGGCCGGAGGTCATGGTCACCTACGACGAGAAGGACAAGATCCTGTTCTCTGCTGATGCATTCGGCACATTCGGCGCACTGGCGGGCAACATTTTCGATGACGAGATCACGTTCGACACCACATGGATGAACGATGCCCGCCGTTACTACACCAACATTGTCGGCAAGTACGGCGTACAGGTGCAGACGCTGCTTAAGAAGGCGGCATCGCTCGATATTGAGATGATCTGCCCGCTGCATGGTCCGATCTGGCACAAGGATCTCGGCCTGCTGCTGGAGAAGTACCAGAAGTGGAGCACCTACGAGCCGGAGGACAAGACGGTCATGATCGCCTACGCGACCATGTACGGCAACACCGAGAACGCCGCAAACGTGCTCGCAGGCATGCTGGCCGACAAGGGCGTGAAGAACATCGCGATGTACGACGTTTCCGAGACCGACGTTTCCGAGCTGGTGGCGGAGAGCTTCCGCTGCAGCCATCTGGTGCTCGCTGCGCCGACCTACAACAGCGGCATCCAGCCGAAGATGGAAGCATATCTGTCCGATATCAAGGCGCTTAACCTGCAGAACCGCACGGTTGCCGTCATCGACAACGGCACATGGGCCGCTACTGCGGGCAAGCAGATGATCGGCATGCTCGAGGGCATGAAGAACATGACCATCCTCGAGAACCCGATCTCCATCAAGTCTGCACTGGCAGAGAATCAGCTCGGCGCACTCGAAGCGCTGGCTGACGAGCTGGCAAAGCAGGTAAACGGTTAAGGCAATACCGCATAATTGAACAAGAGCGATTTGCGAGCAAATTT
>NZ_JAQCWA010000031.1:0-21737 GCF_027684505.1 Butyricicoccus sp. AF18-9LB
TAGCTTGCGAGTAGGATTGTTCAGTTTTGAGGGTGTAAAGAAATAAATTACACTTTCAGATTGTGAATGAGAAAGTAAAGCACACGAAGTGTGCAGGTAAAGTTTTCTTTGCATACTTTCTTGTACACAAGAAAGTATGCACCATTAGCTCAGTTGGTAGAGCAACTGACTCACACGCCGCAAACGGGAGTTCGATTCTCCCACGGGTCACCAAATTTCTTCAAGAAAGATGTTGACAGCAGGCTGATGGTATGGTATAATAACAAAGCTGCACAGGAATGTGCAACGAAATAGTAGGTGTTAATGGTGACGAGGGTACACCTGTTCCCATTCAAACGCCTACATCTAAAGCAGCAACGAAAGTTGCTGCTTTTTTGTTTTAATTATTTTTCTTGTGAGTTTGAAGTGAAGTTGGGTGTGCGTGGCAGCGTCCGTACCGGTAGGTCCTATCCCGAATTCTGTGTAACCGCCAAAATGCGGTGTAAAATAGAACTTATATTTCAAGGCGGGAGCGGCGTTGGCTGCGCCCGCCTTGTCTACAACATAACGCCAACCAAGGCGGAAGTCAAGGGGCACCCTCGTCCATCGGAGCCTCGCCGGCGGCGCAGCGCCCCTTGACCTTCGAGCCGGGTTGTTAATCAGGCATCCGATCCTCGAAGTAGATTGCCAGCTGGACATGAATCATGCTCCAGTCCTGTCTGCGGCCGGTCCACTTTTTCGTGATGTCGATCATCGCCAGATACAGCATTTTGAAAAGGCTGTCATCGGTCGGAAACACGGATTTTGACTTGGTTACCTTCCTGAGCTGACGGTTGAAGCCTTCGATGGTGTTGGTCGTATAGATCAGCCGCCGAAGTTCTTGAGGAAACTTAAAATAAGTGCTGAAATTTGCCCAGTTATCTCTCCACGACTGAGAAATCTTAGGATACTTCTTGTCCCAGTGTTCTGCGAACGTGTCTAACGCGTCCAAAGCAGCCGGTTCATCTACCGCTGCGTAGACTGCTTTCAAGTCAGCCATAAGTGCTTTCAAATCCTTGTAGGAGACATATTTGCTGGAATTTCGAATCTGGTGAATAATGCAGTTTTGAATCTCAGTTTTAGGGAAAACTGCCTCAATCGCCGCAGAAAAACCGGTCAAATGATCCGTACAGGCAATGAAAACATCCTCGATGCCCCGATTTTTCAGGCTGTTCAGTACGGTAGCCCAGAATTTCGCACTTTCGTTCTCGCCAACCCACATTCCCAGAACATCCTTCCGACCATCAAGATCAATACCGATGGCGATATAGACGGCCTTCTTTACGATCTGTCCTTCGCTGCGGACATGGTAGTGAATCGCATCCAGAAAAACAACCGCATAAATGGACTCCAGCGGCATCGGCTGCCACTCTTTCGCTACGGGATACCGTGGTATCAGAGACATCTACGCCGTAGATATCCTGAATATGCGCTTCAATGTCACCGGTGGTCATGCCTTTGGCGTACATGGACAGAATCTTCTCCTCGATGTCCTAGCTGATGCTGGTCTGATTTTTCCGCAGCATCTTGGGGTCAAATTCGCTCTTGCGATACCGCGGCACAGATACCTCTACATTGCCAAAACTGGTGCGCAGGGTTTTACTGCTGTGCCCGTTCCGGCTGTTATCCGTGTCCTTGTTCTTGTAGTCATACCGGCTGTAGCCCAGCTGATCGTCCAGCTCGGCTTCCAGACCGTTTTCCATGAACTCCGCGATAGTGTCTTTGAACAGTTCCTGAATGTCATCCATGCTGCCTACATTCGCCAGCTGCAGCAGCTCACGAATTTTTTCGCGACGTGTGTTTTCTTCTGGGGTTCTTTTCCTTCTTGCCATTGTGATTACCTCCGTCATCCTGCCTCTATTCTACACCTTGTTGGAGGTCTACACAAAGTTTGGGATGGAGTCGCGGAGTGAACCGCTCCCTGTCAATTAGACAGATGTAAAAACAAAAAGTTTTCTCCAGGACCTCATTTCAGAGATCCTGGTTTTCATTTATGCAGCATCCAGCAAGCTGCGGTAATTCATTGGTGCAAGGCAATTTAGACGATGCTGACGCCGTTGGTAGTTGTAGTAATGAATGAATTGTCCTACCGCATTCACAAGCTCTTCATAGGTTTCAAAAAGGAAACGATATCTCTACCCTTCAAGTCCAGAATGGCACTCAGATAGGCTTTCCCGCCTTCAGAGCCATATTTCATTTCTGTAACATCGATACACCATTTCTTGTTTACGGTGTCGGCTGTGAATTTTCTGTTCAGAATATTCTCAGCCGTTACTTCCGGCTCAGACCGCTGATATGCCGGACGTTTTCTGCAGATGACAGCAAGCAGGCCGACAATATGTACCAAACGATAGAATCGATTCAGGTTCAGAATGTCACAAGTCTCGGTTATTGCATACCCCTCTTCGTGCATTTTCCGAATACAAATGTAGAGATATTCCTGTCTTACTCCGCTCAGCGCCACCTCATTTCGAGTTCCTCGAGTTTTTTTAGCACTGCATTCTCCGTTTTCAATCTTCTGTTTCGGGCTTCCAGTATCCGGTTCTCGGCGCGCAGCTTCTCCGCTTCTGTCATCTCAGATTCGGCCTTACGCTTACCACGCTTGTCTACCAGACCTTCTATGCCCTTCTCATTGTACTTTCTCACCCAGAAATAGATTTGCTGGTAGCTGACGCCGAATCGCTCAACAGCAGCAGCGTAGTCATTTCCATGCTCGATGCAGTAGCTGATAATTTCAATCCGTTCTTCGCATGTCGTAGTCCGTACTTTTTACAGATCGCTGCGTGGCTTCCTTCTCCGTTGAATGGATGATCTCTTCTGGTGTCCGTTTTGACATAATAATGCTCCCCTTAGTGTAGTCTCGAGTTTTTGTTATTTCGAGTGTCTACTCTATGGGGAGCATATCAGCCTGTATTCTTATTCTTTATTCTTTTTTAAGCCTTGGTGTTCGAACCACACCAGACCATAAATTGGGCAGGGCACATCTTAAAAATGTCGCCTCTCGCGGGGCAAAACTGGAATTTTGAAAAATCGAGTTTTTGCAGCCTTTTCGTTCTAAAAGTAGCGCATTATATGTGAAAACACCACACTTTCGTGCGGCGTTTTCGGCGTTGCATCTTTCATCAACACATTTTGGTACGCCCGGTGCGATTCGAACGCATGGCCTTTGGAGTCGGAGCGGTGCTATGTGAGGTGTTTGCATCGCAGCGACTACTAAAAAGGCGCAGTTCACCAACATTTCGTGTGGTTTTTGTATGTTTTCTGTCCCTGTTGGGACTGCCGATATTCGGTGGCAGCAGCCTCGTAGTAGCCGCAGTGGCGTTGGCTATTCTTTGACCGGTGGCAGGAAACCTTCGACCTGTTGACGGTATTCTGCCTGTTCCTCACGGAAGAAGCGCTCCAGCAGGCTGTAATCCTGCTTTGTCTGCGCAGTATTCAGCGCATGATAATACTCGGCCTTGCGGCTGTCATTTACCACAAAGGGGATAATATCGTTTTTAGACATTCCTTAAACAGAATCAGCCGCCCAGTTCGTCCGTTTCCATCCTGGAACGGGTGGATAGCCTCATAATCTGCATGGAACTTTGCCAATCCGTGCAGATCATGTTTGTCTGCTGCATTGTATTCGTCCAGAAGTGTCGTCATGCGTGCGTGGACATCCTCCGGCAGCGCAGTTGTAATATCCGATACGATATTTTGGCGATTCTTGTATTCTCCGATCGGATAACCGTTTGCAATGTCCTCAAACACGCCGCTTTTCAGCTTGTAATGATACCGCTTAATCAGTTCATGTGAAAGCGGCTCTTGATAGGTTTTGAGCATTTCATTGAACATCAGAAAATGGCCGGTCATTTCCTCCACGTCTTTTGCACGGATCAGTGCATCTTCTGAAGTCAAAGTGCCGGTATCAAAGAGCGAAGCCGTCTGCTTTTCTGTCAGCATGCCACCTTCAATGCGGTTGGAATGATACGCCAGCAGCTTTTGAGAGAGTGCATACACGCCGCTATGGTCGTTCTTCTTCTGCTCGATCTGAAAACGCCGAATAAGCTGCGCGGTAAAACTTTCTGCCATAGTTATCTCTCCTGCTGTGCCGGATATCTGCTTTTATTATACCCAATCTGTTGCTGCTGTGCAAGGTGCTTAGCGATGCATCACCTTATACAGCAGGTTGAGGCAGGCATCGGTTTCGCTGTCAAAGACGGCAACATCACACTTTTCGCCGTTCACGGCGAAGAATACCTCCCAGCCCTGCGCTGTCCATTCCATGGAATAGCAGTTCGTACCGAAATATCCGGCGCTGAAGTTATACAGATCTTCGGGTACTTTCAGATAGACCAGAATGGAATGCAGCTTACGGATAGTTAAATTCGGCAGGGTTTTATCAATATCGCAATAATGTGTCATGCGATAGAGCAGATTATAGCAGGCATCGGTTTCATTGGAGAATACCTTAACAGCACACTTGCTGCCGCGTTCAGTCGCATATACTTCCCAGCCTTGCGAGGTGTGCTCTATTGTTTCACAGGCACCCAGTCGCATATTATTACCCAAGTCATAGGCACTGGCAGGGACTTTCAAATAGTGGAAGATCGCACGGAGCTGGTTTTGGTTCATTGCAGTCATTTAATAGCCTCCTCTAGCTAACCGTTTTCGAGTAGTTCTTTAATGTTAGTTGGCAGGCGGTACTGTATGCCGCCGCCTCGTTCGCCAAACGCCGGAGCGATTCTTCCTGCTTCTACATTTTCAATGGGTTTGATCACTCGATAAACATGATAGACATTCTGATTTTTATAATAGGGCAATGACCGCATTTTATATGGTGTACCTTTGGGTGCGGTAAAATCACCACCTGGTCCGCCATAGCGGTCGATTAAAGCACCGACATCAAGTGTTTCTATATGCTTTGTTCCTGCCACAAATCCATTATCCGGTGCGTATTTAGGATAGTCAACATGACCGCTTTCATCAAGGTATTTGGTATCACGGACAATCAGAGCATCTTCTGGCAGGTTGATTTCCACAGCGTTTTGAGCCGCTGTATTTTCAAATGCCGCCACATCATCAATCATCGCCGGAGCATATTTTTGCGCTAATTCATATGTGCCAACCGCGATTGAGGCAACACCGAGGGAATTCAGCCAATGTTCCAGTGACAGCGGTTCATTCGGTGAAAATGCGCCTTTTACCATATCAGCGGTGCCCAGAGTCAGCCAGTTTACAATATTATAGAGCGAGGGATCTTTTGTCATCGCATCTGTGCGCGTTTTTAATCCCTCATAAAGACCGCTGACTGTACCCATAGTGAGCCAGTCAAGAAAGCCGCTGAGTGTTCCACGACCAATACGTTCCTGCTGGGCGGCAGCAAAACCGTTCAGCAGTGCTTTGGCATCAGAGGGAATGCGCAGCAGTGCATCATACCAATTCGAATGATTGTCGGCGTTGGGTGATGCGGCAACAGTGGGCTGTTCCAATGCCGATGAAGATTCGTAAACCGGAATTACGGCACAGCGGCAGTGCGGGTGCAGTGGTGGAAGCAAGTCCTGCTGAATCAATTCATTCAGCGTAAAAGTTTTGTTGCTGAATGAAAGACAGGTATTACAAAGTCCCTGCTGATGTTCGACAATATACTGAAATTTGTGATAGCCGGCTTTGTCAAACTGATGCAGGAGATAATACCAGCTGGCTTGTATATAGGCGCCGTCAATATCATCGGCTAATCGCTTGGAGGCTTTATCCCATACAAGAAGCAGTTCTTTTGCCATTTGGTCGGCAGTGCTGTTCTGACGTATGCAGATTGTGGATTGATTCATCAGCGCCTGCGTGGTCTGCTCATTGAATGAAGTCAGATCAGAATTCAGCTTGTACCGCAGACCGGTGGGAATATCTTCTGTGCTCATGATGAACAGCTTTGTGTATGCATTTATCGTATCATAAAGCTGTACTTCGAACAAGGCTGAACGAGTACAAAGCTGGCTCCGTACTGCTTTTTCCTTTTCGCCTTGCGGTGCGGGCAGAGATTCACGTTCTTTCCGTGTCAGGAGCGCATGAAATGCTGTAGAGGGGGAAGTGTCCTCGTCGATGTGCATATGTCGGAGATAAAACCATGCTGCCTGTTCCCGAATTCGTCTGCTGGTGCTCTCTGCTTTCCGTAACGCGACTGTTTTAATTGCCTGCATGAAGTCCTCCTTTCAATCCCTTCTATTCTGGTGATTGATAGAATAGGACGAGATCCGGAACTTTGCAAGGTCATCTTTTGACCACCACCGTTTGACATACAAAGAAAACTGTAATACAATCGCACTACAAGGAGATGATTTTATGGCTATGGATGCAACACTTCAGATCCGCATTGACAGTGCAGTAAAGGAGCAGGTAGAAGCACTTTACCGCAGTATGGGCACCTCGTTCGCTGAGGCTGTACGGATGTTTGCGCAGCAGAGCCTGCAGGAAGGCGGTATGCCATTTCGTCCGTCGCTTCGTGCGTGGGATGACATGAGCGAAACGGAAATCAGCGAAAAGCTGTCGCGCAGCAGTGAGGATATTGCTGTCGGACGCATCTCTGCGCAGTGCGATATGGACACTAAAGTAAAGGAGCTGCTTCAGAGTCGTGCCGCAAAGATATAAGATATTTTACACCTCAACGGCCGAGCGGGACATTACGGAAAAGCTGATGTACATTATGCAGCAGCATCGGAATACCGTTTTGGCAGAACGTTGAGTGCATTTCCGGCTAAGTATCCGCTGTATGATGTAGAGCCGTGGAGTTCTGCGGGAATTCGACAGTATGTTACGCGAAATGACGTGATTTTGTATTCGGTTGATGAAATCCACAGCTATGTATACATTCGCAGTGTTTGCACACGCGGTCGAGATTTGGATTTGCATCTGTCGGAGCAGAGCGAAAGCATAGAGTAAAACGAAAAGAGCGGCAAGGCAGCTCCCGATAAGAAAACATCGTGAGGAAAGAGAGAACGGTATAGCTTCGGCTGTACCGTTTTCTCTTTTTTTCATTGATGCCATGACTTTTGACATTTCCAAGGCTCCGATACCTTGTAGTAAATGTCGATCTCCTGCGTCCGGTTCTTGCCCTTCGGGTCGCTGGCCGCGTGGACGATGATTTTCTCCACGAACTCATGGAGGATGCAGGGCGTGAGCTCCGGGATATCCGTGCACCTCTCCACAACGGAGAGAAAACGATCAACATCCGCCGATTTGCTTTCCTCCAGCTCCACTTCTTTCCGAAGGGAACTCGTCAGCACCTTGAGATTCCGTTCTTCCTTCTCATAGTCCGCAGAGAGCTTCTGAAAGCGTTCATCGGAGAGCTTGCCCGAAATGCTGTCCTCATAGAGCCGCCTGAAGATAGTATCCAGCTCCGTGATTCGCTTTTCGGAATCGGCAAGCTGCCGTTTCCGCTTTGCAAGATCCCGGTCGCGCTGCCGTAGGTCACTGGCCATGACCAGCCTCACAAACTCGTCCTTACTGCGTGAGGCGAAGGAAACGATCTCCCGCGGGAGTCGCTGATGGCTGAGGCGCAGATGTGCCGGAAGGCGTTCTGCCGGGAATAGCGAAAAGAGAACAGCGCAGCTTCAGGGCGAGATGCCCGTCCGCTGCGCTGTCCGATGTTCGCTTATGGGGTCATGCCATGTTTAGCCGTATGTCAGCCGGTCACTTCTTGCAGCGCCAGAGGAAGGTCACGATCTGCGCTCTGGTGCAATCCGCATTGGGGCTGAATGTCGTGCTGGTGGTTCCCTTGGTGATGTTCTCCTTGACCGCCCACAGTACCGCAT
Source organism: Butyricicoccus sp. AF18-9LB (assembly GCF_027684505.1). Lineage (NCBI taxonomy): Bacteria > Bacillati > Bacillota > Clostridia > Eubacteriales > Butyricicoccaceae > Butyricicoccus > Butyricicoccus sp. AF18-9LB. The sequence goes on from NZ_JAQCWA010000031.1 coordinate 7,806, forward strand.
CAGCATAGTAGGCGGTGGACTTCACATCGGCAAAGGGATTGGCTGTACCCGCTGCCGGGGACTTCTCGGAACGCCACAGGAACGCGACGATCTGGGCGCGGGTGCAGGTCATGTTGGGGCTGAACGTGGTGTCGCTGGTGCCCTTGGTGATGCCGTTTTCTACCGCCCACAGCACAGCATCGTAGTAGTAACTGCCCACGGGGACGTCGGTGAAGGGCATGGTGCTGGTTTTAGAGGCGGGGCTTCCAGCGGTGCGCCACAGGAAGGTCACGGCCTGCGCACGGGTGCAGATGCCGTCCGGGGAGAAATGGGTATCATCGGTTCCCTTGGTAATGCCGTTCTCCACTGCCCAATCCACAGCATCCTCATAATAGCTGCCGGTGGCTACATCCACAAACACGCCGGTCTGGGGGTTGCCGTTGGCTTTCATAAAGATGACCTCGATGGTATGGGTTCTGCTGACATTCTCAAAGGTGTAGGACTTCACCGCGCCGATGCTCTTGCCGTCGATCTTGACGTTGGAGATGGCATAACCCTTATCCGGGGTGATGGTGAAGGTCCGATCTCTGCCCTCACGGACGCTGACATTGCCGGAGGGAGAAATGGAGCCGCCAGCCCCGGCAGTTGCCTTGATGGTGTAGTAGCTGTAAGAATGGCCGCTGCCATTATAACGCCAGTGTGCCGTATAGATTCGGTTGCCAGTGCTGCCCGTTGGGATGGTGACGGTCATGTTGTTCTCGCCGTCAAGCCCCGTGCCGCTCCAGCCGGTGAAGGTATAGCCGGATTTGGTAGGCTTCTTGAGGGTGAAAGCCTTCGTTTCGATGGTGTAGGTGTTGGGATTGCCCTCCACAGTGCCGCCGGCTAGATCATAGGTAATCGTGTACTGGTGGACTGTCCACTGCGCCGTCAGCGTGGTTACGACCTCCGGAACGATTTCACCGGGGGCGTACAGGTTTCCGTCGCTGCCAAGCCACTTAAAGTAGCTGCCGGTATTTCCGTCCGGGCGGGTCATGCCGTCGGACGCAGGCGCGGTAAACTTGCTGCCGTTTTTCACAATGATTTGAATAGTATCCGTGCTGCCGCCCAATTTGCCGCCGCCAAGATCAAGGGTAACGGCCTTCAGCCCGCCAGGGCCCAGTGAGCCGGGGTTCGGGACTTCAAGGACGGGGCGGAAACCGAGGTCGACGTTCTGATACGAGGACGAGTAGTAATACCAGTGGCGGGCCGAGTAGTACCCACGAACCGCACGGAACCCACTCCCAAAGTTCGGAGTATCCTGCCCCCACGAATACACCTTATTCCGGTTTTTGATATATCCGTCGTCCTTATCCAGTACCCTGTCCCATTCGTTGCTTTGGGGCGTGCCGCGTTGGGACTCACCCGAGCCTGTATAACGACTTCCCACAGACGGCGCACGCAGCGTATAGTCCACGCCACTGGCGGCATAGTCCTTGCCGAAAATCAGATTTGCGGTATTCAGGTCATCCCAGTTTATTTTATGTGTTACATTGTAGTCCGCAATAAACAGGCTGTGGGGATATTTGTTCTGCTGTGCATATTCCTCGGTGGTTGCCATCTCCGACATGAGCTTGTAGGCGTCCACCGTCCCTGCGTAGGTCAAGGGAACATAGTGCAGGGTATTATCCGGCAGAGCATCGTTCACCGTGCCGGGAATACCCATTGCCGAAAGGTCAAAATAGTATCTGCCGCCGGGGGTGAGGGTGAACTGCTCGTCCGCCTGCTTTTCCACCGTCAACGCAATGTCTGTGAAATTACTTGCGTAATCGGTTTTATAATCGCCGTTGTACTGTTCGCTGAAAATTTTCAGGGTATAGCTGCCCGGTGCAATGTCGGACGGGATTTTGATTTCAACCGTTCCTGTTGCTTCGGTGGGCTGCGCCACTCTGCCATAATACTGTGCGCCGCTGTTATCCGCAAGGATGACAGAGATATATTCATTTGCCCCTGTGGTCGCCCCGTTGTAATGCAGTGTAAGGGTATCACCGGGGTCGCCGCTGGCGGTTGTTTCCGTTACGGCAAAATTGCGGCTATTATCTAAAAGCGTCAATTTCCACTCGTTTCCGCTGTATTTGGAAACTTCGGTCAATCCTCCGTCAGGCTTTCCGTCCACGGCGGCGGATGTGAAGAGGACAGAGTTCAGATTTAAGTTAAAAGCGGGACGCACACCAATCTCAGTGACGAGAGAGTGCCCGGTGCAGGAGACAGAACCATTACCTTTCACGACAGCGACAACGTAAGCGGAGCTGCCCGGGGAGCGCAACCACCAATAGCTTGACGCCCATTTGGGATTTTCTTTATCCGCAATTCGCAGATCATTATTTACCGCAATAGCCTCTTTTGAGGAAAGCGGCCAGAATACAGCGTTATCCACCTGCGCTCCTGCTACACAGTCGGTATTTTCTTCGTTGTATTTTCCGCTTGTAAGCGTCCGTTTCTTTACGGCAGCATTTTCTTCTGCCGTCAGCTTTCCTGCAAGCTTGTCTATTGCGGTTTTCAAATTACTCGGTGCATATTTGTTGTTTGCTGCGTCATTGGCAAATTTCACAACTCCCATATTGCTTGCCGCAAGCAGGGTCATATCCCCCTGTGCGCCGGCAACACCGTTCCCGTCATAGCCGATTACACGCCATGCACCGGGATTATCTCCATGGTCTTGCCCGAAATACACGGTCGGTGCGGTCGCTGTGTTTACATTTTTATTCAGTGCGTTTGTGCCAAGCTGTATCGCCTTTCCTTTATCCGCCGCAAACGCCACGGTGGGGAGCATACACGCCGCCATGCAAAGGCAGAGCAAGATACTGAGTATTCGTTTTTTCATTGGCTTTTCTCCTCCTGTTCGTGTCGAGTGGGCTTGTCCGCCCCGTCTTTTTTCTGATTTTCTCTGTTTCTGAGCCGGAAGCATAGCACAGTGATGACCACCGCCGCTGCAAAGCAGACAACGCCTACCAGCACATAGCCGCCTGCGTCCTCCCGCAGCAGCATCGCGCCGAACGCACCCCATGCGGCGGTCTGTCCCGGCCCGACGACCGTGCCCGCCGTCTGCATCAGCGCCGCGCACAGCAGCATACACACTGCGGAGAGGCTTATTGCCTCGCGCCGCTGCCTCCGGCGGGTGTTTTCCCGCACCCGCTGCTTGACGAGTGCGACCCGCCTTACGGTATCGTACATTCCGCTTGAACCTCCTCTCTGGATTTTTTGAAATGCGGCTTAAAAAACCCCTTCACTTATATAGGTACAAAAAATCGAAAAAACTCTCACCCAAAACGCAAAATTTTTCAAAAAAATTTGAGAGCCGCCAAAAGGCAGCTCTCAAGGAGTGGATATTCGGTTATTTCCTCCGCGATAAGCGGAAAACAGACCATCTTCCCGCCGCCACCAGCAGCACCGGCAGGGCGTAGGCGATGTACTGCGCCGCGCCGCCGTAGGCGATCAGCAGATTGTATATGGCGTGGAGGGTGATGGCCGCGCCCAGCAGCCCGCAGGTGCCTGCGATCTTCAGCCACGTCCGCCGCCACGCATACGCAAGTCCGCCGCCCACGATCAGGCCGCAGAGGACGTGCATGGCTCCCGTGCCGAAGCCACGGAAGAAGATAAAGGAGAAGCGGTCGGCGCCGTTCTGAATGAGATAGCAGACGTTTTCAAAGGTGGCAAAGGCGAGAGTGACTGTTATTGCGGCGGCCTTGATTTTATCGCCCTCCGGCTCGAACACCAGAAGATAGAACACCAGCGGCAGCAGCTTCATCGTTTCCTCTACCACCGGCGCGATCTCCGCCGTGGCGGCAAGGGCATCCGCCTGACACACCGCAGCGAGGAAGGTGTTGATGTAAGCCGAGAGCAGACACACCCCCATCCCGGCAATGCAGAACAGGAAAAAGCGGAGCTGCCGCCTGCCCATGCACAAAGCAGCCACCAGTAGGGGAGATACCATGCAGAGAAAGATGTTTTCGATGTAGGTCACGCTTCCACCGCCTTTCTCGCGGCGGGCAGCAGCCCCAGAATCGCAAGCGTCAGCAGCATATCACACCAGAAGGTTGGGCTAGCCGGTGAGGTATCCGGCCAAAAGCAGCCCGCCGTCCAGAGCAGATATTCCGAACTGGCAAAGCACAGCACGCCGATGTGGAAGTACCGCATATTCCGCGCCGCGCCCGTCTGCCCATTGGCGTATACCAGCCCCCGAATGGCGCAGTAAGAGAGAACGATCATCATGCCGCACCAGATCAGGTTGGAGAGAATGTCCCCGAAAGTGCAGTAGAACGCCAGCAGCGGCACGCCGAACGCAGGCGCAAGCCACGCCCTGCGGCAGCGGAAGCTGCGCTCGTCCTGACTGGTGAGCGTGGCCTGCAATATCCGCAGGAAAATTACGCTCGCCACCCAGCCGAACTCCGAGACATAAAAGACCCGCGGCGTGGTATCGAACAGCAGCAGATACAGCGTCCAGTAGAGTGCACCGAGGGCAAAGCAGCCGTAGAAGCACAGCAGCAGGAAATACACCTGTCGCCCACTTTTTCGGTAGGAGATACCCGAGAGCAGCGCGCCGACGAACGTGGTCAGCAGTTGCAGCAGGTTCTCAATCAGCTCCATGCGCATCCTCGCTTTCCCTGTCCTGCCCGTCCTCGCGGCTCATCTGCCGCAGCCGGAAGCACAAAACGGTCACGCACACGCCGAGTAAAAACGCCAAAAGTCCGATGACGATGTATCCCAAGGCCGCGCTGCCGCCGTACATACTGGCTGCCGTTTCAAAGCCCGCATAGTCGCCTGTCTGGATTTTCGCGGCAATGCCGGGCATGGCGAGGGACGCGCCGATGAGCAGCACAAGGCACGCCGCCACCGCGGAAGCCATGGTGATCGTATTGCGCCGCAGCCGTTTTTTCCTTTCCATTGCAGCGATGCGCCGCTTCGTCTCCGCGACGCGCTCCTCATGACTCCGCATCTGTGATTCCCTCCCGTTCTAAGAGCCTTCGCAGACTTTCTTTTCCGCGATATACCATGTTGGTGATCTGCTTTACCGTTTTCCCCGTGACCTCCGCCGCCTGCGCGTAGCTCATGCCTTCAAAATAGGTCAGATATAAAACCTCCCGATAGTCCGGGTTCATTTCGTCCATGCAGAAATGCAGAATGCGGTTTCGCTCCTCCGTCCGGATGACCTCCTCCGCCAGCAGCCGCCCGTCCGGCTCGCCGGTTAGCGTATCAAGGCTGAACAGTGGCTTTCGTTTGCTCTTATGGCGCAGCGCCATGTGCCGCGCCGCCTTATAGAGATACGCCTTGAAGCCGCCGTCCCGGATGCGGGGCTTTTTGGTGAACAGATAGGCGAAAACATCCAGCATCAGCTCCTCCGCCTCGTGAACGTCGTGCAGATAGCCGTCGATATACAGGGTCAGCGGGTCGCCGTATTTTTTCATCAGGGCATTGAGCCCTTCGTCGTCGCCGCTCAGATATTGGCGGTATAAGCTCTCGTCGCAGGTCATAGCGTTCACTTCCTTTTTGCGGATGCTTCCAATGTAGAGATGGATCCGTCAGGTGCTTGTCCTGCCGGAATCGCGGCGCTGCTTCTGAAAGCGCGGGTCGGACGGCTTTTTCACGTTTTCCGGGATCGCCCATGAACGCCCGAACCGGGACGCGCTAGGGATCCGCCCTTCGGCGCAATACTGGTTGACCCGCCACTCCGACACGCCCCAACGATAGGAGGCCTCCCGAATGGAGATATAGCCCTTGATCCCGTTCATACCGCACCTCCGCATGGATAATACTTAACATGATACATTGTATACGAATATCCGAAGAAACACAAGGCGTCCGGCGAAGTGGGCAGCAAGCACAGCAAGCGAGTACCCGCTTTCGGATTTTGCGCTGTTCAGGCCCCTGCCCGAACAGTCAAAATTGCTTGCTGGGGCGCGGGTCTCCGGTGGAGACCTCAAAGCGTGAAGCGCTTTGAAGCGCCGACCGAGCCGACAGGCGAGACCATCCCAGACCCTTATGAAGAACGGAGGGCGGCGCTGACCGCCGAGCGTCAGAAGGCGCGGCGAGAGGAGCAGGACTACGCCGCCGTGCGCCGGAACGTGGAGGAGTTCCTGTCCCCGCCCCGGCAGGCGCCGGCACGGCAGAAGGATATGGAGCTGGAATGCCCCCTGGGACAAACTTTTTGCCGCGATCTGCGTTTTCCCCTGAGCTTTTGCCGAAACGTCAGATATAATGAAGATATAAACGATTTTGAAGGAGGCGAACCCCATGACAAGAGGCGAGGCATTGCCGCTCTTTTTTACTGTTCTGTCTACCATATAGTAGCCTGCACAGTAGCCTCGATTTTACGCCGTTAAAGCAACCCTTGAAAAAGTAAAGAAAAACCGCCCGTTCCAGCGGAACAGACGGTTATCAGTGGTACGCCCGGTGCGATTCGAACGCATGGCCTTTGGAGTCGGAGTCCAACGCTCTATCCAGCTGAGCTACGGGCGCGAGTACATGATATAGTATACCAGTCTTTCGCGCGTTTGTAAAGCGGTTATTGCGGGGTATTTCGGTCGGATTGTGCCGAAACACCCCGATTTCCGTCTTACGCCTGCGCGTCGTCCGGCTTTTTCTTCTTTTTGCGCTTGCGATAGCGGTCCTCCTCGGAGAAAACACAGCCGCAGTAATTCTGCATGTACAGGCCAAGCTCACGCGCCTTATCCTGTCCCTCGCGGAAGCGCGGCGAAAAGTCGCGGTGCAGATACTCGACACCGTATTTTTCGGCCATTTGTTCGCAGATCTGACGCATCAGCTCGTGATTCTGGTACGGGCTGACAAACAGGGTAGAGGTAAACCGGTCGTAGCCGTGCTCGGCGGCGTAGCGCGCGGTTTCCTCAAAGCGGAGCGCATAGCAGGTCGCACAGCGGTTATCCCAGTTGGGATAGACAGCTTCGATGAACTTTCGCAGACCGTACTCGTTCTCGATCTCCAGCTTGAGATCAATGCTTTTTGCATACTCAACGAGTGTGTTCTTGCGCATTTTGTACTCTTTTATCGGGTGAATGTTGGGATTGTACCAAAAACCTACCGGCTCGATGCCCTCCTGCCGCAGCGTGTCGATGCACGCAATGGAGCAGGGCGCACAGCAGATATGAAGAAGTGTTCCGGACAAAAAATCAAACCTTTCTGAAATAATAGTTGGATTAACGGTGAGGATAAGAGGGAACTTATTTGCGTAGTAATGGATCAATATCTATGAATTCATATTCTTTTGCGGCTTCGTTCTTAGAAGAAAACAATTTCACATCGTCACATGGCTGCAGTTGTTTTTTCCAATCTACGCAATTGTTTACAAAATTTTTGAAGTTATCGGCAATCCGAAATATTTTTCTGCTTTTATCGATATAGCAGATAGGAAATTCACTCTCTATGTCTGTCAGACCGCCCACGGTGCCTATATAACCACCCCGACTGTCTACCGCCATAATATCTACACGAGGTACAGCGTAAAAATCAACATTCAGAGCCATATTATCAAATATGAAATGAATATCATAGCAATCTATAAACTTTTGATATTCTTCGTCCTTGAGTTCTGGCGGCATGGAATAAATCGTTGTTCCTGCTTGGGTAATTTCTGCATCTTTTCGGATAACGCAGATTGCGCTATTTGCACCATCATAATTCGAGCTTGTCACATCCAGAAATAACTGCTTCATTTTCTTACTCCTGTATAAATCGGCAGAGTCGTCAAAGTGAATCATTCCCTTTTTTGAAGTCAAACGGCATAGCGCTCTCCTTTATTTCTTCCAGTGCTTGAGGGTCGGCACAATGGCTTCCATATGGGCGCGAACCTGCTCTGCAGGCCAGCTTTCGGTTGCCATATGCGTTACGCAAACGTCAATCAGCTGCTCTTTCGTGGTGTATTTGAAGGTTCCGTCGGCATAGCACCACATGCAGTAGTCCTCGTTAAAGGAGCCGTCCGGCCCTTTACTGGTGATGGAATCTTCAAGCGGCATGCCGCAGCATTGGCAGATCAGCTGCCGCGGAGAGCCGAGAAGCGTATTGATCGACACGTTAAAGAACGCGGAAAGCAGCTTGAGCGTTTCGACATTCGGCGTGGTTTCGCCCGTTTCCCAGCGGGATACCGCCTGTCGGGTGACAAAAATTTTTGCAGCCAGTTCGTCCTGTGAGAGACCTTTTTCGGTTCTGAGATGATATAAAATATCCTTTGTATTCATAATCAAACACCTCCGTGAGGTAAGTGTATCATAGGATCTTTTTACGGACAAGCAACATGCGGTTGCGGTATCGGATAGCGCCTGTCAGCAACCTGCCGGCTTAATTATTATACCGCGTTTCCGGCCTACTTGCAAACCCTGTCGAAAACCGTTATACTGAGATTAGATTGACTCGGAATTTTGATCAAAGGAGGCATATTCCCATGAAGGATATTGCATACTATAACGGAAAAATCGGCCGCATTGACGAGGTGCAGGCGCCTATCACCGATCGCGGTTTTTACTTCGGCGACGGCGTTTATGATGCGGCGATGGTCAACAACAAGAAAATCTTCGAGCTTGAGGATCATCTGGACCGCTTTTACAACAGTCTGAAGCTGCTCCGCATTGAGCCGCCGATGCAGCGTGACGAGCTGACAAAAACGCTGAACGAGCTGGTGTCTCAGTTGGATTCGGATGCGCCGCATATGCTGTACTGGCAGTCCACGCGTGCAGTGGCACACCGCATGCACGCGTTCCCCAAGGGCGGCAAGGCCAGCCTGATGGCATTTTCCGAGCCGTGCGGACTGGACCGTCAGGATCATCCGTACAAGCTGATTTCGGTCGAGGACACGCGTTTTCTGCATTGCAACATCAAAACGCTCAACCTTATTCCGAACTGCATGGCGATGCAGCAGGCTGTTGAGGCGGGCTGTGACGAGGTCGTTTTCCACCGCGGCGACCGCGTGACTGAGGGCGCACATTCCGGTCTGGCGATTCTCAAGGATGGCGTGTTCTGTACGCCTCCGGCGGATAATCTTATTCTGCCGAGTATTACGCGCAAGCATTTTCTTACGCTGTGCGACAAGCTCGGCGTGCCGACCCGCATCGCGCCGTTCACTGTGGATGAGCTGAAAAACGCGGATGAGGTGATGATCCTGTCCACCGGCACGCACTGCGTCGGCGCATGCGAGTTGGACGGCAAGCCGCTCGGCGGCAAGGATCCTGCACTGCTCGATAAGCTGCAGAAGGCGTATCAGCAGTGGTTTGACGAGAAAACCGCAAAATAATGGAGAATTGAAAAGGAATAATTGAGAATTAAGGTATCGCGCATTGCGTGTATCCGTCAATTTCCATTCTCAATTTTCAATTTGGAAAGGACAAAAGAATGCCCAACATTGTTATCATTGGCGGCGGACCGGCGGGACTGAGTGCTGCGATTTACGCGGTACGCGCCGGCATGCAGGCAACCGTTCTGTATAAGGACGGCGGTGCGCTGGCCAAAACGGACAAGATCGAGAATTATTTCGGCTTTATTGAGCCGGTTTCCGGGGCAGAGCTGCTCGAGCGCGGACAGAAGCAGGCCGAACGTCTGGGTGCAGTTTTGCGGCAGACCGAGGTAACCGGTATTGAGTATGCGGCGCAAGGCTTCACGGTTAAGACTGCGGACGGCGTGTTTGACGCGGATGCGGTCATTCTGGCAACCGGTTCGCCGCGTGCGGTGCCGAAAATCGAGGGTGTAGCTGCATTTGAGGGCCGCGGCGTCAGCTACTGCGCCATCTGCGATGCGTTTTTCTATCGCGGCAAGGACGTTGCCGTGCTCGGTCAGGGTGAGTATGCGCTCGAGGAAGCGCGGGTGCTGCTGCCGGTGGCGCAGTCCGTTACGCTGCTGACGAACGGCAGCGAGGCTCCGGCGGATTTGCCGGACGGTCTGTGCGTGGAAACGCGAAAGGTAAGCGCGGTCGAGGGCGATGAACTGGTGTCGCGCGTGGCGTTTGCCGAGGGAGAACCGCTGCACGTTTCCGGTGTGTTCGTCGCCTACGGCACCGCAGGCAGCGGCGATTTTGCCCGCAAGCTGGGCGCGCAGCTGGACGGCACGCGCATCAAGGCGGACGCCGACGGCTCGACGGCTGTACCCGGCCTGTTTGCGGCGGGTGACTGCACCGGCGGTCTGCTGCAGGTGGCAAAGGCCGTCGCAGACGGCGCTGAGGCTGCAATGAGCGCGGTAAAGTTCGTGAGAAAGTGAAGAAAGCACCGCATACCTCGGTATGCGGTGCTTTTTTATGCGGTTTTGACCGGGGTATTAACCCTCGTAATCATCCTCGTTCTCCCAGTTGTGCCAAACTGCCTGAACGTCATCGTTATCCTCGAGGTTGTCGAGCAGCTTACGCATCTGCGCCATATCCTCTTCCTTTTCGAGGGTGATGTAGTTCTGCGGAACCATCTGCAGCTCGGCCTGTGCGAAGGTGTAGCCTTCCTTCTCAAGTGCCTCACGAACGGTGGAGAAATCATCCGGAGCGGTGTAGATTTCGAAAACGCCTTCCTCAACGAGGAAATCCTCAGCGCCTGCGTCGAGCGCCTGCATCATAACAGCGTCCTCGTCCAGACCTTCGCTCTCCATAATGATAACGCCCTTCTTATCGAACTGCCAGGATACGCAGCCGGAAGCGCCCAGACCTGCGCCGTACTTGTCGAACAGGTGACGAACGTCCGCAACAGTGCGGTTCTTGTTGTCCGTCAGGGTCTCAACAACGACTGCAACGCCGCCTACGCCGTAGCCTTCATAGTTGTTTGCCTCGTAATCGACCTGACCGTTTGCACCGGAGTACTTATCGAGCGTGCGCTTGATGTTGTCGTTCGGCATGTTGTTGGCCTTTGCCTTTGCAATGCAGTCGCGCAGGCGAGCATTGAAATCCGGATTAGCGGAGCCGCCTTCCTTGATTGCGATTGCCATTTCACGGCCGATTTTGGTGAAAATCTTTGCTTTTTTTGCATCGTTTGCGCCCTTGCGCTTTGCGATGTTATTCCACTTGGAATGTCCCGACATGGTGAGTGTCCTTCTTTCTTTTATATCATCTAAAATATTAACTGTATAACACGCAGAACAATTTTAACAGGTTTTTCGCTATTCTGCAAGTCCTGCGAGTATATTTTTCGCGTTTGCGGTGCAGAATAGCATTGCAAACGAAACGAGGTGAGCCAAATGAGCAAGCAGAACAAGAACCGGAACCAGCAGGGTCAGCAGAATCAGCAGCAGAATCAGAGCCAGCAGAATCAGAAAAACGATCAGCAGAACGGCTGATATTTTTCCTGAGCCGATGGGTGTGCCTGTCGGCTTTACTTATTTTTATCTATTCGCTGAAGATTTCGGAATGGGTGCAGTCCGGACGGCTGGGAGGTCCGCCGCACCTGCGGCGGCGGGCACAAGGGTGGACACCAAGGTTCCCACCCTTGTGAATCCTGTTTCCTTTATTTCTTAGTCTGGCGCAGATCAGAGAGCGGCGACCGCTCCGAAATAGGGGAACGGCAGAGGATTTTTACTTCCGTATCTTTCTCAACCTGTTCGCAGTGTCAGATTCCTTGCTGCTGCACATACCGGCTGCTCTACGCAGGCGCAACACAAGGTGAATTGCCCGAAGGGCAAGAGAAGGTCCCCCTGGGGATAACAGTGTTGCGCAACTCGTTCGTCTGGTGGCTGCGGACGGCACCTGCGGATTTAAGGCAATACCGCTTTTAATTCTCAATTTGCTTTATTTCCCGAGGTTTTCATCCCGGTATTTCTGAATCGCTGCCAGAAACTCCTTGCCGTACCGCCTTGCTTTTGCGTCGCCTACGCCGCGGACGGACAGCAGATCGAACTCGCTCGATGGCTGTTTTGCGGCCATATCAGCGAGTGTTGCGTTGGAAAAGATAACGTACGGCGGCACGCCTGCGCGTGTGGCAAGGCGGGTTCGTACATCGCGGAGCGCATCGAACAGCTTTTCATCCACATCTTCTGCAAGAGCCGCATACTGTTTGGCTGCTGCCGGCTTTTTCTCCTTGGGCAGCTTGACGCGGAATTCACCGCGTCCGCGCATGAGCGCGTTACCGGTGCGGGTGAGCGCGAGCACGTTCATGCGGTCCGGGTCGGCGATGAGGTGTCCGCGCTCGAGCAGCATGTCGATCAGCCGACGGACATACACGGCGGTGCTGTCCGGCATGATATTATAGGTGGAAAGTGTATCCAGATGGAACTGCGTGATTTTTTCGTTCTTACTGCCGGTCAGAATGGCCGAAACAACGGTTTTGCCGAACGCACGGCCGCGTTCATCCAGTCGGTACACACACGAGAGGATTTTGCGCGCGTCCATGGTTGCGTCCACTTCCTCGAAATTGGTGTCGCAGCTGCTGCAGTGTCCGCACGATATCGGCGAATTTTCACCGAAATAGCGCAGAATGTAATGCCGCAGGCACTCGGTCGTGGTGCAGTAGAATGTCATTTGCCGCAGGCGCTCGCGGTCGCGCGCGATGAGCTGCTGACGGGTGGCCTCGTCAATGGTTTCGTCCTCGGCTTCGTGGCTGCGCTCAATCAGAAACTCGGCCATACGCACATCTTGTCCGCTATATAATAGAATACAGTCGGCAGGCTGACCGTCTCGACCGGCACGGCCGGCTTCCTGATAGTAGCTTTCCATATTTTTCGGCATGTTATAATGAATGACAAACGACACGTTGGACTTGTCAATACCCATGCCGAATGCGTTGGTAGCGACCATAATGGTCTTGCGGTCGTACAGAAAATCGTCTTGATTCTCGCGGCGCTCGTCAGGATCGAGGCCCGCGTGATAGCGGGTGGCGGGCAGACCACGGCTGAGCAGCAGATCGCAGATCTCCTCCACGTTTTTGCGGGTGGAGCAGTAGACGATGCCACTTTTATCCTTGCGCTCATTCAGCAGCTGCAGCAGCTTCATGCCCTTGGAAGTCGGTTGTTCGACAGCAAAATACAGATTCGGACGGTCAAAACCGGTGGTTTTGATGAAGGGTTCGTGCAGACCGAGTGCCTGTACAATGTCGTCACGCACCTCAGCCGTTGCGGTTGCCGTAAACGCAGAAACGAGCGGTCGCTCGGGCAGTTCGGCAAGAAAGTCGAGAATTTTGAGGTAGCTTGGACGAAAATCCTGTCCCCATTGAGAGATACAGTGCGCTTCATCGACTGTGATCATCGAAATCGGTACGCGCTTGGCAAATTCGAGAAACGAGGGGGCGGTCAGGCGTTCCGGCGCAACATACAGCAGCTTGTACTGTCCTCGTCCGGCGAAGTACAGTGCATCGCGGAATTCCTCCGCACTCATCGCACTATTGATGCACGCGGCAGGAACGCCTGCTTCCACAAGCGCACCGACCTGATCTTTCATCAGCGAAATGAGCGGAGAAATGACCAGCGTCAGGCCGGGAAACAGCATGGCGGGCACCTGATAGCAGATGGACTTGCCCGCACCGGTCGGCATAATGCCGAGCGTATCCCGGCCGGAAAGGATGGCGCGAACCAGCTCATCCTGTCCCGGGCGGAACGAATCGTAGCCGAAATATTGTTTGAGAATGTCCTGTGCGGTCATGGTCTGCTCCTTACATATAATAGTAGATATAATTGCCGGCGGCGTTCCGGTATTTTGCGCAGCAGGTCGAAATACGACCAGCCTTGTGCAGCGGCGGAAATCATGGTCAGGCAGTTCTGCGTTGGCGGTAAATTGTCGTCGTACCGCGCCGCATCGTCAGGCCGCTGCCTGACAACGTACACGCCGGTGAACTGTTCGATCGGGTGTTCGGCTTTATTATAGTATCGTGCAATTATCTTATCACGTTTTTAGAAAAATCTCAATAGTTTGAAAAAAGTGCTTGACATTCGCTGTCGGATTTGGTATTCTATTAAAGCTGTCTCTTAGAGGCGAGCGCAAAACCGAAAGGTTTGGTTTAGAACCGATTGAGGTTC
>NZ_JAQCWA010000032.1:0-21051 GCF_027684505.1 Butyricicoccus sp. AF18-9LB
CGGCGCGCAGGCGAACACCTCCGCGAAGGTCTGCCCCGGCCCGGTCTTGGAGAGGATGTTGCGGTTTCCCCAGATATCCTCCTGCACGATGAGGGCGCTGCCCGCCAGCACAAGCCCCACTTCATCCACCGCGTCTCCGGCGCGGAGCAGGCGGGAGCCTTTGGGAAAGGCATCGATTCTCGCACCAAGGCAGGAGAGCATGGCGGCAAGTTCCTCGTCGGAAATGCCGGAGAAAAGCGCCGCCGTATGGAGCACCGGGAAAAATTCTTTCATAAACAATCCTCTTTCGTTGAAAATTCAACCGACTTGCTGATTTGATTTTAGTATAATCAAGCCACAAAAGCAAGGAGGCATTGCAATGAAACGACGGATCATCGAGATCGACGAAAATAAATGCAACGGCTGCGGCGCCTGCGCTGCCGCCTGCCACGAGGGCGCCATCGCCATGGTGAACGGCAAGGCGCGGCTGATGCGAGACGATTACTGCGACGGGCTGGGGGACTGCCTGCCTACCTGCCCAACCGGGGCCATCACCTTTGTAGAGCGGGAGGCGGCGGCCTATGACGAGCAGGCCGTCATGGAAAATAAGCAGCGGAAAATGCAAAACGAGGGCATAACCCTGCCCTGCGGCTGCCCCGGCAGCCAGTCCCGGAATATTCAGCGCCAGGACGCGCCCTCCGTGGAAACGCCGCAAGCCCAGCAGACGAGCCACCTTTCCCAGTGGCCGGTGCAGATCAAGCTGGTGCCGGTGAATGCCCCGTATTTTGACGGCGCGCGGCTGCTCATCGCCGCTGACTGCACCGCCTACGCCTACGCCGCCTTCCACGAGCGGTTTATCAAGGGGCACATCACCCTTGTGGGCTGCCCCAAGCTGGACAGCGTGGACTATTCTGAAAAGCTGACGGAGATCATTCAGGAGAACAATATCAAAAGCGTCACCGTCGTGCGGATGGAGGTGCCCTGCTGCGGCGGGCTGGAACTGGCGGCGAAAAAGGCGCTCCAGCAGAGCGGGAAATTCATTCCGTGGCAGGTGGTCACCGTGACGGTGGACGGCCGGTTGGTGGAAGAATAACAAAATCATTAGAAAAAGAAAGGAAAAAGCACAATGAAGTATGTATGCAGCCTTTGTGGTTGGGAATACGACGAAAGCGCGGGTTACCCGGAAGGTGGCATCGCCCCCGGTACGCCTTGGAGCGAGGTGCCGGAGGATTTTGAGTGCCCCCTGTGCAATGTGGGCAAGGAGTCCTTCGAGGAGGCATGAGCTTCTGATAAAAAGGACATGATTTGAACCGAATAGGAGGAAAACGATAATGGATCATAAAATGTTTTGCTTTCAGTGTGAGCAGACAGCGGGTTGTACCGGCTGTACCGGTAAGGCTGGTGTCTGCGGTAAGACCGCCGATGTAGCGAAACTTCAGGACGAGCTGACGGGCGCGCTCATTGGGCTGGCAAGAGTCACAGATGGCGATGCACCGGTCAACGCTGATACATGGCGGCTGATGATCGAGGGCCTGTTCACTACCGTCACCAATGTGAGCTTCAACGAAAAGACCATTCGGGAGCTGATCGATCGGGTACACGAGGAAAAGGCCCGCCTTGTTCCAGGCTGCTCCGGCTGCGGCTCCCGCTGCGGGTCAAACGATGATTATGACATGAATTTGCTCTGGAACGCGCAGGAGGATATTCGCAGCCTCAAATCCCTGATCCTCTTCGGCGTGCGCGGCATGGCGGCTTACGCCCATCACGCTATGATGCTGGGTTATGCCGACGAGGAAGTGAACCGCTTTTTCGCCAAGGCTCTTTTTGCCGTGGGCGAGGACTGGGGTATGGACGAGCTGCTGCCCATCGTAATGGAGGTGGGCGAGAAAAACCTTAAGTGCATGGCGCTTCTGGATAAGGCCAATACCGAAAGCTACGGTACGCCCGCGCCTGCCACCGTCCTGCTGACGGTGGAGAAGGGACCGTTCATCGTCATCACAGGCCATGACCTCCACGATTTGAAGCTGCTGCTGGAGCAGACCGAGGGTAAAGGCGTCAACATCTACACCCACGGCGAAATGCTGCCCGCCCACGGCTATCCTGAACTGAAAAAATATGCCCATCTCAAGGGCAACTTCGGCACGGCGTGGCAGAATCAGCAAAGAGAATTTGCCGACATCCCCGCGCCGGTGCTGTTTACCACCAACTGCCTGATGCCGCCGAAAGCAAGCTACGCCGACCGCGTGTTCACCACGGCGGTGGTATCCTACCCGGAACTGACGCACATCGGCGAGGATAAGGACTTTACCCCTGTCATCGAAAAGGCATTGGAGCTTGGCGGCTACAACGAGGACAAGCCGTTCACCGGTATCAACGGCGGCGGCACGGTCATGACCGGCTTCGGTCATGGCGCGGTGCTTGGCGTGGCGGATCAGGTGATCGAGGCGGTAAAGAGCGGCGCTATCCGGCACTTTTTCCTGGTCGGCGGCTGTGACGGTGCCCGCCCCGGACGAAACTACTACACCGAGTTTGTCAAGCAGACACCCGCCGATACCGTAGTGCTGACGCTGGCCTGCGGCAAATACCGCTTCAACGACCTTGACCTCGGGACCATTGGCGGCCTGCCTCGGCTCATGGATGTGGGCCAGTGCAATGATGCTTACGGAGCTGTCAAAATCGTGCTGGCGCTGGCGGAGGCGTTCGGCTGCGGCGTGAACGATTTGCCCTTGTCCATGGTTCTTTCCTGGTATGAGCAGAAGGCAGTGTGCATCCTGCTGACGCTGCTGCATCTGGGGATCAAGAATATTCGCCTTGGCCCCACGCTGCCGGCGTTCGTTTCGCCCAATGTGCTGAACTACCTTGTAGAGAATTTCGGCATTGCTCCCATCACCACGCCGGAAGAAGATTTGAAGCAGCTCCTTAAATAATGATTCCCATGGGGCGAACTCAAATCATATTTCTCGCTGCCCAATAGACGTGAGATGTGCGGGTTTGGAAACCACTGGATCTTATTTTACCTATTGACATAGTATGTTATAATCTGCTACATTTCCTACAACACCTGAATAGGAGGAAGCAGCATGAAACAAAAATGGCTTTTAACCGGAACAGCGCTCCTGCTTGCGGCGGCGCTGGTCGGATGCGGTAATATGCCTGCGGCAGATCAGGCGGCAAAGATCAGCATGGAACAGGCGCAGACGGCGGCGCTGGACGCCGCCAACATCGACGCGGCGGACGCGGACATTTCTTCCGCGACGCTCAGCGAGGTGGCTGGCGTGACCTGCTACAAGGTTGAGTTCACCTCTGGCAATCATACCTACGCCTACTCCATCAATGCTGAGAGCGGCGAGGTGCTGGAGGCGAGTTACCGGGACAAGAACGCCGCGCCCACGGACAGCGCTCAGACGGATACCACTGCATCCGGCGCGACCACCACTCCGGCGCAGACTACCCCCAACATCAACACCTCTACCGGCGCGGTGGACGAGGCCAAGGCGCAGGAGATCGCTCTGGCACACGCCGGGGTCAAGGCGGCGGACGCCACCATCACCAAGTCCAAGCTGGACTATGACGATGGCCGTCAGGTGTACGAAATTGAATGGTACGCGAACGGCGCGAAGTACGACTATGAGATCGACGCCGCCACCGGCAAGATTGTCAGCTACGACTACGACGCCGAGAACTACACCCCGTCCCAGAGCACCAACACCAACGCAAATGTGAAGATCAGCGAGGCCACGGCAAAGCAGATCGCCCTGTCCAGCGTCCCCGGCGCGACGGCTGCGAATATCTACAAGTTCAAGCTGGACTTTGACGATGGCCGCTGGGAGTACGAAGGCGAGATCCGCTATGGCACGATGGAGTACGACTTCACCATCGACGCCAATACCGGCGCGATCATCGAATGGGACATGGAATCCATCTACGACTGAACAAAAAACGAATCAGGAGAACGAGAACATGAACAAAACGGAACTGATCGCGGCGGTCGCGGAAGACGTAGGCGTGGGCAAGAAGGACACCGAGCAGGTATTGAACGCCTTTTTCAGCACGGTGCAGGAGACCTTGAAACAGAACGACAAGGTACAGATCCCTGGCTTCGGCAGCTTTGAAGTGCGTGAGCGTGCCGCCCGCACGGGCCGCAACCCGCACACCGGCGAGACGATCGAGATCGCCGCGGCAAAGGTGCTTGCGTTCAAACCTGAAAAGGGTCTGAAGGACGCCATCCAGTAAAACACAGTGCCCTCACAGAGTTTCATCTGTGAGGGCACATTTTGTTGTACTCAAGCATTTCTACAGATTCGGAAAGTTGATTCATCAGCTACAGCTGAATCGGCATCAAACAGAACGATATTCGAACCTCTTTGATCGATAAGTTTCATTCGCGTGCTTGGATAACGAATTCCTGCAAAACCTTTATTCTCACACCATTCAGCAAAAACGTGGAATGACTTTGATTTACAGTGATAAGGAAGTATTCACAAAAATTAACTTAACGTCCGATAGACAGAGTAGCAAAATAAAAGCGAGTGAAAAGTTTGACTTTCACTCGCTTTTATTTACTTCTTAGATTTATTAGCTATTTCAGCAATCTGCATTAAATTTTGAAAAGATTCAGGGTTTTTAATCAACTCAGGCAATAGCATTTTCATCATAATAGCATCAGCGGATTCCTCTTTTTTTACATTGTTTAGGCTAGTTTGCATTATTGCTTGTATAGTTTCCGTATCTTTTTTATTTACTTGCTCTTTTAATTCCGTAATAGAGTCTTGGATTTGATACAACATAGTAAGAATACCTTGAGTAAAGGGTTGCTTGTTGGCTTCCTCATCTTGCCCCAATGTATCATCTTGATTTTCAAAAGAAAATGTTTCTATTGTTTGTTCTAAACGCTTTTTGGTTTCTTCTACATTATCCAAATCAGTTAAATCATACTCGAATGTTCTTACTGTGTTTACATCGAATGGTATGCTTTCACCTTTCTTTTTAAGGTGAATAATTGGCTTATCTGTACATTTTCTATATCCCATTTCATAAAAAACATTAGGGTTATGTCCAGAAATATCAGCTATAACAAGCTCTGATGATAAAAGCTTATCAATAATGGTTTGTGTAATTGAATCAGAATCGTTAATTTGGTCTACGCGTACAGGTTCAAAACCACAACTTTTACAAACTGGGCTAATGATATATTTAAATAGCTTATCCGCATTAATTCTTATTTCACTTCCTACATCTCCAATAGGAGATACCACAAAACAAGTTTTCATAAAAGTTTTACCTCCAAAATTTTGATTTATTTTATAAATTCCTCTATCAATTTTTTTGATAGATTGGTTTCTGAGCAGTGTATTTATCGAACCGGAAAACTGTCCCTCTGAATAATCAGAAATTCCGACTTGCTGTAGAAAGCTCTTAATTTCTTGAACTGTATGAGGACAGCCATCTGCAAGAAATTCTACAACACCCTCTTGTATTCTTGCGCTTTTTGTCATGCTTTCACGCTCCTTTATACTATATATTACCACATTTCTTGTAAATGTCAATAGTATTACAAGAAAATCTTGTATTTCATTCTTATTTCTTGCATTATATTGCACGTTATGTTTGAATTTGTAATGTTATTATAAATATAAATTTAAAATTTAACCTCAAAGTTACGCAATAGAACGTCATTTTTGAGGGTAGAAGTATAAAATATCATCTAAACGTTTTACACGTTCTGCAAGCCGCATAAATCAAGCGCTTTTTCCCCTCTACTGCGTAACAAACCTGTGGTAATTATCCGATAAAGCATAGACCACATATCTCGGTTTTCCCGTTGTTGGATTATCCGATATTGGATTTTCTGACATCGGATAATCCAACGCAATTAAATAAAGATATACTAACTAAAGAAAAAACAAATACAGATTTAATCAAATACCTATTCCTTTCCTATCCTTTCCCTAATCCCTCTCCTTTGGGGCAAGGTATAGCGGCAGAGCCGCCGGAACGGAAAAGAATGGAACAGAAGCGACAATACAAAATATCGTTTGCCATGTTACGCAGTAGAACGTCATTTTTAAGGGTGGTTTACCCTTGCCCCTATCGTCGCTGTAACGCGCTTAAATCAAGCGAGAAACGCACCCTACCGCATAACATTCCATACTGGATTGAGAGCGCAAGCGGTCTATCCGATTGTGCTCTCTTGGTTGCCCAACAGCAAAGACGGAAACAGTCATCAAGGACGCTTGCGCAAAGTTTATCTTTGACGACTGTTTTTGGCTTTGCTATCTGTTACCTGTCAAAACGGAATTGCAGGATAGCTTTGATAAGCTGTGCTTTCAGACGGTCTTGAATATCATCGTTAATATGCCCGCGATAGGTAGACAGATATTTAATCCGCGCTGTGTAATGCCGTAATACCGCGTCTATGGCTTCCGGCTCGCCGGCAACAGCTTTCTCAATGGTTTCAAAGGGTATCAGTTTCTTATTCCTCATGTTCAGTTTCCTCCAGTTCTTTTCTTAACTGCTTCAATGCCGCCAGTTTCCAGTAGTTGACTGTACTTCTGCTTCTTCCGTACTCATTCCCGATTTTTCTTTCGCTGTAACCGAGGAAGAAATTCATCAGCAGAACAGTGCGCCTTTGTTCTGACAGATTAGCTAATGCGTCGGCTAACCGTCTACTTGTAACGACAACTTCTTTCCCTTGAACAACAAAAACAGTCGGCTTTTCATAAACATACTGCTCAAAATAGTTGTCGGTTGCAAACGGTTCAAAGGAACAGCAGGCGATTTTCCGCAATACACATGACGCAATCGTTGAGGAAGCTGTCTTTGAACGGGTACAGGAATTAAGGGCAAATAAACGCCGCCCCACAAAGGCAGAGCGACAGGGAATGTTTTCCGGCTTGGTATTCTGTGCGGATTGTGGAAGTAAACTGCACTTCGCTACCTGCAAAAGTTTTGACGGTTCACAAGACAACTACCGCTGTGCAAGATATAAAAGCAATACAGGAGATTGTACGGCGCACTTCATCAGAGAAGAAGTCTTACGGAAAATCGTTCTCAATCGGATATTTGCCGTAACTGCCATGTTCTATGAGGACATTACCGCATTTATGGAACTGATACAGAAACAGCGGTTTGATGAAGCGGAAAAGGACATGAAACGCAAGCGGCGTGAGGTCGAACAGGCAAGAAAACGGATTGCAGAACTTGACCGGATTTTCAAGCGGATTTATGAGGACGACATCAACGGCACAATCAGCCATGAGCGATTTTTGAAGCTGTCCGTAGAGTATGAAACTGAGCAGAAAGAACTGACGGAAAAGGTAAATGCAGAACAACAGGAAGTCGATACCTACGAACAGAATAAAAGCGACTTTGACAGCTTCGCTACCATTATCCGCAAGTATGTGGGGATAACAGAATTAACGCCCACTCTGCTTTTTATGATACTAGGGCAAGAACTACTGTTTTGGCGTTGGAGATCCGAAGGGACCGTGATATACCACCTAGCGGCATATACTCCGCACTATATAATCAAATTGAAAAAGTTGGTAAAGCAACAGGAATTCCATTGGGGTAAGCAAGCGAGTAATTCAATCGAATCACCCCACTTGCTTTTATCTTTAGAAACGTTGGCGCAAACCAGAAGTTGACTGGTAAAAAAATTTAGAATGTCAATAGATAGTAGAACTGCATCTTTTTTGTCAACGAAACACAAAACCCTTCCGATTTTCGGAAGGGTTTTTGCTTTATCCGGATATCGGCGTCTGCTGCCTATAATAATGGGATAGCGGTATGCCAAAACTTATTATTGACATATGCCGAAAACGTGATAGACTATAAGTAACGTTATTGCCATATGTCAGAAATAAATTCGGAGGAAATGGTTATGAAGATCGCAGTTACCTATGAAAACGGAGAGGTTTTCCAGCATTTTGGCCACACGGAGCAGTTTAAGCTGTACGAGGTATCCGGCGGCAAGCTGCTGCATGCGCAGGTGGTGGATACGAACGGCAGCGGTCACGGTGCGCTGGCCGGCCTGCTGGCACAGCTCGGTGTGGATACGCTGATCTGCGGCGGCATTGGCGGCGGCGCACAGGCAGCGCTTGCGGAGGCCAATATCCGTCTGATCGGCGGTGTGCAGGGCAATGCCGATGAGGCAGTGCAGGCTTTCCTGAACGGTACGCTGGCGTTTGATCCCAATGTATACTGCACGCACCATGATCACGGCGAAGGCCATTCCTGCGGCAGCCACGGCTGCGGCGGTCACTGTCACGAATAATTCATGCCGAGACCGAGAAAGTGCCGCAGAATCTGCGGTCTGCCGACGTTCAGCGAGTTTTCCCCGCAGGAAAGTACGACAGAGTGCGTGCAAATGACGCTGGATGAATATGAAGCCATCCGTCTGATGGATCTGGAAAATCTGCAGCAGGAGCAGGCTGCCGCGCAGATGGGCGTGGCCCGCACAACGGTGCAGCTGATCTACAACAACGCCCGCCGCAAGCTGGCGGATTGCCTTGTAAACGGCAAACGGCTGGTGATCGAGGGCGGCGATGTTGCGCTGTGCGAACGGCATGCGCAGTGCCCCGGACGCGGACATTGCTGCCGCAGCGGCTGCCCGAAACATCAGAAATAAGTGCAGAAAACGAAAAAACCGTTGCTTTGGCAACGGTTTTTTCGTTATTCTTCGTGATCGAGCACATAGCGGTACAGCGCGTTTTTCTTTACGCCGGTTTCGGCGGAAACTGCCTTGACCGCGTCCTTCTGGGTCTGGCCCTGCTCCATGCGGCGGCGGACCGCCTCGGCGGCAGAGGCAAGACGTTCGGCCTCGTCCTGCTCGGTCTCCGGCTCGTCCGGCGCACCCTCGAGGATGAGCACGAACTCGCCACGCGGCGCGTTGGCGTCAAAGTAGGCAACCGCCTCGTCGAGCGTCATGCGGAGCGTCTGCTCATGCAGCTTGGTCAGCTCGCGCGAGAGTGACAGCCGGCGGTCGCCGCCGAAGGCGTCGCGCAAGTCGCGCAGCGTTGCACACAGCTTGTGCGGTGCTTCGTAGAAGATCATCGTGCGTTTTTCGCCCTGCAGAGTGTCCAAGTGCTCTCTGCGGGCCTTTTTGTTGACCGACAGGAAGCCTTCAAAGCACCAGCGTCCGGTCGGCAGACCGGATGCCGCTAGCGCGCAGACCGCCGCACAGCAGCCCGGAATCGGGATAACGGGTACATCGTGCTCGGCGCACAGCGCGACCAGATCCTCACCCGGATCGGAAACCGCAGGCGTGCCCGCATCGGTTACGAGCGCACAGGTCTCACCGGCGAGCAGCTTCTCCAAAACCGCTTCACCGCGTGCGCGGCGATTGTGTTCGTAGTACGAGATCATCGGCTTTTTGGGCAATTCGCAGGCGTTAAGCAGCTTTTGCGTCACGCGGGTGTCCTCTGCCGCGATGAAATCCACCGTGCTGAGCACCTCGCGTGCCCGCGGCGATAAATCACTCAGGTTGCCGATCGGCGTTGCGACTAAGTATAATGTAGACAATTCAATCCCTCCGGAATTTCTTAAATGGAGAATGGATAATGGAAAATGAAGGTGCAGCACATGGTGCCGAATTCAATCATCGCGCATTGCGCGTCTCAGCGCAGCGTGGACGGAACTCGCGCAAGAATAGCGCTGATTCTCCATTTTCAATGCTCAATTCCGTAAATACGGAAATATTCATCACTCTCAACGATCAGCGGCGGCTCAACAACAAGTCCTTCCGCACTGCCGCCTTTTCGGCACTCGACCATGACGACGCTTGGCGACGCCTGCACGCTCTGGTGCACGAACCGCATTCTTTTCGGCACGAGCCGCACGCGCGAGAGCGCCTCGAGCAGCACCCACAGCCGTTCCGGCCGGAATACGAACGCGGCTTTGCCGCCGGTATGCAGCACGAACGAGGCAGCAACCGCCAGTTCCTCGACCGAACAGGTGGCGTCCTGCCTTGCGGTGCGCTTTTCGGCGGTCGGCGCATTCGCGCCTGCGTTGCGGTCGAAATACGGCGGGTTGCAGATAACGTAATCCATACTGCCGTGCGGCAGCAGCGTACGCATCTGCCGGAGGTCGCCCTGCAGAGCGGTTACGTTTTCCAGCTCGTTTGCCGCGATGGACTGCCGGAACAGGTCGAGCGGGCCGTCCTGCAGTTCCAGTCCGGTGATCTTGAGGTCGGGCCGCCATACGAGCAGCGCCAGAGCGCCTGTGCCACAGCCGAGGTCGAGCAGTTTGGCATTGCGTCTCGGCTTGGCGAACGCGCTGAGCAGCACGCTGTCCTGTCCGAGCTTAAAAAAACGGTCGTCCTGTAATAATTGCAGTCCGTTAGGGAGCATTTCGGTGCTTTGCGCCATGATTTCTCTCTCCTTAGTAGGCTTTTTCTACCGCAGCCTGCAGCACCTGCGAAGCCACCGTACCGGCAACCGACGAGCCGCCGCCGCCGTTCTCGACGAGAACGATGAAAGCATACGGCGTAGCCTCGTCGCGCAGGAAGCCGGTGAACCATGCGTTCGGTGACTTATCCGCGCCGACCTCGGCGGTGCCCGACTTGGCACAGATATCCATGCCCGGGAAACGATCCTGACCGTAGGTCTCGATGACGTTGTTGTGCATCATATCCGCGATGGTACCGGCGGTCTTTTCGTCGATCAGCTGCGCCGACTTGTGCGGATAGTAAATGCCGGTCGGCAGGCCGTAATCTGTGGTGGATTTTTCGATCAGACGCGGCACGGCAGCCTTGCCGCCGTTGGCGATTGCGCCCATATACTGGAGCATGTTGATCGGACACAGGGTATCCTGACCCTGACCGACACCCGACCATGCCAGCTGATTGTCATTGCCCGAGAAATCAAACTTGCCGACCGAGGACTGGATGCCGTCCACCTTGATGGACTTGGTCAGTCCTGCCGCATCCGCGTATTTCTGCATGGTTTCGCCGCCGAGTTCGACAGCCAGCTGACCGAACACACCGTTGCACGAGTTGGCGAGCGCTTCCTCGATATCCTGTTCGCCGTGAGCGTGCGGGCAGGTGACTTCCTCGCCACCGATGTTGACCGAGCCGGTGCACGTCCACTTGCGCTGGAACAGGTCGGGGATGTTCTCGATAGCGGCGTTGATGGTCACAACCTTGAAGATAGATCCCGGAATCGAGTTCGCGGACAGCAAGCGGTTGACGTAAACGCCGTCCCACGCGGGATCGTCCGCCGCAATGTCCGGCGGATTGGCCGGATCAAACGTCGGTGTGGACACCATGCACAAAATTTCACCGGTTTTATAGTTATAAACGCCAACCGTTCCGTTCATTCCGTTCAAAGCCTGATAGGCGACATTGTTCAAATAGGCATCAATCGTCAGATACAGGCTGTTGCCGGTGCCGAGCGGAGAATATACGCCGGTGAGCAGATTGTAGCCGGACAGCTTATCCGCGAACGAGGTGAGCGCACCCGCGCCGATGTTGCCGTTTTTGTCGCCGACGGCGTGCAGTGTGGCGCGCCGGACGGTTGCGTCATCGTTGTAGATGC
This sequence comes from Butyricicoccus sp. AF18-9LB, assembly GCF_027684505.1. NCBI lineage: Bacteria > Bacillati > Bacillota > Clostridia > Eubacteriales > Butyricicoccaceae > Butyricicoccus > Butyricicoccus sp. AF18-9LB. The sequence continues at coordinate 11,514 of NZ_JAQCWA010000032.1, forward strand.
GGTTGCCGTCCTCGTCGAGCGTGGACAGCATATCGCCGTCCCGGTCGAGGATGGTGCCGCCTTTCAGCTGACCGGCGTTGTTATAGAGATGACGGTTGTACGGGTAGGAGGCCCAGTCGCCGCCGTCTACGACAAACCGGAAGCAGAAGAACGCCAGACCCAGACCGAGCAGTGCGGCAAGGATCAGACAGAAAATACTGCGTTTTTCGATTTTCCGCATGGTTACTCCTCCCCTCTAAGCTCGCGGCGGCTGGGCAGACGAACCGCGAACGATGCATTCTGTCGGGTGTCGGTCGCTTTCAAAAAGGCGAGCATGCCCCATGCCGACAGCATGGACGAACCGCCGTTGGATACGAACGGCAGCGTAACGCCGGTGAACGGCAGAATATCGACCGCACCGAATACGTTCAGACAGGTCTGGAACACCAGCAGACTGGTGGCCGCGCATGCGGCGATGGTGTAAAAGCTGGAGCGTCCGGCGCGGCAGGCGCGGACAGCGAACACGGCCAGTGTAATAATGCAGAGGATGGTCAGTACGGCGATGACGAGACCCCATTCCTCACACAGCATGCCGAACACGATGTCGGTATCCGCGGCAGGGAGATTCGAAAGCCAGCCCTTGCCCGCACCGACGCCAATCATGCCGCCGGAGGCGGCTGCGGTCAGCGTGTGTGTCTGCTGGAAGCCCTTGTCGTACACGTCCTCCCAGATATGTCCCCAGGAAGCGAAGCGAGCGGCAACGTGCGGCTTGATGGTCAGCATGACCATGCCGGCGCCGAAGCAGCCGGCGCACACAAGGCCGATGGTGGCGAAATCGCCCGAACGCAGGTACGCGATGACGAGGAACGTCACGAAGAACACAAGTGCGGTGCCGAAGTCGTTCTGCAGCGCGAGACAGCCGCCGCAGATGGCGGTCAGACCGATGAACATCCACAGGTTGCGCTTGTTGAACAGGCGGTCGAGCGTTGCGGCACCGGCAAAAATATAGCAGATTTTCGCAATTTCCGAGGTCTGCAGCGACAGAGGGCCGAGACGCAGCCATGCCTTCGCGCCGCCCTGCGACGAGCCGATCAGCAGTGTAATAGCCAGCAGTCCGACTGCCGTTGCGCTCATGAACCAGCGCACCTTCTGCGCCCGGGTCAGGTCACGCAGGAAGAAGCCGAGCACGATAAAGATGGCAAGACCCATCAAAATTGCAATCAGTTGCTTGGGCAGCTCGTCCGGCACGGTCGAGCCGGTGACGGCGAGTGACAGCGTACATAGGAAGAACGCTATCGTCTCCATTTCAAAGCCGATGCGGCGGAACAGGCGCATGACGATGAAATACGCCCAGCAGATTACCGTAAAGACAAAAAAGGTGAGCGGAATGGTGGTGGTCGCCTTGTCGCCCTGCGCGATAATGAGCTGCAGACCGGTGAGGATCTGGAACAGCGTCAGCAGTACGAGCGAACCCCACATGCCGGCAGGCTTGCCCTCAATGCGGCGTTCGACCATCTGTGTGCGCTTCTCCTCAGCGGTAATGGGCTCCATGATAGCGGGAATACCCGCAAAGGTGACCGTGTCGCCGTCTTCCACGAGCGCATACTCGTCCACCGGCAGGTCGTTTACCTTGATGCCGCCCTTGGAACCGAGGTCGTATATCGTCCAGCTGCCGTCATCCTCGCGGATGAGCGCGGCGTGCTGACGCGATACCGACGGATATTCCAGCTGCACATCGCAGCTGGGGGCGCGTCCGATGATGTTCTCCCAGTGGGTGATGGGCAGGCGCACGCCGTTGCGCAGCACCAGATAGCCCCAGACCTCATCCGGGTGCTTGACCTTCCACAGCGAGCGGATCGCACCGACAAGGATCATCAGCGCCAGCAGCGGGAACACAAAGCGCACAACGGTTGTGTACCACGCCCCGATGAGCGGTTTTTCCGCCAGCAGAGCCGTCAGCCTGTCGAGAAGCTGCTGCAAAGCATCATTCATGTAAATTTCCTCCTTTCGAGGGATGCTGTTGATTACTTGGATTTACCAATAATACTACCAGTATAGCCTATCTATTATAGCATAGGTTGTCAAGAAATTTGCTGTTTTTCACAAACTTTCACGAATATCTTGATTGACATTGACAGAATGTTGTCACGGTGTTACACTGAATCCATAAACTACATACGCGACAAACGAAGTTTGCAGGAAAAAGTCAAAGACTTGCCGAAGGAGCAAAACTCTCAGGCGTCCGGTTTTCCGGATGAGGACTGTAAATGGATGTGGCTCTGGAGAACGTTCCTCAAGGGGACTGCCGAAGGTGCAACGCGCGCAAAGGGGTTTGCGTGCCAATCTCTCAGGCAAAAGGACAGAGATGAACCTGTTTTTATAGACGTTAGGATATAAAAATAAGTTCCGCGGAACCACAGCAAATGTTTTCTCACGGTGCAGGGTGTACCGTCTGTTTGCTGTCTTTCCGTTTCTTTGGAGCCGTAACCCGATGCTGATTGGGTTCGGCTTTTTTGTTTGCCGCAAAACAAAGAAGGGGTATGTAAAATGACAATGGAAGTATTGGCAGACTGGGTAAGCAAGGTCAGCAACGTCGTATGGAACGGCCTGCTGCTGTACCTGCTGGTTGGCACCGGCATCGTGTTTACCATCCGCACGCGCTTCGTTCAGGTGCGCAAGTTCGGCGCAGGCTGGAAGCATCTGTTCGGCCATTTCTCGCTCAACGGTGAGAAGGCTGGCAAGGACGGCATGAGTCCGTTCCAGGCGCTTACCACCGCAATCGCGGCGCAGGTCGGCACCGGCAACATTGCAGGCGCGGCTACCGCACTGTATTCCGGCGGTCCGGGTGCGATTTTCTGGATGTGGCTGAGTGCGTTCTTCGGCATGTCCACCATCTACGGCGAGGCGGTTCTCGCGCAGAAGTACAAGACCACGGACGACAAGGGCCACGTTACCGGCGGTCCGATCTACTACATCCGCGCACGCTTTACCGGTAAATTCGGCAAGTTCCTCGCCGGCTTCTTCTCGATTGCAATTATTTTCGCGCTGGGCTTCACCGGCAACATGGTACAGGCAAACTCGATCAGCGTAGCGTTCAACACCGCGTTCGGCGCACCGATGATCGTTGTCGGCATCATCTGCGCGATCATTGCAGCGTTTATCTTCCTCGGCGGCGTTGGCCGTATCGCGGCTGTTACCGAGAAGGTCGTTCCGATCATGGCGCTGTTCTACATGGCTGGCTGCGTTGTTATCCTGTGCATCAACCACGCGGCAATCATTCCGGCGTTCAAGTCCATCTTTGTTGCAGCATTTGACCCGCAGGCTATCCTCGGCGGCGCTGCAGGCATCACGGTTCGTCAGGCAATGCGCTACGGCGTTGCACGCGGTCTGTTCTCCAACGAGGCCGGCATGGGTTCCACGCCGCACGCGCACGCTCTGGCAAAGGTAAAACGTCCGCAGGATCAGGGCGAAATTGCTATCGTTTCCGTATTCATCGATACCTTTGTTGTACTGACGCTGACCGCTATGGTCATCCTGACCTCGGGTATGCTCAATCCGGGCGCACCGGACGGTCTGCAGGGCACCGAGCTGGCACAGGCAGCCTTCAAGGCTTCCCTCGGCTCGGCAGGCATGATCTTTGTTGCGATCTGCATGCTGTTCTTTGCGTTCTCTACCATCATCGGCTGGTATTTCTTCGGTGAGCAGAACGTAAAGGCGCTGTTCGGCAGCAAGGCAGTCAAGGTATATGCCGCTATCGTTGTTGTCTGCATCGTGATCGGCTCTGCACTGCATGTTGATCTGGTCTGGAACCTGTCCGACCTGTTCAACGGCCTGATGGTATTCCCGAACCTGATCGCGCTGTTGGCGCTGTCCGGTCTGGTTGCCAAAGCGGCCCACGATAAGGACATTATGAAGTAAGCTGTCGCGGAACGACACGGTTTGTGCAGAAATCGGTTCCGTACTGTATCGTTTGATAGAAAATGCACCGCAGTTTTGCGGTGCATTTTTTTGCAGACACCGAAAAAACACTGGTTTTCGCGTTCTCAGTACCGTATAATAGGGGAGTACCGCGGGAACATTTTCATATTCCACCCGTTCAGGATATAAGGCAACACTGCATAATTAAAGCTGCGGCGCTTTGCGGAAATTTTACGCTCTGATGTCGTTGCGGATTTTTGCAATACACAAAGTATTGCTGCAAACCCGCGCCTAATCAGAACGCGAAATTTACTCGCAAATCGCTCTTGTTCAATGATGCGGTATTGCCTAAAAAGGAGAATTTCACATGAAAAAACGTACATTTTTGCTTTTTGGCCTGTTGGCGATGCTGGTTCTGACCGCCTGCGGCGGCAAAACGGGCGCGCAGACCTCGACGGATGATGCCACCGACACGAGCGATAACTCGCAGCAGACGACTGCTGAGGAGACCGCACAGCCCATCGGTCAGCATCATGCACAAATCACCATCAAGGACCACGGCACGATCGACATCGAGCTGGACGGCGATGCAGCGCCTATCTCGGTTCAGAACTTTATGGACCTTGCAAACGACGGTTTTTACGACGGACTGACCTTTCACCGCATTATTACCGGCTTTATGATGCAGGGCGGCGACCCGCTGGGCAACGGCACCGGCGGCTCGGAGAACACTATCAAGGGCGAGTTTTCGGAGAACGGCGTGGAGAACAAGCTGTCGCACACGCGCGGTGCGGTTTCGATGGCACGCTCAAGCGACCCGGACAGCGCATCCTCGCAGTTCTTCATCGTTCAGCAGGACAGCACTTATCTCGACGGTCAGTACGCCTGCTTCGGTTATGTGACCAAGGGCATGGATGTTGTGGATGAAATCTGCGATAATACGCCGGTCGAGGACGATAACGGTACGGTTAAGACGGAAAATCAGCCGGTTATTGAGAGTATTAAGATTATCGACTGACTGTGCAAAGCGTAAAGAGTTGAGAGCGAAGATTGGAGAGTAAGTTTCGGTTTTCCTCTTAACATAATAAAGCACCCCCTCTGTCAGACAGTATGTCATACTGTCTGACAGAGGGGGTGCAGTTCAATTTCGGGCTGTGCACAGGACGCAGACTGTTTTGACTTACCGCGTTGTTAATTATTTCAGATGCCGTTCCGAAGGATTTCAGATTTTCGGTAAATCCGGATTTACTGAGATGACACCACTTTCTCAGTCGGCCAGGATTTTCTGAGTGCCGCATAGGAAACCAGGAAGTTAGCAAGCCAGCCTGCCGGCACGGCAAGCCAGACAAATGCAATACCAAAACGCGGTGCACAGATCAACGCCACGGACAAGCGAATCGCAAGGTTTACCATATTGGCAATGAGGAACGGCCGCATGATTCCGAGTCCGCGAAGAACGCCATCGGTCGCCATTTTGATGCCCATAAAGACAAAGAAGAAACCAAGCCATCTCATATAATCCCCGGACACCTGATAAGCCAGGGCGGTTCCGTCTTTTCCAAGGAACAGCGAGGAAATCTGCGTGTGCAGCGTTTCAATGACAAGGAAGGCAAGAACAGCAAAACATACATCCAGCATCAATGCTGCGCGGTAGCCTTTTTTGATGCGCTGGGTTTTGTTTGCGCCAAGGTTCTGGGAAACATACGGCGAAACCGCATTGCCGATGGACACAAAAATCAGGGAAAAGACATTTTCCACCCGCATCGTCGCCGCGTATCCCGCGAGTGCCTGTGTGCCGAAGGGATTTACCACCGCCTGTACGATCATCATACCGATGGATACGGTAGACTGCTGAAGAACCGATGGAACAGCAATTTGAAGCATCGAACGCAGCTCCTGTCCGTCAAACCAGACAAAGCTGCTCTTATACCGGCGCATCCGGTAAAAGAAAATCAAAAGTGAAAATACAGCCGAAATGCCCTGTGCGATCAAAGTTGCAAGCGCCGCACCGAACACGCCAAGTCCTAGACCGGCTACCATCCAGAGATCCATCACAATATTCAGGATTGATGAAAAGATCAGCAGTCCCAGCGGAATTTTTGATTCACCGATGGACGTGAACATGGTAGAGAGAATGTTATACATGAACAAAAACGGAAAACCCACAAAATAGACCCGCAAGTACAGTACCGCCTTCTCCAGAATATCGGCAGGGGTCTGTAATCCGCTCATCATCGCATGGGAAAAGCAAAAGCCAAAGATGCCAAGGATGATGCTCAGAAGTAAAAAGCTGATCAGGGAGGTAGATACAATGGTTTTCATTTTGCCATACTCTCTGGCGCCGAAATAGCGGCTTACGAGCACGCCGGCACCGACACCGGCACCCAGCGCCACACAAATGAAAACATTGGTCAGGGCAGCGCAGGCGCCGACCGCTGCAAGAGCGGAGGAGCCGACAAACTGACCGACGATAATGGAGTCAGCCATATTATATACCTGCTGAAAAAAGCTGCCGAGAATCATCGGCATGGCAAAAACCGTCAGCGCTTTCAGGGGCGCATCGGTAATCAAATATTCATCTTTTGACATGATTATATTCCTCCACAATTTCCGGCTTTTTATCAGAAAGTACGAGCATAGTAGGTGCGATCAGTACAATGATTAGATCTGTAATCGAAAGCACCGCAGGGATTTCTTCAAACAAGAAAAAGCCAAATACCATTGCTGCAGCCGGTTCACAGGAACACAGAATGGATGCCTTTCCCGCCTCCATATAATCCGGTGTTGCCTTAAGGAATCCGCTTTGTCCGTTTTGACCTTGCGGATAGGACTGCCGTGTACCGGTCGGTACGCGCACGGTGGTGCGGGAGGTCGGCTTTCTATGCAGGAGAGACTCCTGCTCGATTGGCTGTGTCAAGCCGGACAGCACGGCTGTCATCCGATCCGATAATACCTTTTTATAAAATCCAGAAAGTGAATAGCCTGCTCGGACATACGTCGTATGGATGGATACACAATGTACAGCCGGCGCAGGAACGCTGACTGTCCGAGGGGGAACAGCAGTAGCCGTCCCTGCTGTGCATCGGTCTGCACAGTTGCACGCGACAGAATGGAAATGCCCATGCCCAGTGCGATGCACCGCTTGAGCGCTGCCGCGTCATCCATGACGGCGATGACATTCAGTTCATCAAGCGACAGACCGTGATTTTGAAGGAAATACAGTGTTTCCTGCTTGGTGCCCGAGTTGTCCTCGCGCAGCAGGAACGGTTCGCGCAGGAGCGCTGTCAGCGGGTCCGGCTGGCTTTGATAGGCGCGGAAATGCGGTGTGTTCGGTGTTGCAATCACCAGCTCGTCCGAGGCGACCGGCAAAAATTCGCAGTTGGTCTCCGCGGTCTTTGTGCCGACCAGACCGATATCGCAGGTGCTGTCTGCGACCTTGTTTATCACATCCAGACTGTCCGAACAGCTGGTGCGGAATCGGATTTCCGGGGTCTTCTCGTGGTACGCTGCCAGCAGTTCGGGCAGCAGATACAGCGATGGCACGGATGATACGCCGATATGCAGCATGGTTTCCTGCTCGTTGGATAGCTCCAGAATGGCTTTGTGCCGCAAATCGAGGATTTCTGCGGCATAATTATACAGCGTCTGACCGGCCGGTGTCACCGAGAGCGTTTTTGTCGTACGCTTGAGCAGCTGCGCGTGCAGCTCCTTTTCCAGATTGCATATGTGCGCGCTGACGGTCGGCTGCGACAGATACAGCTTCTGTGCAGCAAGTGAAAAACTGCGGTACTTCACGGTATAGACATAGGCTTCCAGCTGACGAATATCCATGGGCGGCATTCCTTTCGTTTTCTCCATTATAGCTGTATTTATAGATTATATCAATAGATTCAATCAAATTATCAATAGAATCGATTTCACATTGAAAACACCGCATGATATACTGAATACAGCATAAAATTCCCTCATTTCACAAAAAAGGAGAAAATCATGAAACTGTTTGACAAGACATGGAAGCTGGCAGTGTCCGGTGCGGTAATCGGACTGCTGGTCATGCTTCTGGCAATTTACGGCAACCCTGCCAACATGGCGATCTGTGTTGCCTGCTTCATCCGCGATACAGCGGGTGCGCTCAAGCTGCATACAGCGGCTCCGGTGCAGTATTTCCGCCCGGAGGTCGTTGGCTTTGTCTGCGGCTCGTTCCTGCTGGCGCTGCTGACCAAGGAGTATAAGTCCACCGCCGGTTCTTCGCCGATGGTGCGTTTTATTCTGGGCGCTGCGATGATGATCGGCGCCCTCGTATTCCTCGGCTGTCCGCTCCGCATGGTGCTGCGCATGGCCGCCGGTGACTTGAATGCGTGGGTCGCGCTTATCGGCTTTGCAGGCGGTGTGGCGACCGGTTCGTTCTTCCTCAAGAAGGGTTTCTCGCTCGGCCGTGCGTATGAGGCCAAGCCGGTCGGCGGCGCCGTTCTGCCGGTTGTGCTGGCGGCGCTGCTCGTAATCGGCGTGGCGACCGGCGCTTACGCGGTCAGCACCGAGGGCCCGGGCAGCAAGCATGCGCCGATCATCCTTTCTCTGGTGGTTGCGCTCATCATCGGTGCGCTCGCGCAGAAGAGCCGCATGTGCTTTGCGGGCAGTATCCGCGACATCATTCTGATGAAGAATTTCGACCTGATCAGCATTATCGCGGCTCTGTTTGCCGTGATGGCAGTCTACAATGCGGCAACCGGCAGCTTCCACCTCGGTTTTTCCGGTCAGCCGATCGCGCATTCCCAGCACCTGTGGAACATTCTTGGCATGTATGTTGTCGGCTTTGCGGCTGTGCTGGCTGGCGGCTGTCCGCTGCGTCAGCTTATTCTGGCAGGCCAGGGCTCGTCTGACAGCGCGGTTACCTTCCTCGGCATGCTGATCGGCGCGGCATTCGCGCATAACTTCGGTCTGGTCGGCGCGGCTGCCAAGGCGGCAACCGAAACCGAGCCTGCAGTTGCCGGCGGTCCGGCGGCAGCCGGCAAAATCGCCGTAATCGTCTGCATTATCGTGCTGTTTGTCATTGCGGGCACCAATCTGCGCCGCAAAAAGACGGCAAAGTAAGTCGGAAAAGGAGAATGTGCAATGGCTGAATATGTTGAAGTAGATGTTCGCGGTCTGTCCTGTCCGGAGCCGGTTCTGTTGGCGATGGACGCGATGCAGGATCATCCGGGGAAGCTGATCCGTGTGCTCGGTGACGAGGCGCACACCCGCAAGAATATCGAGAAAATGCTCGAATACGAGAAGAAGTCCGGTCAGACGACTGTGCGTCCGGACGGCTGCTTCGAGATCGTTTTTCAGGCGTAATGCGAGAGAAAAAGCCGTATCAGGTGCTCACCTTCCACACCACCGATGCCGCCATGGAGATGGAGTCGTTCTGCAAACAGAATGGCATTGCCGGTCGGCTGGTGCCGGTGCCGCGCAGACTGTCCGCCGGATGCGGCATCGCGTGGCGCATGGAAGCTGAAGTTTACGCGCAGTATCAGACGGTTATCGCGGACTGCGAGATTGAGATCGAGCAGAGCGAGGCATTTGTGTTTTAAGTAACCATAAAGCGGCATGACTTTGATGCAATGAACTGCACCCCATTTGTTAGACAGTATGGTATACTATC
>NZ_JAQCWA010000033.1:0-20410 GCF_027684505.1 Butyricicoccus sp. AF18-9LB
ATGTACAGTACAATGACCGCACAGATAAAAAGCTCAAAGGCTTTCTTCCTCATGCGCAGCACCTCCTTCCGCCCACAGACCGTGGGGAAGAAGAAGATCTGACCGCCTGCAGTGATTGCTCACTGCGTGTGCAACAGCGTTTCCACGAGTTAAGTATAACAGGACGTGCGAAAAATGTCAATTTCCGCAGGTTGACAGCATCTGAAAGTGTGCTATAATGTAATTAAAGGGAAACGCCGTCCGTTGGACGGTCAGCTCCCAAGTTCAGTCAAAAGTTTTCACAGATGACCGTACGGTTGCCGCCGGACGGTCATCGCGCATATACGGAGAAAATGTACAATACAATGACTGCACATACCAAAAGCTGAAGTGCTTTCTTCCGCATTTACGCCACCTCCTTTCCGCCTCAAACCGAGGGAGGAAAAGAGGAGCTGACCGTTTGTCCATGCAAACAGGCGTTTCCTTATGACAAGTATATCACACAGGCGCAAAACCTGTCAATTTACGGCTGACCTTACCCGGTCGGCCGCTTTTTGTGTGAAAATGCTTGCCTTTTGCATGGAAAATGCCGTATACTTGTATATACCGAATCCACACGCTAAGGAGCGAAACCTATGAATATCACCAAGGGCGATGTGCAGGAGCTGCGCCGCCGTTTGAAAAAGACCGAATGCACGTTCGGGCGTCTGTGCGGCTGCTACGTCAACAGCGGCAAGCAGATCGTGACCAAGTTCACCGAGCAGTTTTCCGAACTGGAAGAGGATGAATACTACAAGTACCTCGAGATCGCGAAAAAGACGTTCAGCGGCACGCTCGGCGCAAACCTGCTGGAATTGGAGTTTGACCGCAGCGACAGCGGCATCGAGCACCAGAAATACCTGCTGACGCTCAAGGACAGCAAGCTGGCGAACGAGGAGCTGCTCGACCGCCTGTACGAGCAGGTGATCGAGGAGTACAGCTACCCGGGCAACTACCTGATCGTGGTTTACCACGATGTGTACGACGTGCCGAGCAAGGCCACCTCGGGCGAGGACCAGGACGAATCCACCGAGCTGTATGCGTACTGCGTGTGCGCGGTCTGTCCGGTCGAGCTGGCGAAGCCTGCGCTCGGCTATAAGGAGGACGAAAACCGCATCGGTGCGCGTGAGCGCGACTGGGTTGTCGGTCTGCCCGACCTCGGCTTTGTGTACCCGGCGTTTGCAAACCGCGGAAGTGACGTCAATGCCGTGATGTACTACGTCAAGACCGGCCGTCCGTCGCACCCCGAGTTCATCGAGAACGTGCTCGGCTGTGTCGCGCAGCGCACGGCTGCCGAGGACAAGCTGGCATTCAAGAACGTGGTGCACGACGCCTTTGGTGAGGATGAGGAGCAGGCAGACGCGGCGTTCTTCCAGATGCAGAAGACCATCAGCGCCATGGTGGCCGAGCGGGAGGAGGATGAGAGCCTGCCGCCGGTCGAGCTGACCGCCGAGGCGGTCTCCGGTCTGGCGACCGAGGCCGAGGTGCCGGATGAGGTGCGCGCGCAGATCGAGAAGTCGTACGAGCAGGTGTTCGGTGACCAGCCGCCGCAGGCGCATAACGTGCTGGACAGCCGTCTGGTCGAGGAGGGCACGGTCAAGGCGCATACCGCCGCTTTGGAGCAGAAGGTGGCAGTGCTGCAGCAGGAGCTGGCGCATCAGGCGGCAAACGCCGCTGACACGGACGAGGACGACGTTCCGTGGGAGACCGGCACGGTCATCGACGTGCGCATGCCGCAGGAGAGAGCCGTGAACGTCCATACCGAGGTCGTGGAAGGGCAGAAGTGCCTTGTTATTCCGCTTGCCGGGGATGAGTCCGCGCGGATCAACGGCGTGGAAGTGGAATAATTTATACATTAGGGTGTACCGAAAGGTATGCCCTTTTCCTTTTTCAGCACCGGCTGAGCGGGGAAACTGAACCGCGCAGGCGGTTCACCCTTTTCGGGCGGCAGCCTTTTTTCAGCACCGGCTGAGCGGGGTACTCGAACTGCGTTAGCATGTTCGCCCCTAACGGGCGGGGAGTTTTTCGCTTGAAATCAAGCGAGGAGTTGCGCTCTGCGGAGCGCGGGGATTCGCCGCGCCCCGCGGCGGGGCAAGAGGGTAGACACCTACGGTTTCTACCCTCTTAACTCCCGTTTCCCTTTATTTCTTAGTCTGGCGCAGATTGCCGACATGTGACCGCTTCGAAATAAGGGAACGGCAGAGGAGTTTTTCTCTGCTGCGGACGAACTACCTTCGGAGTTCGTCCTCTTGAGCAACCTGTTCGCAGTGTCAGATAGCGTACTGCTACACAGGTCGGCTACTTCCAGCAGGCGCGGCATGACAGTGCCGCGCAACTCTTTAACACGTTATACCGCACGGCACCTACGAATTTAGATGTCTGGTATAATTTATCCTCGTAGGTGCTGTCTATTATAACGTGCTTACGAATCGCGCGGCACTGCTATGCCGCGCTCTGCGCAGAGTAAACCGTCTGTGTAGCAGAACGGTATCTGACCCTGCGAATAGGTTGCGAAAGACACGGAAGAAAAAATCCTCTGCCGTACCCCATTTTCGGAGCGGTCACATATAGGAAATCTGCGCCAGATTAGGAAGCAAGGGAAAGGTAGGAGTTCAAAGAGGAAGGAAAACCGCAGGTTGTCCTTCCTTTTTGCCCACCGCCGTGGGTACGGCGTCGCCCCCGCCGCGGGGCGCGGCACGTTCCCGCCGTCCGCAGACGGCGAATCCCCCCGCTGAGGTTCAGCGAAAAACTTCCCGCCCGGAAAGGGCGAACCCGCTGACGCAGTTCGCGCACCCCGTACAATCGGTGCAGAAAAGGAGCCGCCCCGTCAGGGCGAACCCGCTAACGCAGTTCGTGTGCCCCGCTCAGCCGGTGCAGAAAATCCGGGAAATCCCGAAAAAATTTTCCCGCCCGAAAAGGCAGTAAAAACGCCCATTCTCACGCTGAGAAAACGCCTATTCGGATGGCGAAGTTAGCAAAACCTAACTACACGGAATCCGGTCGAAAATTTCTCTCGAAAAAGTGCTTGACATATTGGTTAGGATATGCTAACTTATATACATGGTTAGCCGAGGCTTACTGATACGCCCCGTTGACCGGCACGCTTCCTCACGGAACGGGAACGTGCTGAAAAGTTATAAAAGAAACAGCTTCCTCTGTATTTTGCGCATCATTCCGAACAAAAACCGTTAAGACGTTGCGCGGCTGAATGGCTAACCGCAGCCGCGCTGTTCGGGAAAACCGCATACCAAACGTACAGACCGGAAATACTGTAAACGGGAGGTGCATCAGCAATGCAAAATGGCTTGGATCGACTTTTAGCAACCTACTGCTCGCCGACACTGGCGGGCATCAAACCGGCAAGTCTGGTGTCGTGCGACCGGAATTTATATCCCGATCTGCCGCAGCGGCTCAGCGAATACCGCAATGCTTTCGCAGCGCGAGAGATTCACTTCGAGATCGTCTGCGCCTGCAGCGCACGCTTCCTCTTACTGGTATATAACAAGCCGCAGCTTGAACGCCGCATGGCGGACCCGCAGGTGCAGCATGTGCTCCGGCACTTTGCGTACCCGGTCGGTCAGCCGCTCGATGTTCTGCTGCGCAATCTCAAGCGCCGCATCGCCGTGTCCAAGGACTTTCCGCACGAAATCGGACTGTTCCTCGGATACCCGATCGAGGACGTTGTGGGCTTTATTCGATACGCCGGAAAGGGCTGCAAATTAAGCGGTCTCTGGAAGGTGTACGGCGATGCCGAGGCGGCATCCCGACTGTTTGACCGCCTATCGCGGGTATGCCGCGCTGTGACCAGCCGCGTTGACAAGGGCGAAACCCTTTTTGAAGTGTTTGCAGCATAGCATAACTCGATAGAACTACAAATATAGAACAATACATGTGAAGGAGCAAAATCATCATGAGTAAAGCAGCAGTTATTTTCTGGAGCCAGACCGGCAACACCGAGCAGATGGCAAACGCAATCGCAGACGGCATCCGCGAGGGCGGCATGGAAGTTGACGTACTGAACGTTGCGGACACCACCCCGGCTGACGCTGTTAAGTACGCAAAGATCGCTCTCGGCTGCCCGGCTATGGGTGCTGAGGTTCTCGAGGAGACCGAGTTCGACCCGTTCTTCACCGAGCTGGAGAGCAAGATTTCCGGCCTGAAGGTTGCGCTGTTCGGCTCCTATGGCTGGGGCGACGGCCAGTGGATGCGTGACTGGGTACAGCGTACCAACGACGCAAACGCTGTCATCTACACCGATGAGGGTCTCATCCTCAACGAAACCCCGGACGACGACGGCATCGCAAAGTGCAAGGAGTTCGGCAAGGGCTTCGCAGCATTCTAAATTAGATTTTCTCTTGCGGCGTGTGCATACCTGCGCGCAGCGCCGAAACAATTTCTCACGGTCGTAACTGATACGACGGTATCAGTTATGATACAAATATCCTTTCTTGTCCCGGGGGAAACCCCATGGCATACTGCCCGGTATGTCAAAACATAACATGAGCCCGCGGTCATCCGGAACAATGGCCGCGGGCTTCCTCCTATCTGCGGAATGCCCACAGTTAGCGACAGCATACTGCACAATTAGTCACGGCAAACTCTGTGCAGATTAGTTAGCTTTAACAAACTTGCTTTTTCCGTATTGACACAAAAGGTTAGCTGGTGTAAACTTCAAATGATAAATAGGTTAGAGCGGTCTAACCTGATACAAAACACTTTTTTTCGCGCAGAGATTACAGAAAAGGAGAGGATTACCATTATGCCGCTTACGTTAATGGATGTTGGTGTAGAGACCACCGTAAAGACCATTCGAGGAAAAGACCAGACGAGAAAGTTCCTGCAGAATCTCGGCTTTGTCGAGGGCGCAAAGGTCACTGTTGTGTCTTCTCTGGCAGGCAACGTGATCGTAAACGTGAAGGATGCGCGCGTCGCAATCTCCGAGCAGATGGCCTCGCGCATTATGGTTTAATTGCAAAGGGGGCAAACGCAAATGAGCAATCTGAGAAACACGCCGGTCGGCTCCACCGTAACCGTCCGCAAGATTGAGGGCGAGGGTGCGACCCGCCGCCGTATCATGGATATGGGCATCACCCGCGGTGCGGAGATCTATGTCCGCAAGGTAGCGCCGCTGGGCGATCCGGTCGAGATCACCGTGCGCGGCTACGAGCTGTCGCTTCGCAAGGCAGACGCCGAGATGATTCTTGTAGACTAAAGCTGCTCATTTGCACCTTCCCTTGAGGAGAAAAACGGTGCGCCGGTGCTTGTCATAAGCGTCGGCGTACCGATATCCCCTGTAAAAAGGTGCAGAGCAAAAGCAAGTCACATAAACGCGTTAAAAATTTTTTTACATAGGGGTTAGCGGATACTAATCCCAAGAAAGGGGAAAAAACATGTCAATTCGTTTGGCACTTGCCGGCAACCCGAACTGCGGCAAGACCACGATGTTTAACGATCTGACCGGTGCGACCCAGTATGTCGGCAACTGGCCGGGTGTTACCGTGGAAAAGAAGGAAGGCAAGTTCAAGGGCGACAAGGAAGTCCTGATCACCGACCTGCCGGGTATCTACTCCCTCTCTCCGTACACGCTGGAGGAGGTCGTTGCGCGTGATTATCTCGTAAATGAGAAGCCGCAGGCCATCATGAATCTGGTGGATGCCTCCAACATCGAGCGCAACCTGTACCTGACCACCCAGCTGCTCGAGATGGGCATTCCGGTCGTTGCGGCGCTGAACATGATGGATATCGTCAAGAAGCGCGGCGACGTGATCGACGTAAAGAAGCTGTCCAAGGAACTGGGCGTTACGGTCGTTGAGACCGCAGCCATCAAGGGCGAGGGCACCAAGGAGCTGGTCGAGGCGGCAAAGAAGGCTGCCAGGGAAGGCAAGGCTCCGGCACGCATCAAGTTCTCCGACACCGTTGAAAATGCGGTAAACGAGATCGAAAAGCTGATTGCAGACGTTACCGAGCCGGCACAGCGCCACTGGTTCGCTGTCAAGCTGTTCGAGCGCGACAGCAAGGTGCAGGCGCGCTTTACGCTCGGCAAGGACGTGCAGGACAAGATCGAGAAGCTCATCACCGCCGTTGAGGAGGAGCTTGACGATGACGCGGAGTCCATCATCACCGATGAGCGCTATCAGTATATCGGCAAGCTGGTCAAGGACTGTGTAAAGAAGAAAAAGACCGGTCTGTCCACCTCGGATAAGATCGACCACATTGTTACCAACCGAATCCTCGCTCTGCCGATCTTTGCACTGGTCATGTGGCTGGTCTACTACGTTTCCGTAACCACCGCGGGCGGCATCTTCACCGACTGGGCGAACGACGGTGTGTTCGGTGAGGGCTGGCACCTGTTCACCATCGGCGCTGCTGACTATGAGGAAGCAACCGCTGAGTACGACGACCAGATCACCCGCCGCGATGCATGGCTCGAGGCTGCTGACGAGGCCGGCATCGACACCGCTGCTCTGACCGAGGCGCTCGAGGCCGAGGAGGCTGACGAGACCGCTATCGCTGACGCAGCTGCTGCTATCGAGGCAGACCCGGCTGCTGCATCGGTTGTCGGCACTGCCGAGTTCGAGGACGAGGACTCCGGTGAGGTTACCACCGAGGACGTTACTCTTGCGACCTTCGAGGAGACCATGACCGCCGAGGAGCCGGACCCGGCTGATTTCGGTGTATGGGTGCCGGGTATTCCGGTGCTGCTGGAGAAGCTGTTCGCTTCCATGGGCGTTAACGAGGATGGCTGGGTTTACAGCCTGGTAATGGACGGTATCGTTGCCGGTGTCGGCGCGGTGCTGGGCTTCGTTCCGCAGATGCTCATCCTGTTCTTCTTCCTCGCTATCCTCGAGGACTGCGGCTACATGGCGCGCGTTGCATTCATCATGGACCGTATCTTCCGCAAGTTCGGTCTTTCGGGCAAGTCCTTCATTCCGATGCTGATCGGCTCCGGCTGCGGCGTACCGGCTGTCATGGCTTCCCGTACCATTGAGCAGGAGCGCGACCGCCGTATGACCATCATGACCACCTGCTTCGTACCGTGCGGCGCTAAGCTGCCGATCATCGCAATGTTCGCAGGCGCGTTCTTTGGCGGCTCCGGCACCATCGCATTCTCCGCTTACGTTCTGGGCGTGCTGTCCATCATCATCTCGGGCATCATGCTCAAGAAGTTCAAGATCTTTACCGGCGACCCGGCTCCGTTCGTCATGGAGCTGCCGAGCTACCACGTTCCGACCGCAGGCAACGTATTCCGCTCCATGTGGGAGCGCGGCTCCTCCTTCATTAAGAAGGCAGGCACCGTTATCCTGCTGTCCACCATCTTTATGTGGTTCACCCTCGGCTACGGCTGGGAAGGCGGCGCGTTCTGCGCGGTATCCGATATCGACAACTCCATCATGGCGCGCATCGGCTCTGTAATCGCTCCGATCTTTACGCTGCCGGGCTTCGGTACCTGGAAATCCACCGTTGCCGCCATCTCCGGTCTGGTCGCAAAGGAGAATGTTGTCGCTACCTTCGGTCAGCTGTATCACTTCGTCGGCGAGGTTGCCGAGGACGGCTCCGAAATCTGGGGCGAGCTGGCTGCTGACTTCACGCAGGTCGGCGCGTATGCCTTCATGGCGTTCAACCTGCTGTGCGCACCGTGCTTCGCGGCAATGGGCGCCATCAAGCGTGAGATGAACAACGGCAAGTGGACTGCACTGGCCATCGGCTACATGTGTGCTTACGCTTACGTTGTATCCACCATCATTTATCAGATCGGCGGTCTGATCACCGGCGAGCTGACCTTCGGTGTCGGCACGGTTGTTGCCATCGCGTTCATCGCGCTGATCATCTTCCTGCTGTTCCGCAAGCCGGCCAAGGCTGACTCCACCGAGGGTCTGCGCCGCATGAGCGTGGACGCCAACTAATCCTTCCGTATTTGAAAGGAGGCTTTTACCATGAGTATTGGTGATGTAATTCTGGCTTTGATCGTAGTGGCTGTCGTGTTCTTTGCGGTTCGTTCGGTCTTCGTCAAGAAGTCCGTCGGCTGCAGCGGCGATTGTGCACATTGCGGCGGCAGCTGTCATCACACAGCGCCTCCGGACAAGAAAAAGTAAACACCTCTCTAAAACCGTCCCGCTTTGCGGGGCGGTTTTTTGCGTTAAGATCGTACTCTCGGACAGGGATTCGCAGGCAGAGCTTTTGCGGTTCGTCCTTTCCGGGCGGAGAGTTTTTCCGTGAACCACGACGGGGAGTGCCGCTACGCGCGGCGGGCGCACAAGAGGGTAGACAACCTACGGTTTTCCACCCTCTTGTGAATCTCCCCTTTTCCCTCAAGGGCTTGGGTGCAGATGGTAGACTGCGTAAGCAGGAAAAGGGGAACGGCAGAGGATTTTTACTACCGCGGGGTATAACACCTTTCCGCATTTCGGCTGCCGTACTGCTACATCCAATTTGGGTCTGCGCAGGCGCGGCATAACAGTGCCGCGCAAACCGATTGCAAGTGCCAACCGGCTACAACCGCAGGACGTGGATAATCAGCACAGGTAAAAATGTTGCGCGGCACTGCTATGCCGCGCCCTGCTGGAAGTAAACCGTATGTGTAGCAGTACGGTATCCGACACTGCGTAGAGGTAGAGAAATGGACGCGCAATGCGCGCCCCTACAATAAAGGTAGACCGACTGCCGTTCCTTTTCCTGCTTACGAAGTCTACTATCTGCACCCAAGGTAGGCTTCCAAGGGAAACGGGTGTTCAAAGAGGGTAGAAACCGTAGGTGTCTACCCTTTTTGCCCACCGCCGTGGGTACGGCGCAAAACGCCCTTTGCCTTTCCCACTCGGCGTGCTATAATTGATACATAAAGGTGGCGAACGCGCGTGAAACAGCTGACCAAGAACCAACTGAAGATTCTCGCCATGGTGTGTATGACGCTCGACCACATCGGCGCGGCATTTTTTCCGCAGGCGGTGTGGCTGCGCGTAATCGGACGGCTGGCGTTTCCGCTGTTCTCCTACTGCATTGCAGAGGGCTGCCGCTATACGCGGAACAAAGCCCGATACTTCGGCAGCGTGTTCGCGTGCGGCGCAGTGTGCGTTATCGCGTTCCTGCCGTTCGGCAGCTTCTACGGCAACGCGCTCATCACGTTGAGCATGTCCATTTTGCTGCTGTACGGCATGGAAGCGTGGGAAAGCAGCGGAAAACTGCGCTTTCTGGCATTGACAGCCGCGCTTGCCGCCGTATTTTACCTGCTGTGCCGGACGGTCTACATCGACTACGGCTTCGCCGGCGTGCTGCTGCCGCTATACGCCGCAGCGGGACGTATCCTCTGGGAGCGCGTGTTTGCCGGCATTCCGCCGGCCATCGGCGAGCGGCTCGGTTTTGCGATCGGTCTGCTGGCGCTTGCCGGTGTGATGGGCGGCTTGCAGCGCTTCTGCGTGCTGGCGATCTTCCCGATTTTGCTGCTCGGCAATGAGCGCGGTAAATGGAAGATGAAGCACTTTTTCTATATTTACTATCCCGCCCATCTGGCGCTCATCGGCGCGATGCGGATGGCGCTTGAAGCAGTGGCAGGATAAACGAAAATGTGGTATACTATATTTAATGTATCAATGAGCGAGGAAAATACACATGAAAATCATGGTGATAGACGGCAACAGCATATTGAACCGCGCGTTCTACGGCATCCGGCAGCTGACCAACCACGAGGGACTGCCCACCAACGCGGTTTACGGCTTTCTGGCTACGCTGTTCAAACTGCAGGACGAGGAGCAGCCCGACCGCACCATCGTCTGCTTTGACGTAAAGGAAAAGACCTTCCGCCACCTCAAATTCGACACCTACAAGGCCACCCGCAAGGGCATGCCGGATGAGCTGGCGGCGCAGCTGCCGATTACAAAGCAGGTGCTCGATGCGCTGGGCGTTACCCGCTGCGAGCTGGCAGGCTACGAGGCGGATGACCTGCTCGGCACCATCAGCCGCCGC
This sequence comes from Butyricicoccus sp. AF18-9LB, assembly GCF_027684505.1. Taxonomy (NCBI): domain Bacteria; kingdom Bacillati; phylum Bacillota; class Clostridia; order Eubacteriales; family Butyricicoccaceae; genus Butyricicoccus; species Butyricicoccus sp. AF18-9LB. Next base: position 9,976 of record NZ_JAQCWA010000033.1, read on the forward strand.
GCGGACGAGCACGGTGACACCTGCGTAGTCGTAACCGGTGACCGCGACAGCCTGCAGCTTGTCGGCGGCGGCACAACCGTCATGCTGGTCTCCACCCGCATGGGACAGACCACCTATCAGACCTACGACACCGCCGCCTTCCGCGAGAAATACGGCTTCGACCCGATTCGCCTGATTGACCTCAAGGCGCTCATGGGCGATTCGTCGGACAACATTCCCGGCGTGCCCGGCATCGGTGAAAAGACCGCCATGCAGCTTCTGCACGACTTCGGCACGCTCGAGGGCGTGTACGCGAACATCGACGACGAGCGCATCAAAAAGGGTGCGCGCACCAAGCTGCAGAACGGCGAGCAGTCCGCGAAGGACAGCTTCTGGCTTGCCACCATCGACCGCAACGTGCCGCTCGATTTGGATGTGGAGCACCTGCCCGCGCAGGACATCGACGAGACCGCGCTCTACGACCTGCTGACGCGGCTGGAGTTCAAGAATTTCATCAAGCGGTTTGACCTTTCGGGCGAGAGCGTGTCCGCGCCGCGTCTGCCGGAGCTGAAAACAGAACGAGTGGAGAATGTGCTCGAAGCATTCAACTTAATGGATTCGCTGACCGACTGCGACCGCGTGTACGCCATCGTGCCGGAAACCTTAGGTGCAGTTTGCCTGCTGGACGGCGACACGGCGCACATCCTGTTCGCGGAGGCGTTCGGTGACGCGTGGAACGACATTCTGTGCCGCCTGTTCGACGGCACGCTGTCGCTCGTGCTGCACGATGCGAAGGCCACCGTGCGGGCACTGCTGCAGCGCGGTATGGACCCGAAGGGCATCGTGTTTGACACCGCCATCGCGGCGTATCTGCTCGACCCGACCCAGTCCGGCTACGACCTGCCGCGGCTTGCACTCGCGTACTGCAATGCCGAGCTGCCGGAGCTGGATCTGGACGATCCGGCGGCGGTTTCGCTGCTCGGCGGTCAGGAGGACACCGAGAAGGCCGTGGCGCAGCATGTCGGTGCGCTGCGCGCTATTTACGCCGAGGCGGCTGACCGGATTGAGCAGTTCGGCATGAGAAAGCTGTACTATGAAATCGAGCTGCCGCTCCTGCGTGTGCTGGCTGAGATGGAAGCGGCGGGCTGTGCGGTCGAGCCGGATGAACTGCGTGCCTTCGGTGACAAGCTGGACGTGCGTATCCGCGACCTGACCGAGCAGATTTATCATGACGCGGACGGCGAGTTCAACATCAACAGTCCCAAGCAGCTGGGCGAGGTGCTGTTCGAGAAACTCGGCCTGCAGGCTCCGAAAAAGACAAAAACAGGCTATTCCACCAACGTTGAGGTGCTTGAGCGTATCGCGGAGGACCACCCGATCGTGCCGCGCATCCTCGAGTACCGCAAGCTGACCAAGCTGAAAAGCACCTACGTTGAGGGACTTCTCAAGGTCATCAGCCCGGTGGACGGACGCATTCACACGCATTTTCAGCAGACCGTGACCGCCACCGGACGTCTGTCCTCGACCGACCCGAACCTGCAGAATATTCCGGTTCGCACCGAGCTTGGCAGCGAACTGCGCCGCATGTTTGTCGCACCGGACGAAAATCACGTCCTGATTGACGCGGATTATTCGCAGATCGAACTGCGCGTGCTCGCGCATATCTCGCAGGACGAGCACATGATCGAAGCCTTCAAGCACGGGCAGGATATTCACGCCGCAACGGCTGCCAAGGTCTACCATGTGCCGCTTGAGGAGGTCACGCCGCAGATGCGCTCCTCGTGCAAGGCGGTCAACTTCGGCATCGTGTACGGCATTTCGGATTTCTCGCTCGCGCAGGATATCGGCGTAACGCGCAAAGAGGCGGGCGAGTTTATCAAAACCTACCTCGACACCTATCCGGGCGTGAAGAAATATATGGAGGACATCAAGCAGACCGGCAGGGAGCAGGGCTATGTTTCCACGCTGTTCGGCCGCCGCCGCGCACTGCCCGAGCTGAAAAGCAAGAACTTCAATATGCGCTCGTTCGGTGAGCGTGTCGCCATGAATACTCCGATTCAGGGCACCGCCGCGGATATCATCAAAATCGCCATGGTACGCGTCCGCGACCGCCTGCTGAGAGACGGTCTGCAGAGCCGATTGATTCTCCAGGTGCACGACGAACTTATCCTCGAGGCACCGAAGGACGAGCAGGAAACCGCTATGCGCCTGCTCACCGAGGAGATGGAGAACGCATTCCGGATGGATGCACCGCTCGTGGCAGAGGCCAAGGCGGGGCACAGCTGGTACGATGCGAAATAATTTGCTGCCCCGCCCTACGAAACAGATTCCGAATTAGAGAAGGGATAAAATGGACACCATAATTTTTCTTTGCACCGGCAACACCTGCCGTTCCCCGATGGCGGAAGGCTTATTCCGCGCACATAACGGCGAGGAAAAGACCGGTTTAACGGCGGCTTCTGCCGGATTATACACCGAAAACGGCCTTCCGGCTTCCGCGAACGCGGTTGCCGCAGCCGGAGAACGCGGCGCGGATATTTCGGCGCACCGCTCGCAGCAGCTGACCGCCGAGATGGCCGAAAATGCGAAGTATCTGGTCTGCATGACCGGCGCGCACTACGACCGGCTGTGCGAGCTGTTCCCGGACTGCGCGGACAAGATTTTCACGCTGCTGCCCGAGGACATTTCCGACCCGTTCGGCGGCGATCTCGCCACCTACCGCCGCTCTGCCGCCGAGATCGACAAGGGCGTGCAGGCGGTCATCAAGAACCTGAGCCGATGAACATTGTCGTGATGCAGGAGCGCCATCTCGCGGCGCTGGCGGAGATCGAGCGCGCGTGCTTTCACGCGCCGTGGAGCGAGAACATGCTGCGCGAGGAGCTGGGCAAGGGCATTTTTCTTGTGGCGGAGCAGGACGGCAGAACGGCGGGTTACGTCGGCTGCCAGACCGTGCTCGACGAGGGGTATATTACCAATGTTGCCGTGTCGCCCGACTTCCGACGGCAGGGCATCGCGCGGGCGCTGATCGCCGAGCTGACAGCAAAAGCCGGAGAAAACAAGCTGGCGTTTGTCACGCTCGAGGTGCGCGAGAGCAATGCACCGGCGATAGCGCTCTACACCGGAGCCGGATTTGCACCGGTCGGAAAACGGAAGAATTTTTACAGCAATCCCACAGAAAACGCGGTTTTAATGACGATTTCACTGATTTGAAGGAGGATTTTGCCATGCTGGAGCTTCGCTTTGTTGACGCGGAAAACAGGGATTTTCACGACCTGACCGCTGCGCTGGACGAGTATTATTTCATGCTTGTCGGTGAGGTGGAGAAGCGCTACGCCAAGTACAACCTGCCGCATCTGTTTAACTGCCGCATCGTCGCGTACGAGGACGGCAAGCCCGCAGGCTGCGGCGCGTGGAAGAAGATCGACGAGGGGACATTCGAGGTCAAGCGCATTTATATCGCGCCGGAGTTCCGCCGAAAGGGCGTTGCGAGCGCGGTCATTACAGCGCTCGAGCAGGACGCGGCAAAGCACGGCTTCACCAAGGCCATCCTCGAGACCGCCCGCACGACCGAGGATTCGGCGGCGCTGTACACCAAGCTCGGCTATCGCGTCATTCCGTACTACGGCAGTCCGGCGGGCGCGGAAAACTGCCTGTGCTTTGAGAAAAATTTAGGAGATTAACCATGAAAATACTTGCAATCGAGTCCTCGTGCGATGAAACGGCGGCAGCCGTCATCGAGGACGGACGAAAAATCCTGTCGAGCGTGGTCGATACGCAGATCGCCACGCACGCGCTGTACGGCGGCGTTGTGCCGGAAATCGCGTCTCGGCGGCACATGGAGGCGGTCGTGCGCGTGACCGAGCAGGCGCTCAAGGACGCGGAAATGGACAAGCACGACGTGGACGCGGTTGCCGCGACCTGTGCGCCCGGACTGATCGGTGCGCTGCTCGTCGGCGCGAACTTCGGCAAGTCGCTGGCGTTTGCGATGAACAAGCCGTTCATTCCGGTGCACCACATCCGGGGACACATTGCGGCCACTTATCTGGCGTATCCGGAGCTGAAACCGCCGTTTTTGACACTGATTGCGTCCGGCGGTCACAGTGAGATCGTGATGGTGAAAAGCTATACCGAGTTTGAAATCCTCGGCGGCACACGCGACGACGCGGCAGGCGAGGCGTTCGATAAAGTTGCCCGCGTGCTCGGTGTCGGCTATCCGGGCGGCCCGAAGATCGATAAGCTGGCGCAGGACGGCGACCCGAAAATGTACAAGCTGCCGGATTCGCACATCAAGGATGCGCCGCTGGATTTCTCCTTCTCGGGACTCAAAACGGCGGTCATCAATCTGGCGCACAACGCCGAGCAGAAGGGCGAAACCATCGACCGGAACGGTCTTGCGGCCTCGTTCTGCGCGGCTGTCGTGCATACGCTCGTGCCGCGGCTCGAGATGGCTGTCAAGCAGACGCATGCGCGGCGCGTTGTGTGTGCAGGCGGCGTGGCAGCGAATTCCTTCCTGCGGGCGGCCCTGCAGGACATGGCAAAGCGCGAGCACGTTCAGCTGTTTATGCCGCCGCTGCAGCTGTGCGGCGATAACGCCGCCATGATCGGCAGTCAGGCGTATTATGAGTATCAGGCGGGCACCCGCGGCAAAACCCTGCAGAATGCCTACGCCACCGCGGATATCGGAAAGAATATCTGCGATTGAGATGAATTGAGAATGCACTTCGTCTGCATAGCAAAACCCCGGCCGTCCCTTTTACCCTTTTTGTTGATGGGGTATAACTCCGGTGATTTCACTAAATCACGCACATAACCGATACTGGATACCAAAAAGATGCCGAAGGCAACCTCGGCATCTTTTCATGCCTCGAAAGAAGCACAAAAATATTGTATGATACAAAAGAATTCTCTCTTTTCAGAATTGTGTACTTATGGGAAATGAGCTTATAAATATACATTGCAAACAGCAGACATCTATTTTATAATCAAATATAAAAATCGAAATTTATAAAGGAGAATATTGATGAAATTATTTTTATGTTCGCACTTTTCAAGTGTAGGAAGTCTGATAAAGGAAAAAATTGAAAATAAGAAAGTCGCATTTATTCCAACAGCTTCACTGCGTGAAGGCTACACCGGTTATGTCGGCTCGGCTCGAAAATTATTCAAAAGGTTGGGAGCGATCGTAACTGAAATTGATATTTCAACGGAGGCTTATTCAACGATACAGTCTGTTTTTGAAGAAGCAGATGTGATATATTTTACCGGCGGAAATTCTTTCTTTCTTATGGACCAGCTCCGTAAAACGGGAACTGATGGACTGCTGAAAAAGGAATTAGCAAATGGAAAATTGATGATCGGCGAGTCGGCAGGCGCAATTATATGCGCTCCAAGCATCCAATATATCGAGCAAATGGATGAAAAGCCGGAGGACTACTCACAAGAAGATGATGCAGGGATTGATTTGATTGATTTCTATGTTCTTCCGCATTATCTTACAGCGCCATTTAAGAAAGTTACTGAGAAAATAATGACTGAGTTTTCGGATTTGAATCTATGCCCAATTAACAACCGTCAGGGAATTGTAATTGATGGTGAAGATTCAAAGGTTATTTGCAAAGACTAATTTGAAAATTCCAGTTTGTTGAACTGAATAGCATATTCTGACCGATAGGAGCAAGGTTGAAACCCGCCTTGCTCCTTTTCCTATGCTTAGAGTTCCGTCAAATCGACGGAGGGATTGGCGGATAGGCTTATATCAACACAAAAGGTAAAAGGGAACCCCGGCCTTGTCGCTTGACAAAGCCGGGGCTGCTCGGGTATAATATACCCAAGAGGACACTGTTCAGCAGTCAGACCCTCTATCATCGTAATGTTATTTTGATGACCGTTCGGGGTTCAGACGAGCGGTCATCGCGCTTTTATACAGAAGATGTACAGCAGGATTACTGTACATACGAAAAGCTGAAATGCCTTTTTCCGCATTCGCGTCACCTCCTTCCTGCCGCAGACAGCGGGAAAGGAACAGAGGGTCTGACCGCTATGTGAACTTGTCCGTTTCGATTATAGCATATGAAATCGAAATCTGTCAATAAACCGCCTTTTGGGGCGGTTTTTGCATTTTATGACAGAAAAAAGACGGATACATGAGTCCGTCTCTTACAGCAAAAAAATAAAAACCGTCTGAAAAGACGGTTGATTGGCACAATATGACACACATGCTGTAATCAAAGTGCAAACGGTGAAAAAAGGTTGTTCCTCCCTCGATAAAAAGGGAGGTGATCTGGATGTCAATTTCCGAAACGCTGCTGTTGTTTCAGTTGATCACCACGATCGTCTTTGGTATCTTAGGATACATAAAGAAATAACCGCTCCCCCTGAATAAGAAAGCGGCCTTCTTCTCGACATAAAATCGATCCGAGGAACGACCGCTCTTGGCAGAGAGCCGCCGTTTGTACTTAAAATTATAGCGCAGAGTCTCGGCTTTGTCAAGCGACAAGGCCGGGACTCTGTTGTTTACGCGTCATAGGAAATCAGTCCAAGCTGCATTTTCCAGTCGATGACACGCACGGCGGAAGCGTGAATCTGCGACTCGGGAATCGTGCCGTCCTGCACGGCAGCAAGCACGGCGTTGTACTGGGTCTCGAAATCCGACGAGGTGAGCATATCATTGCCCGCCTGTACGGCAAGCACCGCCGCGTTTTCGCCGCCGGTGTAATCGCGGATGGCGTCCATGATGAGGTCATCGGTCAGGATTACGCCGTCAAAGCCGAGTTCCTTGCGGAGAATGCGGTGCACCTCGGCTGAGAGCGATGCCGGCCGGTCGGTGTCCATGCAGTTTACCACATTATGGCTGACGAGAACCGACTGCGCCCCGCTCGCAATGCCCGCCTGAAACGGCAGGAAATCCGACTGCCGGAAGGTGTCCATCGGCCGCTCGTCAATGGCGATGCCGGTGTGCGTGTCCGCGTTATTGCCGTAGCCGGGGAAGTGCTTGAGCACCATGCCGGTCTTGTCGCTGACCATTTGCGTAACCACCGTGCGGACGTATTCGCCGGTCTGCTCGGCGTCCATGCCGAAGCTGCGCGCGTAAATGAAATCGCTCGGGTCGGTCGAAACGTCGCACACGGGCGCAAAATTAACGTTGATACCCAAATCGCGCAGCAGCGCGTCCTTCTCGGCGGTGTCGCTTGTGATGCGGTCAAAGCCGCCCTCGCTGTACAGCGCCTGCGGTGACTGGAATTTCGTGCCGCGCAGATTCGGGTTGGAGCTGACGCGCACGACCGTGCCGCCTTCCTCGTCCACGCCGATGAGCATGGGCGTTTTTGCGGCATTCTGGTAGGCTGCGATGGTATTTGCGACGGATTCTTTGGTCTGTCCGTCAAAATCGCGCGCAAACAGCAGATAACCGCCGATGTCGTACTGCGCGGTCAGCGCCGCCGCGTCGGTCTCCGGACAGCGCACGAAGAACATCTGCGCGACCTGCTCCTCGAGCGTCAAGCCGTCCGCATACTGCTCTGCCGCCGTCCGGCGGACCTCCTCCGGCGTGGGTTCCGGCTCGGGCTGCTCGACGGTCGGCGCGGACGGCGTTTCGTCCTTTGCGGCGGTGTCCGTGCTGCCGCAGGCCGTCAGTCCGGCGCAGAGCAGACCCAGCAGCAGCGCAAGCATTCGTTTTTTCATGTGTGTCACCTCGTTTGCTTACATTATACAAGAGAGCAGGGGAGTTGTAAAGCATAGGGTGAATGTGGTAATATTACAAGGTAGGAGTTTAAGGCAGGAGGATGCGTGAGAGCGGAGAGCGTGTCACTCGTCAATTATCTGCATATGTGCAACCGCAAGGGCGAACCGTGTTCACTCACAAAACGGAAATCCCTAATCCTGTCATTTGTTCTACACAAGAAAGGATGTTCACTATGAACATAACCATACTCTATCCGCACAAACGGAAAACCAAATCGTCCACCTACGGCATTGCACAGATGGTGCTCGACCGCCTGCTTTCGGGCGGCACGCTGCACGAATTTTATCTGCCGCAGGATATGCCGCATGTCTGCGCGGGCTGCTATGCATGCATGAACGGCCGCGAGGACAAGTGCGGCGGGCACGAATACATGCAGAAGCTCATCGCCGCGATTGATGACTCCGAGCTGATCATTTTCTGTGCGCCGACCTACGTTTACCACATTCCGGGGCAGGTCAAGACCCTGCTCGACCACTTTGCGTACCGCTGGCTGGTGCACCGTCCCGACCTGTCGCTGATGTGCAAGCAGGCGCTCATCATCACGACCGCGGCGGGCGGCGGCATGAAATCCACCGTCAGGGATTTGCGCGACAGCATGAACTACTGGGGCGTCGGCCGCACGCACGTTATCACGCAGGCTGTCTGGGGATACGACTGGAGCAGCATGCCCGAGAATTTCATGCACAAAATTCAGCAAAAGGTGGAGAAAACGGTTTCTGCCATTCGGAAAAATGCCGGAAATGTTACGCCATGCGCGAAGGTCAAGGGATTGTTTTATATGTACCGCCTGTTCCATAAAAAGCGCAAAATGAATCCCGTTGACGATGAATACTGGCATCAAAAAGGCTATGTGACGGAGAAACCTTGGAAAAGAGGACGATAATGGCAACCACAAAAGAATTTCTCGCGGAAATATTAGACCGCCTGTCCGGACTGGACGGCGTAACGCATCGACCCATGATGGGGGAGTACATACTCTACTACAACGGCAAAATCGTCGGCGGAATTTACGATAACCGCCTGCTGGTCAAGCCGGTCAAAGCTGCGATAAGCTGCCTTCCGGATGCGCCTTATGAATTTCCGTACGACGGCGCAAAACCCATGCTGCGGGTGACGAAAACCGACGATGCCGCCCTCCTGCAGAAGCTGCTGCGTGCCATGTATGACGAACTTCCGGCACCGAAACTCAAGAAGAAAAGCAATAAGGAGTGAAAAACATGCACACCATCGGACGTTTTGCACCCAGTCCGAGCGGCCGTATGCACCTCGGCAACGTGCTGTGCGCGCTGCTGGCATGGCTGAGTGCGCGGCAGCAGAACGGCGAATTTCTGCTGCGGATTGAGGATTTGGACGAAATGCGCTGTCCGCGCAGCTTCGCGGATTTAATTATCGACGACCTGCGGTGGTTAGGGTTAGACTGGGACGGCGAAATCCCGTATCAGTCCGAGCGCACGGCTGTTTACGAGAAATATGAGGCGATTCTGCGCGAAAAAGGTCTGCTGTATCCGTGCTTCTGCTCGAGAGCGGCCCTGCACGCCGCAAGCGCGCCGCACCTGTCGGACGGCAGGGTGGTCTACGCCGGAACCTGTCGCGATTTAACACCCGAACAGGTGGCCGAAAAGCGCAGAAAGCGTGCGCCTGCAACGCGCGTGCGCGTGCCCGAGCGCACCATCACGTTCACGGACGGCGTGTACGGCGAGTATACCGAAACGCTCACCGAGGAGTGCGGCGACTTCATCATCCGGCGGTCGGACGGCGTGTTCGCGTATCAGCTGGCGGTCGTGGTGGATGACGGCCTGTCCGGCGTGACCGAGGTCGTGCGCGGGCACGATCTCATCGGCAGTACGCCGCGCCAGATCTGGCTGTATGAGCTGTTCGGCTTCACACCGCCGAAATTTATCCATATCCCGCTGCTGTGCGACCATGACGGACGCCGCCTGTCCAAGCGCGATGAGGACCTCGACCTCGGCCTCCTGCGGGAAAAATTCACACCCGAGCAGGTCATCGGCGCACTCGCCTGCGCCGCAGGACTGACCGACACCGCAGAGCCGGTCTCCGCGAAGGAACTCGTCAAAGCGTTTTCGTGGGAGAAGATTCCGAAGCACGAACTCTATTTGCCGAACGTGTTCCGAGATATCGAGAAGAATTGAGAATGAAAAATGGAGAATGGAGAATTACCGTTAGGGTTTTCCGTTCTCCATTTTTGGTTTATTGGGTGTTATTTCTTATATCATTTGCACGATTTATGCCGTAGGGTGCGATAAGGTAAAGTCTAACATCAATTATAATTCGCAGGTGCCGTCCGTAACAACGCGCAAACGAGTTGCGCGACACAGACATGTCGCGCCTGTGGAGATGAAACCGCATGTGTAGCAGAACGGTATCTGACATTGCGAATAGGTTGCGAAAGACACGGAAGAAAAAATCCTCTGCCGTTTCCCATGTCGAAGCGGTCACATATAGGAAATCTGCGCCAGATTAGGAAGCAAGGGAAAGGTAGGAGTCCAAAGAGGAAGGGAAACCGTAGGTGTCCCTTCCTTTTTGCCCCCGCGGCGGGCGCCGCAGTCTCCCGCGCTCCGCAGAGCGCAACTCCCCGCTGAGGTTCAGCGAAAAACTCCCGCCCGTTAGGGGCGAACCCGCCTGACGCAGTTCGCGTCCCCCACTCAGCCGGTGAAGAAAAAGGAGCCGCCCGTTAGGGGCGAACCCGCCTGCGGCAGT
>NZ_JAQCWA010000034.1:0-20117 GCF_027684505.1 Butyricicoccus sp. AF18-9LB
TCCTTCAACCACGAAGGCTTTGTTCAGGAACGAGTCGCACTAATATCCATGTCGTAGCCGCTGCGGATTGCTTTTTTCTGTTCCTCGATTTTCATACGGTCAAGGTCGGTAATCTTGCGCTTAATCGTCTTGATTGCTTCGTTGTGGTCGATACTCTGAATGTGCAGATTGACGATAATCCCGTTTTCCGCGTCCATGAAGTCGGCAAGCATACGGTCGGAGAGTTCCGGCGCGACGATCTGCAAAAAGGAAACTACGCCAAACTTGCCGCCCATTTGAAACATTCGCCCGTCGCCAAATCGGAAAGAGGACGGCGCGATAAAGTCTTTGACAGAAAGACCGCTTGCGGGTAGCCATTCCCACGCAAAGTTAAAGCGTTCCCCGTCCGGGTGGAAAATCCCATGCAGCACTTCAAGACGCTGTTTCCCGTCCAATACCCGCGCCGCCGCGCCGATCACCTTAAAATGGTTGAGGGTGTCCGTTTCAATGCGGGCAAGACGCGCCCGCGCCGATCTAATGTCCTTTGCTTCAACGGTAAAGGTGAGAAACTTGGTCTTGATAAGCCCGTTGTTTCCGCGTTCAAGCTGCGTCCTAAGCATTTCGGTGTATTCTGCTCTGATACTGTCGAAGTCATCATTCTGCGGCGCAATCGTGATACTGTTCTTGAAATCGTCCTTGTTCGCATGGCGGCTGATTAGGGAAAGCTGCACGCTGATAGAAGCGTCGAACGAGTTATACATATCGCAAAGGGCTTCAAAAATGGCGGTTTTGTCGTCCGGCTGCGCAAGCTGATAGTTGATGTCCTCAAACTCAATGCACTTGGAATACCGCCCGTTTGCAAGGCGGCAAATCCCGTCCTTATACATTCGCTCAAACGGTATGCTGTCCTGCGCCGTATGGGGCTTCCCGTCGCCCTTTGCCTGTCGGATAAGGGTATCTATCTGTTTTCTTTCCTGTCGGGAAAGTTTACGCTTTTCGTTTTGGGTGTTTTTCTTTTCCTTTGACAATCGCCCGTACCTCCTTATCTAATTGCTCTTGCCGCGCAAGGGCGGCATAAAAATTGTTGGTCTGATAAGGTCGCTCTTTGGGGCGAAGAAACTTCACTTCCACAAATTGCCGAATAATCACTTCCAGCGGTTGCCCGTTTTTCTCGTACATGGCAAGCAAAAACATAGGCAGCATGGCAAGCACCATGCACAATGCCGCTGTGGTTGTTCCAACGCTGTCTTTTACCAAAAAGAACAGCGGCAGTCCGATTGCTACCGCCGCGCTGAAACAAATTAGCTGTCGTTTCGTAAGGTTGAACATTACCTTGCTTTTGATTTTTGTTAAGTCCTTTGGGACGGTTACATACGCCATTTCAAACCTCCTTTCTGCCCGGAATGTAATCTTCAAAACGGGGGACAGCATAGAAAAGCCGTTTGTTATTTACCCACCGTTGCAAATGGCGGGTAACAGGCGGGGCGGTTGGACGCTCGTAAATCATCACATACGGGTCAAAGCCCATAGCCCGCAAGGTGTTCACGCGGTATAAATCCTGTTCGTGAGTGCTGCCGTAGTTGGTAAGAACATACACGCGCCGCTGGCGGCTGCTCTTAATGGCGGTCAAATCCAAAAAACGTTGGAAATACCCGGTTAAGTCCTCGTCGGGATTATCCCATGCAAAATGTACCGCTTTTATCCGTACCCGATTTAACAGGCTGACATTATCCCTGTTCACAAGGCGAATATCCAGCCCTTGCGAAAAATCCACCCATGCGCGGCTTCGTATAAGCTGCTCAATGAGATTTTCATGGTCGGGACAGGCAAGCAGATTAGCGTCCATGATTTTTATTTCCGGCTGCCATTTCCAAAACTCGGACAAATCCGCAACCTTAACACTTTTGCGTCCCTCTTTACTGCTGACAATGCAAAACCCGCAATTTCTCGGACAACCCCGGCTTAAAAAGCCGTAGGCAATCCCGAAAAACTGCGGGTAGATAGAATAATCCGGGTAACTGTGTTCCACTTCCGGCGGCAAGCGGTTTTTCGTGTCGTAGCCCGTACCGCCGAAAATAACTTGTTCCGCGTTGGTAACGGTTATCGTGTCTTTGGAATAGGTGTCCGTAAAGACGCGGCTTTTATATACAAGGTCGTACCGCCCCTTTGCGTTCCACCATTCCACCGTATGCCCCTTTGCTTTATGATACGCGGATAGCTTCATCAAGCAGAGGTTGGGGAAATTATGGCTGTCAACGTCGATTAAACCGATTTTCAAATCATAACTCACCCCCTTAATGTGCCGAAAAGACGCTCTTTGCAAGGCTTCCCGTTTTGAAAAGCGTAAAGCACAAGAGGACGGTATAGCCCATGCAAGCCCAGATCGCGCCGGAAATGTCGTCGGTCGCTGCGATTGTTTGTATCAACACCGCATAAATGCCGACACACACCAAGATCAGAAACGCCTGAAAACCAAGCGCAAGCAAAGATTTTAAGTAATTCTGTCCCATGCTGCCCCATTCGTGATTTACCATTGTTGCCATAGGGATAGGGGCAACGCTCGTTACAAGATATATTTCAATCATGCGCCCATACACCACAAGCATAATGCAGATTGACAGGGCTTTCATGGTAAGCCCTACAAAGAGGGATTGAAACCATAACCCCAAAAGACCGCCCACGCTCATAGCGTCGAGTTTTGCTTCAATGTCGGTAATGACGGTGGTAACGTCTATGCTTGTATCGGATATGATAACCCCCGCGCTCTGATTGACGACGCTCTGCGTAACGTCGAAAACTCCCATGACGATGTTCCAAGTGTTTGTTACCAGCAGCACCGCAACAAAGGTCTTAAAAATCCATTTGAAGAAAATCCAAGTGTCGAGATCGTGCAGATTGTTTTTTTCAATTACAAGCTGGATTAGTTCATAACACATGACAAAGGTAATGATAACGCCCGCAATCGGTACAATGACGTTTTCCGAAAGGCTGCGTATCATGTTGAATATGCCCGCGTTCCACCCGGCGGGGGTCGTGCCGACTTGTGTTGCGATTTCTCCAACCTCTGTATTTACGCTGTCAAACAAGCCGGAAAGGTTCGATAAAATCCCGTCTGTCAAAATGCCGCGAAACCAATCTTCAATCATCTGCCATATCAAAAGTTAATCCCTCCTTTCCCGCGCCCTCCCGTTTCCGAGAGGGCGCGGCGGGTGGTATTTGTTTTAGGCATTATCCAAAAAGTTGAGAAAGCAGGGGAACAAGGGTGCCGCCGATCAAAGCGACGCCGCCGCCCGCCATGAGCTGCTTCATGCCCTGGCTCTTTGCGCCCGGATTGTCGTTGCCGTAACCCTCCATGAGGTTAATGGCACCCCAAATGCCAAGACCTGCGCCAAGCGCGATAACCAAAGTCTGCAATACACCAACTGCGCTGTTGAAAAACTCCATATAAACCTCGCTTTCTGCCGCTGTGCGGCTCAAAAAAAGTTGTTGAAAATGAAAATGCCGCCGTTATTCCTCGGCGGCTGCGTCCTCGTCGGACAAATCTATTTCGTATATGTCAAAGGCTTCATCGGGCTTTACGATTGCCGGACGGGTAGACATATACCGTTCCACGTCAAAAGCGTTTCTTTTGTCGAAGTCGGAAAGGTATTTGTAGTTCGGGTGTTTCGTGATGTCGTATTTGTCGCTTAAAAAGGGACGCACACCGCGTAGCTGCAAAATACATTTCCCACCGTCCATAACTGCTATTTCGTCCTGTGTCATCAGCTCCTTTCCTAATTTTTGATAAGTAAGTCCATGAGAAACCTGCGTGCCGCGATTTTCGGAAGTATTGAAACTGTCGATTGTTTCCCGTCCCAAGTTATCCGAAATATCCTTTGCATTTTTCCCACGTCCTCCCAAAAACAAGGTGCTGTCGGCATTATCAAGTATGATTTCTGCCGCGTCCTTGTAAATGGCTTTTAGTTGGCTCTGCGATTGCAGAATGATAGAAGCGGACATTTCCCTGCTGCGAATGGTCGCAATTAACTTATCAAAGCGGGGTATCTGCCCGATGTTGGCAAATTCATCAAGCAAAAACCGGACATGAATAGGCAATTTGCCGTTGTATTCGTCGTCCGCTTTATCACAAAGCAAATTGAAAAGCTGCGATTGCAGAATAGCGATAACAAAATTAAAGGTGTCGTCGGTATCGCTCATTATGAGGAAAAGCGCGGTTTTCCTGTCGCCCAATGTATCAAGTTCCAATTCATCATAGGACATGAGTTCCCGGAGTTCCTCTATATCAAAAGGGGCAAGACGCGCACCGCAAGAAATAAGGATTGACTTTGCCGTTTTGCCAGAGACGAAAAGTCAAGGACTTTTTCATCAAATTCAAAAAGAAGTTACATTTTGCGGACTTCCTCACGGAGCAGACGCTTGATTTTGTCCTCCATCGTCTCTTTTGCGGTCTGGCTGAAATGCACACGGACGATATAGGTTGTCTTTCCGATCTGCTTTCTGACAGTCGGGCAAGGGGCGGTGTTGGTTGCGGTATTGTTCATTCAAAATCCTCCTGTAAATGAAAAATGCCCGGTGACTGTTCATCATCGGGCGATGTCGGTATGAGGGAACAAGGCAAGGCGGCAACATTAAGGTATCTATAAAAACCTTGCCGTCTTTGCCACGCTTGCCGTGTTCCTGTTGTCAGTCTCGGAGATAGCAGACCCATACTGTGCCGTCTTTCTCGGTCACAAGCCTGTCCCCGATACGGCTCTTTGCCGTTCTCATGGTGCGTGAGGAAATCCCACGCTCATTGACCGTCTTTTCCAGCTCTGCACTTGGCATACGCTTTCCATCTGCCAGCAGTTCCAGAATGAGCATTTGCGCTTGTGCGGTCTTGCTCTCGGTCTTGGCGGTGTCTGTCCCGGCAAGAAGCTCGTCAGCGGTAATGTCATAAGCTCCTATCCATTCAAAGCCTTTCTCGTCTCCCAGAGAAAAGGCAAGGGACTGTCCGGGCGGCGCAAGGGAGCTTTTCTCATGGATAAGCACCCTCGTTGTGGGGCTGTCCTTCAGCTTGCCGATAAAAAGCAGACTGCGGACTGCCGCCGTAATGTCGATAGACCCTAATCCCCGATAGGTGCTTTGCGTTCCTGCGGCTTTGTTCAGGTGTCCGATCAGCACGATAGCGCATCCGGTAGCCTGTGCAATGTCTCCCAGACTACGGAAGATGGGACGGACTTCATTTGCCCGGTTCATGTCCACATCTGCGCCCAGAAACGCCTGCATCGGGTCAATGATAACCAGCCTTGCGTTGTTCTCTCGGATTGCTCTTGCGATGCGCTCATCAGCAAGGGTCAGCGGCGTGTCTCTATCGTCAATAACAAGCACTCGTTCAAGGTCTGCGTCAGCTTCCATCAGCCGGGGCTTAACGGTATCGCCCAGACCGTCCTCGGCGGTCTGATAGATGATATTGAAAGGCTCAAGTGTCTCCATACCGGGTAAGGGCTTTCGGTTGGTGCAAGCCGCCGCAAGACGCATGGCAAAGTAGGTCTTGCCCTCGCCGGGGTTGCCCTGTATGATGGTCAGCTTTCCAAAGGGGATATAGGGAAACCATAGCCATTCCACGCTCGTCAGCTCCACATCTGCCATGCGGAGCATGGGAACAGGCTGGGCGGTGGGCAGCTCTCGCAGCGTGATTGTTTCGGCTATGAATTTGTGGCTCGGAATGTCCTTTTGCCGACGGAGAACATCGTTCCAGTCTTTCCTTGCCGGGACAAGGCGAATGACGGCGATCTCGCTGGGAATGGACTGTGCCAGTCGGGTACAGGCTTCGCTTCCTGCGGTGTCGCTGTCAAGGCAGAGGAACACTTTTTGGGTGTCCTTGCGTTCAGAAAGAAAACGGTCAAGAGCCTTGCCCGAAACGCCGCCCAGGGCAAGATAATTTCTTTTCTGCCAGTCCTGCGGATAAAGGCAGATGAATGATAACAGGTCAATCGGTGCTTCAAAGACAAAGAGCTGATTGCCGTTTCCCTCATAGCGGAACGGATAGGACTTGTCAGCCCCGGCAATGTCCTGTCTGAATGGGTCTGCCGTTCCTCGCACATGGGCGTATCTCGGCGTACCGCTTCGGTCTCTGCCGACAAACACAACATTGTGCCGCTTTGCGTCCTCGTAAATATCCCCGGAAAGAAGAAAAGTCTCAACAAGCGTTTTGTTGAGACCTCGGCTTTCGCAAAGATATTGAATTGCTCTGTCGGCTGTTCTGTTGTGCAAGGGCAAGTGGAACGCTGTGGGCGGTGCTGTGGTGGCTTCGGTCTGTCCCTCGCCGTTTTCGCCTGTCAACATCTGGACAGCTTCGGGAAAGGACTTGCCGTAAAACTCCATGACGAAATCAATGGGATAGCCGCCCTTGCTCTGGCTGTGGCGAAACCACTTGTTTCCCCGGACGGTCAGGCTGTCATGTTCTTTCCAGCGGTATTCCCGTCCGCTTTTGATAAGCGTCTCTCCCTGTGTGCGGAGAAAATCTTCCAGACTGACGGCGTTTGCCCGGTCAATCTGCGCTTGGGTGTACTGCATGGGCGTCCTCCTTACTTCTTGAAAACAGCGCATCGTCTGCAAATGCCATGCTCACGCTCGTCCAGCGTGTAGGGGCAGTTCGCACATTCCTCGCCGTACTGTCTCATGATAACAGGCAGATAGCCCAGCTCCTGCAACATATCATTCTGGCGGTCGGTGAGGGTGGCTTCAAAGGCAAGGCATTTCCGGGTGTGTTCGTCCAGCTCGATCAGGTCGGAAAGCGGTCTGCCATCGGTCAAAGCTTCTCCGCTCAAAAGGCGTTTTGCCGTTCTGCGGATGGGGTTGTACTCGTTCTTCCAGTCGTATTTTTTCATCGTGTCATATCCTCCTTTTTGTGTCGTGTTTGGGGTCGATTTTGGAGCATTTGTTCCTCTGTACGCTCGTTAAATCGGGCGGCAGTATCTACACACGACTTGACCTTCCAAAGACGGTGTAAATCGTCTCTGACGGTCTTAAACTCGCCGTAGGTGGTGTTGTGCGCCAGTTCCAGCTCGTCATACTCTTCGGTCAGCTTTTTCATATCCACCTTGCCGTCCGGGAACTCTCCGGTCAGCTTGCGTCTGGCGGCGTAGAACTGTTTCAGTTCCGCTTCATGCTCTGCCTTGTACTTGGCTCTGGGCTTCTCAAACTTGATTTTCTGCAAGCCGTCATAGACAGGCTTCAAGCTCTGGAAAGCAGCGGAGCTGTCATAGAGCTGCTTAATTGCTTTCATTCGGGCGGTCTGTTCGTCCAGCGTTTTCTTCAAGCTCTCTGTGGCAGCACTGTGTTCGCTGACACGGCTTTCCAAATCTTCAAGGGAGTAAATGCCGTTTGCCCGGAGATAATTGAAAGTCTCGTTCATCTCCTTTAGATTGCTGACCTTGCCTTTCTGCGAATACGCCCCGGCTCTGCGCTGGGTGTAATAGGCGTTCAGCAGAGAAACAAGGTCGGGGGCCTGCGGCTTGGCAAGCTCTGCTTTTGCTTCGGCAATCCAATCGAACAGGAGAGCGATTTTCTTCTTGATGTCCCGGATAACGGCATTGGTTGCCTTGATCCAGCGGTTGAACTCGCCCTTTTCGGTGCGTATGCCTTTCTTCTCCATTGCCCGGACGGTTGCGCCCTCGTGGACGGTGGGAAGAAGCTCCACGCCCTGACGCTCATAGCTTCGGTGGTCGATACGAACGTCAAGCTCCTTTTCCGCAAACTTGGCGTTGCATAGCTCCGCCCATGTCTGCCGCCAGTATTCCAGCGTTTCGGGACTGCCCCAGTCGGTAGTGGGAACGGCGTTGAAAACAAACTCGCCGTTCTGGTCTCGGATACGGTTGCCGTCCTCGTCCAGCTCATACACCCGGCGTTGCTTTAGTCCCCATTTGCCGTTCTGATCGATGGGGCGGATAGGGCAAAGCACATGAAAATGCGGGTTTGGTATGCCGCCGTCCTCCCGGTCTGGCTGGTGTACGGCGAAGTCAACCACCATGCCACGGCTCACAAAGTTCTCCAACAAAAATTGCCTTGCAAGAGCGATGTTTTCCTCAAGGGAAAATTCATTCTGCAAGGCAATGTCAAAGCTGTATGCAAGCTGGGCGTTCTTTCCACGCTCGGCTTTTTCCACGGCGTTCCATAGGGTCTGGCGGTCTGCGTATTCTGGCGGTGCATGGGACGGCAGGAGAATGTCGGAGCAGATCACGCCGCCCTTGCGGGTGTAGTCGCTGTATTCGCCGTAATACTCGCTATACAATCGCTCCCCGGCACGGTAGGCGGCAGAAGCAATAGCGGACTGTCCTGCGCTTCGCTTAGTCTGCGTGACGCTCAGATGAAATAGTGCCATCGGCTTTCAACTCCTTTTCTCTGTTCGCTTGACTGATATGGGTAATCGCCATGTGACGGACGGCTCGCTGGACTTCGGACAGGGAAAAGATGTGTTCCATCAGCTCTGTCATTTCGGTGCGTGTGAGATCTTTGACCTCCGGGGCAAGGCTCTCAATCGTGCCGCCCAGATTGCAAAGGCGGTGGGTGCGCTTGGTGCGTTCGCCTTTCTCCAGATACTTCTTTCTGTTCTCCAGACGCTCCAGCTTGTGCTGTTCCTGTGCAAGCTGCGTCTCAGCTCGTTCCTTTTCGGCTCGGAGCTGGTCGAGGGTTTTCGGTTTTGTCATTGGGATTGACCTCCTTTTTTGATTTTGGGGATAAAAAAAGACCGTCAACTTTTCGCATAGTGCGACCAGTCAACGGTCAGTTTTTCGGTATTCAGTTTTTCAAACTTGCTGGCGGCGAACAGCATTTTATGCTGTTTGCGGACGGCAAGTCCACAGGGGATAGCCGCATTAGCGGCGCAAGGGGGTGTAGCCACCTTGACGGAACGAAGTGACGCAACATTCTCGGTCATGCAGTTTTCTTCTGCTGACCGGGAATGAAGCTCCGCAGGACGCACTACTCTCGATAGGAGAGTATAGAAGTGCGCCCTTTAGTTCCTAAAGGGATTTTATCAGTTCGCCAAACTGGAAGTTATAGTGCAATCTTTTTCCATTTTCTAATCTTGGTTCTAAAGGTTCCGAACGGAGCAACTGTATTAACATGTATGAATTTGTATACTTCCCAGACAGCTGTTTTAGTTGCTTCGTCAGCCCATTTTCTCATATGTGGTTTAAATAATTCTTCATCACTCAGAGAATCAATCATTGCATAAATAGAGTTGATATTCTCATTCAATCTGTCTTTCAATTCTTGCAGTGACAGCTGAGCATATGTATCTGTGAACCATTGATATAATTCGCCAAGCTGATTCCACTTAAAATTATCCGAAGGAGTTTTGACAGGAATACCCTTTCTTTCGTCTGATTCCCATTTAATAACAAGAGTTGTCCAGCCAACCTGATAAGCAAGATTTTCTGCCGGAGTTCGATCGATCTCATCAATTCTCTTATCTTTTAAATGCTCCGGAATATCATTAAATTCTGAAATATATTTTGCAAAGCTTTTATTTATCTCGTTTTTAAGTTCGTCTTTATTCTCATATGTTCTCAATAGTCTATCTCCTCAGCTTCCGATTTGTTGCTCACTTTTCGTATTCAAATTATACCATAAAACTTGTGAACATTTCTACCGCAACTTTGGACTATATGAGAAAAGTCCGAACAGTTTTCTGCCCGGACTTCCTCGCTCAATCGTAAATCAATTCCGCTTTCACAATCTCCTCTGCCTGTGCCTTGCAAGCGTTCATCTGCCGCACCCATTCCATTTGGTTTTCGGCTTTCAGCCTTTCGGTCACGCCGTACTGCTTTGCCAGTTGCGGCACGATCAGCTCCATTCGGTTTTGTGCCGCTTCGTCAATCTCGGCGCAATGCTCAAAGAGCCTATCGGATAGCACCAGCTCATTGAACAGTATCGGGCGGTGCATTTCCAGATACGCCTTGCGGAGTCTGCCGTAGTGTCCGAGGGGCTTTGTCTTGCGGATAATGATGTTCGGGATAAGATAATCACCGTTCTGTGTGTAAGTGATATTCATGCTGTTTGTACTCCTTTCATCGGCTCTCTCTGCGGTAAACTGCTGACGGGAACGAACACTCCCTTTGCAATGTCCTCCGCACGAATGGCGGCTTTCTTGGCTTCGATTTCTGCCTTTTTTCTCCCCTTGATTTTGTCCTCGTATCGCTTCTGCGCTCCGCTGGCTTTCCGCTTCAAGTAGTTCTGATGAAGCCTGTCCTTGCGTTCCTCACGCTTGCGGATTTCCTCTAATTCTTCCGGGGTCAGCTCCACTTCTCCAAACGCCGGGGGAACGAATCGCCCAACAAAATTGAAGTAAATCTCGACCTCCTGTGTGGTCTGTATACTGCCTTTGCGGTCACGCTCATGCACAAGGATTTTCTCGATAAACTCGTTGAGCATGGCAATGGTCAGCTTGTCGAAGTTCTCGTACTTGTCAATCAGAGCGATAAAACGATCAGCGTCCTTTTCGTGCTTCTCATAGCTCTTGACAGCCTTTTCCAGAGTAGAGATTTCGGCGGTAAGCTCGGACTGTTCCTTTTCGTATTGAGCGTCCAGAGTGGCGTATCTGCTGTCGGACAGCTTTCCTAAAATGTTGTCCTCATAGATTTTACAGAGCAGGACTTCCAGCTCGGACACTCTCTGCTTTGCGGTGGCAAGGCGTATCCGCTGTTTCTTAACCTCTGCTGTCTGCTGGCTGGACTGCGCTTCCTGCACCACACGGACAAACTCGGCTCGGTCATGCTTCGCATACTCGGCAATGGCTTTGAGCATTTCAGAGACAAGGGACAGTACCACATCTTCATTGATACGGTGCTGTGTCGTGCAGAGCTTTCCAACTGGGACTTTGCTGTATTGGGAACAGGTATATTGAGAAATACGCTTGCCGTTGTTGGTACGGTGGACATACATCTTGCCGCCGCAATCGGCACAATAAAGCAAGCCTGTGAGGGGAGCTGCTTCGCCCCAGCCGTCCGGGTAGCGTCTGACATTCCCACGGATTTTCTGCACAAGGTCAAAGGTCTGCTGGTCAATGATAGGCTCATGGGTATTCTCGAAAATTGTCCATTCGTCCTCCGGGACATAATGGCTTTTCTTGTCCTTGAAGTGCTTTCGGGTCTTGAAATTGATGGTGTGTCCCAGATATTCACGCTTTTCAAGAATGTTGCAGATGGTGGAAGAACCCCAGCCGTACACATCTTTGAAAGTCTTGTTTTTGTTCACGCCCTCGCCGTGTTGGGCAAGGTAAGCAGACGGAATAAGCACCTTTTCCGATTTCAGTTTGCTGGCGATCTGATACGGACCGTAGCCGTCAATCGTCATGGCAAAGATGCGCTTGACCACATCAGCGGCTTCGGGGTCAACCAACCATTGGTCTCTGGCTTCGTTCCAGAGATAGCCGTAAATGACCGTGCCTGTGAGGTGCTTGCCGGACTTGCCTTTTGACTGGAAAGTGGAACGGATTTTACGGCTGGTGTCTCTGGCGTAATACTCGTTCATAATGTTGCGGAAAGGGGTAAAATCATCGTCCCCTCTGGCACTGTCCACGCCGTCATTGATGGCGATAAGGCGAACGTCACGCTGACGCAGGATTTCCATAATCTGACCGACTTTCAGATAGTCACGACCCATGCGACTCATGTCCTTGATACACAGGTACTCCACATTCCCGGCTTCAACCTCTTTCATCATTGCCAAAAATCCGGGGCGGTCAAAGCAGGTGCCGCTAATGCCATCGTCTGTGAAATGGACAATGTTTGTAAAGCCCTGCCGTGCGGCGAACTCCTCCAACATAGCTTTTTGATTGGAAATGGAATTGCTCTCACGCTGTTGGTCATCATCTTTGCCAAAGTCATCACGGCTCAGTCGTTCGTACAGAGCAGTGATTTTCTCGTTTTTTCTCATAACTTGCGCTCCTTTCTTCGGTTTTAGGTTGTGTGTTCTAAGAGACTTCCCAACCGCTTGATTAAGAAGTCTTTTAGAGCATACAACACCCGCCGCCAATTTGTATTTTTTATATTGCTTCACCGCGAAATGGTCGGGGCTGCGTTCTTCTAAATCGGCAAAGAGCAGATCAACGGGGCTTTGGTATTCCTCGTCGTCCTCGCGTGCTTCGCTTGCATTGATAAGTTCAAGCAGCGTTGTAAAGTTCATTTCCTCGGCGGGGGCTTCATACCAAATGTAGCCGATCAACGCGCAATATAATAATCTCTCGGCTTTCACCCAAAAATCTTCCGCGCTTTTTTCTCCCTCGCCTTTGGTATTGACAATAAGGGTATTGACAACCTTTAACACGTCCTTTTCGCTGCGGATATACACAAAGGGGTTATATCGCATGGATTTCTTGAAGTTTATCGTATTCAGCACTTTTATCTTGTAGCCGCCGCGCTGCAAGAGCTTTCCGCACTCGATTAAGACGGTGCCTTTTGGGTCGGTCAAGACGTAGGAAGAATGAAGCTGCATTAAATTAGGCTTTACGAAAAACCTTGTCTTGCCGCTGCCGCTGCCGCCGATCACCACGACGTTTTTATTTCTCGCATATTTCGGCTGCTTCGGGCGGCTGTTCATGGTAAGGCGTTCGGTCTGCGTCAAAATGATGTTGTTCTGAAAATCCGGGTCGATGTAGGGCTTTATATCTTCGGCGTTGCCCCAACGTGCGCTGCCGTATTCTGCGCCCTTGCGGTATTTCTTTGCGTTTTTCCCTTTGACATAGACAATCAGACGGATAACCACCGCGCCGACAATGCCGATAAGCAAATCCAACGGGTGAACGCTCGGCAAGGCATTTGAAAACGCTTCGGAAAATCCCTGTGTGATATTGAGTATCTTTTCGGAAATATCCGCGCCGGGGGCAAGCCGCACCGCCTGTCCCACCTTATCAAAGAGATAGACAAAGAACACATAGGGGATATTCGGGATTATCAACTTTTTGTAGTTCATCTGCTTCATATCTCGCGCCCCCTGTCTATTTTCTTTACCTTGTCGCGGGCGGCGTTAAGCTGCTTCGCCTTGTCCTTTGCTGCGGCAAGGGCTTTGCGGATAGAGGGCTTTTTATCCCTGTTCAGCTTCTTTGCGGAAAACTCTTGAAACGCTGCGGTCATAACGTCCGCGTCCCTGCCTTTGAAAAACACAAGGTAACGGGTCTGTTCGCCCTTAACCTTTTTCAGCGAAAAATCTATGTTGTACTTCTTCGCGGTACTCTCAAAGGCTTTGATATTGCTGTCGGTGATCTCGATGTTGGAAACACCCGCATTTTGCTTCATAAGCTGCCGCATGGTCTGTTTCCCATGCGGGGCTTTGCTTTTCTGCTCCAAAAACTTCTTGATTGCTTTCTGCAACGCCTGTTCGGTAAGCCTTGCCGCGCCTTTTCCCACATTGACGGATAGGGCAATCGTTTTTTGGGTTACTTCCTCCTGCAAGGTATCAACTCCTTTCCCGGTAAACTGCGGCTATGCTCATTTGCTGCCGTAAAAGTCGTGATTGACAAGGGCGGTATAGTAGCTGTCAATGGTACTCGGTGCGTTGAACAGCACCGCTTTTAGATACTGCTTGATGTTGCGGATTTTGGTTGTGTTCTCCCTCATGCAGTCCAAAACAAACTCAACGTGGCTGCTATTCAGCTTCATAAACTTTGATTTGACAAGTTCGGCGGGGTAGTCGTCCCCGGCGATACGGATTGTCTTTCGGGCTGTGCAGACGGTTTCCAGCATGATTTCTACAATCTCGTCCAAACGGTCTTTATCCATTTTGGGGTCTTGAATGAGAATGTCATAGTCGATGTTGTCTTTGATGATTTCCCGATAAATCTCTATTGCGCTGTTTGTTTTCGCTTCCGTTCTTTTCCTTTCCGGCGGCGTAGCCGCTTCGTCCTGCTCATAAGGCAAGGGATTTAGGGAATGGAAAGGAATGGAATGGGTACTTGATAAATCAGTAATTGATTGTTCTTTACTTGATATATCTTTATTTAATTGCGTTGGATTTTCCAACGTAGGTTTTTCCAACGTAGGTTTTTCCAACGTTGGATTATCCAATGTTGGATTTTCCAATGTAGGTAAATCCGATGTAGGCGGCTGTTCGCTGCTGGTAGCTGCTTCCGGCTCTTTGGGCTGCGGCTGCTCGTATATGACATAATCCGCACCGCGCAAACGTCCTTTCTCGTCGCGTTCCCGGCTGCGGACGATATATCCGGCTTTTTCAAGTTCTTTGACCGCTTCGCGGATTGCGTCGATCTTCTCCCGGTTGATATGGGATAAGCCCGCAAGGGTATAATCCCAATCTTCGGGCAGCGAAAGCATTTGCGACAACAAGCCCTTTGCCTTTAAGGACAATTCCTTGTTTCGCAAGTGGTGGTTGCTCATAACGGTATATCCCGTATTTCGCTCCACTCTGAAAACTGCCATATTTCCTCACTTCCTCTCTTGGTATGCGTGGACAATTAGAAAGCCGTTTTCGGCTGTTTTGGTATTGCAATATGCCCTTTGCCGTTTTCGCGTCTGCAAAGCCGCATGGCACAAGGGCTTTTGCCCGTCTATTTGTCCATGCTGGCGTGCGTTTTCCGCGTCCTTTTGCCGGGGCAATAGGGACACTCTTTGAAAACGCAAAACTCATATTTCCACCCGGGGCGGTAGAAACGGCAAGTGCCGCAATCTTCATCATCTCCGGCACAACCGGATTGATAGCGGTCAAATCCCGGCTTCTGCTGCATGAGCAATTCAAACGCCCGCTGCTTGCCCTTTGTGAAATACATTCCGGCTGCACCTCCTTTCCTGCGGGCATAAAAAAACGGCGTTACTTTCTCCCCCAAAGGGGTTAAGGTAACGCCGTTTGTGTGCGTATTCAGTTTTTAACACATTCCCTGTCTATCCGCTGTCCGCAAAACCATTGATTTTATTAGCTTTTTGCCGCTATCGCTATCACACCTCATTATTTCAAAGACCCGGTTTTCAAGCCATGCTTGCGGACATTGAAGCCGGGAAAGTCGGGACAGTTATCGTAAAGGATATGTCGAGGTTAGGGCGAAACTACCTGCAAGTGGGAATGTACACGGAAATGATTTTCCCACAGAAAGGCGTCCGCTTCATCGCTATCAACGACGGAGTGGACAGTGCACAGGGCGACAATGATTTTGCCCCTCTGCGGAATATTTTTAACGAATGGCTGGTGAGAGATACGAGTAAGAAAATACGGGCGGTAAAACGCTCAAAAGGCATGAGCGGCAAGCCGATCACGAGCAAGCCCGTGTATGGCTACCTCATGGACGAGGACGAAAATTTCATCATTGACGAGGAAGCCGCACCCGTAGTCAGGCAGATATACAATCTCTGCCTTGCCGGGAACGGTCCGACCAAGATAGCCCGTATGCTCACGGAGCAGCAAATCCCCACGCCGGGGACGCTGGAATACCGCAGGACGGGACACACCCACCGTTACCACCCCGGCTATGAGTGCAAGTGGGCGACCAATACCGTTGTGCATATCCTTGAAAACCGGGAATACACGGGCTGTCTGGTAAACTTCAAGACTACCACGCAATCCTACAAGTGCAGCAAAATCATTTACAATGACGAGGATAAGCAGGCGGTCTTTGAGAACCACCATGAGCCTATCATAGACACCCAGACATGGGAACGGGTGCAGGAATTACGCAAACAGCGTAAACGCCCAAACCGCTATGATGAAGTGGGCTTGTTCTCTGGCATACTGTTCTGTGCCGACTGCGGCAGCGTGATGTATCAGCAGCGATACCAGACGGACAAGCGCAAGCAGGACTGTTATATCTGCGGCAGCTACAAGAAGCGTACCCATGACTGTACGGCGCACTTTATCCGTACAGACCTTTTGACTGCCGGGGTACTCTCCAATCTGCGGAAAGTGACCAGCTATGCGGCAAAGCATGAAGCCCGGTTTATGAAGCTCTTGATTGAGCAGAACGAGGACGGGGGCAAGCGCAGGAACGCCGCCAAGAAAAAGGAGCTGGAAGCCGCCGAGAAACGCATAGCCGAGTTATCCGCTATCTTCAAGCGGCTGTATGAGGACAGCGTGACCGGGCGCATATCGGACGAGCGTTTCACAGAACTGTCGGCAGACTATGAAGCCGAGCAGAAAGAACTGAAAGAAAGAGTTGCCGCTCTCCAAGCGGAGCTTTCCAAAGCGCAGGAAGCCACCGTGAACGCTGAAAAGTTTATGAATGTTGTCCGGCGGCATACCAGCTTTGAAGAACTTACCCCTACTCTGCTGCGGGAGTTTGTAGAGAAAATCGTTGTGCATGAGTGCAGCTATGACGAAAACAAGACCCGCAGACAGGACATTGAGATTTATTATTCTTTTGTTGGCAAGGTGGACTTGCCCGAATAACCGCCCGACCTATCCGACACAATGCGCAAGTGCCGGATAGGAACGGCAAAATTTTTTACACTTCTATTACTTCTTTATCACACATCTGCAAAATCCCAGGGCATTAAGCAGTTCATGGCTAATTAAAGGGAACAAAAAAGAAAGGAAAACCAATCCAGACGGTATCAGCGGCAGGATACAAGAATAAATTGTGATTTCACAAGATTGGTGCTATAATAAGAGAAAAGCTCCTGCCGGGGCAGCCGCCCCGGTGGTATGGATAGAAAGGCAGGAAAACAATATGCACATCAGCTATAAACCACTCTGGCACACACTGTTAGAGCGTGATATGAGGAAAGAGGATTTAAGGCTTGCTGCTGGTATGACAACAAATATGATTGCCAACATGAGCAAAGAGGGAAAGCACATCAGCATGGATACATTAGCCCGTATCTGCGAAACGCTGAATTGTGAGATTACCGATGTGATTGAGTTAGTACCAGACGAGCCTGCTTCCACAGGAGGTAAGGAACATGAGAGAATTGAAACCAAGAATAACGGAAAACGGAATTGATTATATCCTTGTCGGAGATTACTACATCCCGGACTTGAAACTGCCGGAGGAACACCGCCCTATCGGAAAGTACGGACGGATGCACCGGGAATATTTAAGGGAAGTCCACCCAGCCAGATTGAATACATTGATACTGACCGGAGAATTGTGGACATATCTTGCAGACCTGAACGAACAGGCACAGGAACGGTTAGACACTATCATGGAGCAGATGAAAGCCACCGAGGGCGTGACAGAGGAATTGAAGCGAACTCAACAAATGGAATGGGTGCAGCGTTGTAATAACATTCACAACCGGGCAGAAGAAATTGTTTTGCATGATATAATTTATTCATACGGGAGTAATTAAATCGGAGGCATATAAGATGATTGAAATTGTATTTGGTGAAAGTGCCTGTGGAAGTTTGAAAATTGCCCAAACTTACGGTAAGGGAAAGTATAGAGGAAGTGCAGTTTCGGTCTTTATGAGGCACGAAGATGGGAGTGTTCCATCTTCAGATGAAATGAAAGAAGCACAAATTCAAGCACAGGAACAAGAACATATTGCTTGGGAGAATGCTATTCCATTGGGAGGCAAGAGCAGTGATGTTTATTGTTTTGATATGGCTCTTAGTGTGGGAGATATTTCTGATAATGGAATTGGCGAACAGCGGAAAAATGTTCTCAAGAAAATGCTGTCTGTCTGGTTTGTAGAGGATTTAGACTATCAGGTTGAAGAAAAAATACAGAAAATTAAAACTACATTGTCTTCGGTTATTGAACGATATGTAGCTGGGGAAGAAGTTCGTATTTGGTATAGCTATAATCCGGATGAACTTTGCGGTATGTACTGGCTTATGAAACAACTTCGACCATTAAACTGTCAGACAACAATTTATTTGGTTAAGTTACCTGCCTGGGAATATGGAAAAGAAAATACTATGACATCCAAAATAGCATGGGGTGAGGTTTCTCCTGGCGAATGGGGAAAATATATAACTCTACAAGAAAAAGCTAAGCCTGTATTTCTTTCAGCTTGTGCTATGAAATGGAATCAACTTCAAAATGAAAATGCACCTTTGCGTGCAATGCTAAATGGTAAATTGCAAAGTGTTTCAGAAGATATATATGATAGTTTCATTCTTCGTGAAATTGCGGAACAGCCAGAGCAATTCAAAATGGCTATTGTTATAGGTAATGTTTTAGGAAAATATCAACTTGGAATTAGTGATGTATGGATTTCTAATCGCATTGATAAAATGCTTGAAGATGGTGTGTTGGAAATTATACAGGACGCACCAAAGGGAGAAACAAATTATCGCCGGATATTAAGAAAACGAATGAAATAATAACCACAGCAAGAACCGCTGCTACATGGAAGGCACCCCAACCATGCAACAGCGGTTTTTTTTACCGTTTTTTCCTCTGGCTGATAGGCGTTCCCATTTTCTTTGATTTTTTGAGAATCCGAATCAGCCAGCGAAATTCTTCGTCTGACAGATTTTTATAGTTGATACCGAGCTGTTTACAGTAAAGGACAACCAGCTTTTCATCCCGACTGCCCTTGAAATTTTTGACTGCTTCCAGATTTTCTTTCAGTTCATCAGCAACGGTGGTCTGGGGCGCACTCTCGCTGTCCTTTTTGTGGGCTTCCCGAATATCCCGGATAATCAGGTTGAGGTCATCCAGAACCATGTGACTGAAATACTCATCATCACTGATATGGGCGGCTTGCAGCACTTTCAAATGCGGGTCATCTTCGCCTGGGCGATACCGTTCAATGATTTCATGCCGGACGGTATCGACAAGTGCATTGAGGTTTTGAATCTGCATGGTAGCAATCCCGTCCACATAAATCTCAATGTCTGCAAGAAACTTGATAAAATCTTTATGTGTAGCAAGCTCACAGAGCAGACGGTTGTTAATCCGACCGCTTTTCAGCAGTGCCACCATCTCATCATTCAAATGCAACTCCGTCAATGGTGTGTTGATCTGCTCCCTGTTCTCTATCCGGCACAGTAGATAATCAACAGAGACCCCATAGAAGTCTGCCAGCGTGATAAGGTTGCCATGATTGATTTCCTTAAAATCCTCTTTTTCATAACTTCCAAGAGCTGATTTGGAAATGCCTGTCAGCTTTGATAGTTCTTCCAGATTTAAGCCTTTGTCCTTGCGGAGTTCCCAAAGGCGTTCCTGTATGCTTGTTGCTCCTTTCATGGGCGCACGCTCCTTTCCAATGGTTTCATTGCTGCCGCTTATCTGGATTATATCACACTTTCCGCAATCGTGGAAATTTCTGATTTTTACCCCTAATTCCTACTTTGTGGACATACGGCACAGGGCACAAAAATGTTCTATGATACAGGTAGTTCATCGATGGATTATTCCAATCGAATGACCAGCCTGTGTGGGATATGCTTCCCCGGCGATGTAGCGCCATGACTTTTGGCAGGGATGTGGAGGAACCCTGACCGAAACGAGCGTACCAAAGGGAGCGATACGCCGCTGTGAGATTCAGGGGAGGAACGACACCGGGGAGAACTGGCGAACTGACACCGAAATGATACCGAAACACGACAATCTGATAGGGGGATAGTCTACCCTATCGCTGATACTTCGGGAGATTTTAATCGGCTCTATGACCGTAATTTTGCCGAAAATCGCCCCGAAACCATACACTAAAACGGGAGGAAATACAATATGTCGAGAATGAGCAAAAAGAGGAAGCATGAGCTTTCCTTTTACCTCAATGACCGGGGGCGTGTCACTTACAACGAATTATGCCGGAAATGCCAGCATGGGTGCAAGCAGAGCTTCCGGGCGGTTGTGATTGACTGCCCCCGTTATTTATCCAAACGAGCAAAGAAAAAGGAGGAACACACAGAATGAATTTTGAATTTATGACGATAGACACACCATTGCCGCCCTGTATGCCATTCCCCAGAGCGTTGACAGGATTTCCAGTCAGCAGCACCGCAAAGGTCATGTATTGCCGGATGCTGGACGCTATGCTATCCAAAGGGCAGGAGGACGAGAACGGAATCCTGTTTGTCTGCTTCCCTGTTACAGCCATTGCCGCAGTCTTGTCCCGCAGCCCCATGACGGTCAAGCGTTCTTTGAATGAACTGGAAATCGCCGGACTTATCATGCGGGTGCGTCAGGGAGTTGGAGAACCAAACAGGATTTATGTGCTGATGCCGGGAAAGGAGGACGCTGCCCTTGCCTGATACCTCAAAGC
>NZ_JAQCWA010000035.1:0-19943 GCF_027684505.1 Butyricicoccus sp. AF18-9LB
CCTCTTTGCGGAGGATGGAGAGGCGGATTTGCCGCCCGTAGGGCAACTTATGTGTCCGTCAGGAGAGGATAGCGAAATCAATACATATAGAAGTGATTACCGCTGAAAGAAGATCTACAGTATTCCACAGATATTATCATTACACCCGATGCAGGCCATAAAATTAAGGCACTACCGCATAATGCAAATCCGTGGCAAACGTGCCATAATAGAGCCATGAACAAACAAATGAGGCTGTCGGCCCTGAGCGATGAGCTGACACAGGTGCGGACAAAGAAACGAGAATGTTTAGCAGAGATCGACCGAATCGTACCGTGGGGAGAATGGATCAGTCTGATCCGAACGTACTATTACAAAGGAGAGCGCGGAAATAAGCCCTACGATCTAGAACGGATGCTTCGAATCTATCTGGTGCAGAATCTGTACAACCTGTCGGATATGGCAACGGTCGCCGAAGTAATTGACAGCCGGGATTTTTCGGATTTCTGCGGGGTAGAGTCCAGTAATCAGGTGCCGGATGGAGATACGCTGGGCAGATTTCGGAATATTCTTCTGAAAAACGGCATTCAACAGGAATTGTTTGCACAGGTCGTGGAACTTCTTACGCAGTGCGGCATGATTCTGAAACGCGGAACAATTGTGGATTCTACATTCATTGAGGCACCCTCTTCAACGAAGAATCAGAAAAAAGAGCGTGATTCGGAAGCACATTCTGCGAAAAAAGGAAATGTCTGGCATTTTGGTATAAAGCACACATCGGTGTGGATTCTGAAAGCGGACTTGTCCACACAGTGCAGGTGACTGCTGCCAATGTGCATGATGTCTGTGTTACTGCCGATCTTCTCACCGGTGAGGAAGAACAAGTCTACGGTGACAGCGGATATCTTGGAGCAGAAAAGCGTCCCGAAGCCAGAAAGAAAAATACGGCCGGAAAGAAAATACGTTACAAAATCAATCGTTGTCCTAGTCAGAGTAAAAATAACTCTGCCCGTTCTCAGGCACAGATCAAGCGGCGCGAGCATGAGAAATCTTCGGTTCGTGCCAAAGTCGAACATGTCTTTGCGGTTTTGAAGCTCCAGTTTCGATACCGAAAGACACGATACAGGGGTGTGCAAAAACAAACTGCAAAAGTGAATATCCTGCTCACATTGGCAAATCTGATCCTCGCTGACAGACCCGGTCTGACGGCTTGATTTGTTTTTGCCTTTCGAGCAAATTCAGGAGAGTTTCCAGCTGTTTACGGGTTGGTTGCTCTCCGTTTTTTTTATGGCATTGCGCGGTGTTGCCTTACAGATGTCAAGGTAGATGGCGAGAGCAAAGGTGTAATCAATAAAGTCACTTTTGACACCAGTGATTATTCTCAAGATCACACCGTAACCGCCGAATTCGAAAAGCTTACTTACACCTTGACGATTGTCAACGGCGAGGATTCGCAAACTTCCACTGTGGATTATGGCAAGCGAAATGCACCTGCTGCGCCCACAAAGGCTGGGTTTGTGTTCACTGGCTGAAAGGTGGAAAACTCTGACCCTGCGCTGGTCTACTACGCCGGTCAGGAATTCAATGTCACCGGCAATATGACCCTTACCGCCCAGTGGCCGGCGGTCGAGAATTGGAGCAAAGACCCGTCCGAAACGGAGAACCCCGGCAAGCAGGATGTTGACGTTGATGTAAAGGTCGATGTAGCCGTAGCCGTCAATGTGGGCGTTGCCGCACATGTGGCTGTTGCCACAAGTAAGGACACACTGGGCAATGATATTCGTGACATGCTGAAGAACGTTGTAACAAACGACGCATCGGTCAGCGATAACATCGGCAAGGCAAACGAACTGCACGCGCTGCTGAACAAGGGCGCATCGGATATTGACGCCAATCTGACCGTTTCCGCAGTGCTTCAGAGCACCCCGACCGAAGATGAACTGAAAACTCTTATCGGCGAGGCATTCGACTCCAGTGAGCAGCCGCAGAAGTGGGAACCGAGCGTTACGCTGAACACCGTTGCGAAGGATGCCTCCAATTTGGAAATCGGCAGGGTGGAAAGTGCACCGATCAAGAAAACGAACATACCGATCGTATTCACGCTGACCACCGGTCGGAATCTCACTGGCAAAGACGTTCGCGTGCTGCATGTGCTGGACAGCAATGGCTCGACCGAAGTTGCAAACAGCACGGTCAAAGACGCAGCGTACGGCGTGGTAGGAGTGACTGCAAGCAGCTTCTCTCCCCTATATTATCCTTGTGAAGGATAAGCCGTCCTCCGGTCATCACAGCTCCGGCGGCTCGTCCGTCAGCAGTTATCCGGTATCCGTAACGGCTCCGATGAACGGCAAGCTGACCGCTGACAAGTCTAGTGCTGTCAAGGGCGCGACCGTCACCCTGAATGTTACTTACCCCTGATCAGGGCTATGAGCTGAGCAGGCTGACCGTCACCGACAAGGACGGCAAGGAGATCGTTCTCACTGACAAGGGCAACGGCAAGTACGCTTTCGTAATGCCGAGCGGCAAGGTTTCTGTTTCCGCTGCGTTCGGCGAAGTGAAGAGCAGCTCTGCTTTTGTCGATGTGCCTGCTGACTCTTGCTATGAGGACGGGCATCTGACAAGGGTGTTGGACGCAAGCCATTTTGCACCGGACGGTATCTGCACCCGTGCGCAGGCCGTCACCTTCCTGTGGCGCTCGCAGAAGTCCTCGACGGCAGACAGCGCGAAACCGTTTGCGGATGTTTCCGCTGACGCCTACTATGCCGATGCAGTGCTCTGGGCGGTCAAGGAAAGTGTGACCACCGGTACGACGGCAACTGCGTTCAGCCCCGACAGCAGCTGCACCAGAGCGCAGATCGTGACTTTCCTTTGGAGATTGTACGCAGACAAATGATAAAATAAGGGTCATAGGGATTTTTCTCTGTTAAGCTGGATATGCCCCATCAAATCCGTTGCTTGTTAGACCGATACCGCACTATTTCCGAATAAATAGAACCCAGAGTACAAACTGCCGTTTTGGCCTGTACTCTGGGTTTTGTTTAGTTATAAATCAGTTCGGATTCAACGATTTCTCCGGCGCGGTTCTGAATACCTTTCATACGGCGTACCCATTCCATCTGGTCGGCTGCTTTGAGCGCTTCAGTGATACCCTCGGCTGCCGCCATCTGTTTGGTAAGCTGAGCGAACATCTCGTTGGCGGCATGGTCAATCTCACGCTAATGCGCGTCCAACTTGCCGGCCTTGAACAGATACTGATACAAGTAGCGTTTATTCTGACGAAGATAGCGTCGATGGCGCAGACCATAGATACCGATTGGTTCCAGCTCTGGTTCTTCATCACCGGTGACGAGATAATAATCTTCAAGCAGCTCGTAAGTAAGTGCTGTGCGTTCATCTGTTATGAATTTTTTATTGTAACAACCTCCGCTTTGTATCGTGATTCTATGATAGCGGAGATTATCAAAATATACGAAAAACACGAAACCCTGCTGAGAATATTTCTCGGCAGGGTTTCGTGTCTTTGCGGCCCTTGTGCGTTAATTTCGCATTGCTTCGTTGTTAGCGCTGTTCATTGTTATGACGGCCTTTTTCGGATCACCCCCACGAGTGTGGGGAAAAGAATAGGATCCTCAAAGGAAGGAACATGCCCCACGAGTGTGGGGAAAAGAATAGGATCCTCAAAAAAAGGATCACGCCCCACGAGTGTGGGGAAAGGCGGATGTACTCGCCAACCGTAATTTCTCTTCGCGACAGGGAAATTACATTTGCTAGAGGCGAACAATTGTTCTATATATAATATACCTTATTTTGGCGAAAATGTCAAGTATAAATTGTGGAATTTTTGAAAAATATTTCATCTGATTCCTTTGTTGATACAAAAATAGACACGGTTCCCCCCAGAGTATGAAATGGGCTCGAAGACATCTGTGAGAGGAAAACGATGAAAGGCAATGTCATTACGGCAGGGGCTGTCCACGATAATGCTGGCAGGCGCAGGTGGGGAAATACTGCGATAGCTGCAACGGCTGGCATAAGACTGTGAAAATTTTCTCGTGAGCATGGCTGCATAAAGATAGAGAGGAGAGTCCCCGAGGCGGGGACTCTTAGTACATGCGGGATCGATGCTGGCCTTGATTTCAGTTAGGCTCATGTAATTTCTCTCTTGTCTGTGGGGTGAAAAATTCACCAGTAGGGAGTTTGAACGCAAGCGTTGTCTTGCCCGTTGCGCCGTGACGGTGCTTGGCCAGGTTGCATTCTACTCTTGCTGCTACTTTCTTATTGGTAGGGATAGGGCAAGAAGCATACATATCAGGTCGATACAAAAGCAGAACACCATCTGCATCCTGTTCGATTGAGCCAGAGTCGCGCAAGTCGGCCAAGATCGGATGCTTGTTCAGACGCTGTGCATTGGCGCGGTTAAGCTGGGCCAAACATAGGATGGGTACACCGAGTAATCGAGCGAGAGCCTTTAGGGCATTTGAAATAGCTGTAGTTGCCTCGTACCGATTCCCGCAGTACGGTTCTGACCGCAGAAGGCCGAGATAGTCGATGATAACCAACCGGAGGTTTTGGACCTGGCCAGCCAGAGCCTGAATGTCGCTGACGGTGAATGCACCCGGGCGATTAAAGACTAAGCGTTTTTGCTTCAACATTGGGAGCTGCTGCTTGATATGTACATACTCCATCTCTGAGAGATCGTGCATAATCAGGTGGTTTGCGGAGACTTTTGCAGCTCGGGCGAGACGGCGAGCTGTCAGTTGGTATTCGTCCATCTCAAGACTGATAAAAAGAACACTTCTGTCCTCGTTTGCGACGGCATCTGCAATTTGCAAAGCAAGTGCAGTCTTTCCACAGCCGGTGTTAGCGGCCAGAATATAAAGGCCGCCGTTAATCATGCCGCCTCCGAGAAGATTGTCAAGAGCGGTGA
The DNA here is from genome assembly GCF_027684505.1 of Butyricicoccus sp. AF18-9LB. Taxonomy (NCBI): domain Bacteria; kingdom Bacillati; phylum Bacillota; class Clostridia; order Eubacteriales; family Butyricicoccaceae; genus Butyricicoccus; species Butyricicoccus sp. AF18-9LB. The sequence goes on from NZ_JAQCWA010000035.1 coordinate 4,907, forward strand.
TGCCGGTCGCAACGGGCGGGATGGGCTGCTCTTTCAGCTGTTGGAAGAAGCCATCAATTGCTGTGGCTCCCTCAATTAACTGGCACTGTTCCGTTGAGCTCGGGGTGTTGACTGGTGTGACAGCTGAACTGCTTTTTTGGGGAATGGGGTTTTGGTCTGCTCGCTGCTGGATGTTTTCGTCAATCTGGAGCTGCCCTTCCGGGATGTTTTTTAGCATGTTTATGCATTCTACAAATTGCGTGTGATCGCAAGCAAATACGACTAATTTGTCGAGGTACTTGTCATCAACACCTACTGCGGGTGCCAGAAAAGCGTGTCTCTCAGGGCATTTTCCTTCATCGATCAGAGCGTGTGCAGCATGGATAATTGCACGGTTTTTAACATCGGTGAAGTTTTCCTCGCTCAAATGTTGAAAAAGAAACTTCCAGGCACGTGGGTTTTCGATACAGGTTCCAAGAACCATTTTCTCGATTGTGAAACGGTTTTTAATCATCAATAGCTACCTCGTTTCCGTTTGCATCGAACTCCAGCGAAAAGAACGGTGCCGCATTGTTGTTAGAGGCCTGCACAGGGGGTTCATCCAACCAGCGGCAGTCCTGGAGGTACTTCGCTGGCGAAGGGCAATACTTTAGCCCGTCTTCCGAAAACGCTGGGGTATGCTTCTGCCATTCGAGGGCAGACAGTATTGCGGTCAGGGTGTCTGCATCAGGGTTCAGCTCGGCGAACACTTCACGGGCACGAGGCCGACAGGCCTTCTTGGGGTATGCCTCCCAGAATGTGGAGAAAGCGTTTTCGAGTTCCGTCTCGTTCTCCTTATTCTTCTCCTTCTTATTGTTCTTTTCGTTCTCTTTCTCCTTGGCATAGTTCGCATCCGTTCGCATATTGTCGGATGCGTTTGCTTCGTTACCATGCCAACGCTGATTAGCATTATCGCTATTCTTCTTACACTTCGCTTCGTAGTGGGTGTAGTCACGATCAATCTGACTCCTGATGGAAGAGAACAGCATAAACACTGCGGAATCTGCGGGGAAATCAGGAATGACGCCGGTCTGTGCGTAATTCAGCAGAGCGATAGTGAGCTTGCCACACTGCTCAGGGGGTAACAGTTGGAGCTGCTCCGTGTAAGAGTAGTACAGCTGGATGTATGCTCGTGCCATATGATCACTTCCTTTCTTCGATACGACGAATGCCGTGAACGGTATTGTTATTTACGTCTGTTGCCGGGGGCTGTGGGTTCTCGAGATACTCGAGCAATGCGTCGAAGTTGATGAGGCGGCGGTTACCGTTGCCTACGGGGACGGACGGGATGATTCCCTGATTGACAAGGCGCTTGATCAGCCGTGCGCTGACGGGGCTGTTTGGGTCGAGCTGGTGGATCTCGGATACTGCCTGGGAAATGTAGCGCATTCTTGCTGTTTTCATTAGTATTACCTCTTTCTGTATTTATCTACAATTATGAACAAACGGATGGAACTGCGTAATAATATTTGACATCACTTGCAGCTTGTAGTAGCATTATAGCAGCAGATATAAGCAAAGTACAGCACATAAATGATAGTTTATTCAACGTATTACAAATAATTGTTAGGAGTAACGAAATGACTAAAAACGAAGATAAAAAGAAAGAGCTCCCCATTTTTCAGGAAAGGCTCAATGCGGTAAAAGGTGACTTAACCATTGATCGTTTTGCACGCAAAGTTGGTGTTGCACGTGCTACAATGGGCGGATATTTGGCAGGGACGCGCTTACCCAAGGCAGATCACCTCAAACAAATAGCCGAGAAATGTGGTGTTTCTGCCGACTATCTGATCGGATTATCGGACGCTAAAGGTACAGACAATCGCGATATCAGCATAGCGTTAGGCCTGTCGGATGAAGCAATCGAGGTACTGCGGCAATCAAAGGAAAATCCGTTTCGCCATTTCGCGTATGATAAAATTATTGCAGATAAAGAGATCCTGCCAGGTATCACGCGGTACCTGTTTGCGTTCTTGGAATTTGAGCGCCTAAACAGCCAATACAGGGTTGTTCCGGTCAACGGAGTAAGCGGTGGATATGCAGATCACAAGATGATTAGGCTTATCACCTGGTTGCCTATGTGGAAACGTAACATGATTCGCGTTCTAAAACAACAGCAGCCGCTGTTAGACCGTCTGCTTCTGGAATATGTAGTCAGTGTAGCGGATGAGCTGACGTGCAGCGATATGGTTGGCGAGTACAACAATGAAGACGATTACAGTGATGAAAGTTTTGATCGGCCTGAGGTTGGTTCTCCTAAATGGATTGAAGAATTCGGCAAGGAAGAATACGAACAGTTCCTTAAAGAACAAAGCGAAAGGTGGGCGCAGTTTGATGAAAGTGAATTAAAAAAAGAACACGCAGAGGAACTAAAAACATATGACATAATCTGGGAAATATTGAAGCTGCGTAGAAAGGAGAAATGATAGGACTGCTATTGAAAAACGCGAACTGCAGACGGTGTTGTTTGAGGAGACGCATCTCAACGGTCAGGTGCTCAAGGACAATTAAATTTGTCTTTGACAGTGCATAATTGTGCAAAAAATACTCTGTCGAATGGTCATCGCTGATAACGAAGCAATTCAAAATTAAAGCACTATGGCCGTAAAGACACGAATCCCCTGCTGAGAATATTTCTCGGCAGGGGATTTTCACATATTCGCCTGTTTTATCCGTTATCACAGGATTACAAAGCAAGGCGGAGGCTGCTGCAATCACGAATTAGTTTACAATGAAACGAACCCGGGGTACAGATTGAAAACGGCGGGCTGTACTCTGATCAGACCTCTATCGCAATTCATTTCTCAGTCCAATCATATCTGTGACCTGTATCTTCCGATATCCCAGCCGGACAAGCCCTTTTTTCGCAAAGCCCGCAAGTATCCGGGCAACCGTAGTGCGATGCAGATTCAGACACACAGATAGCTCTTCCTGCGTATAGGGAAGCGTATGATCGACGATCCCCAGTTCTTCCTGATCATTTTTTGCTGGGGAACTCTGCCAGCAGTCACAAAACTGACATTGACAAGTATTTCTAATATGCAGGTGCTTTTCATCAGCTCCCTGATTGCTGCAGGGTGTCTTTACATTTACCTTTTTGCCAGCGGACGCATCCGCCTTTTTCACACATTAACAGGTTCTGACATATGGCAGCTAATCGGACTGGGCTTCCTCAGGAATTTCCTGTATTCCGCCTTCTGCTATGCGAGTCTGCGGCTGCTGCCATCAACGGACGCCTGTGTTATCAATTATCTCTGGCCGATTGTTGCGACCGTTTGCGCCGCAATCATTTTGCACGAAAAGATCAAAGCAGCAGAATGGGCTGCGGTTCTGCTTTCCTTTACAGGCGTCGCAGTCATTTCAACTAAAGGCAGCGGCATAGAACTGACGAATATGCGGGGCATTCTGCTGTGCATTGCCGGCGCGGTATGTTACGGTGTGTTCAATGTGCTGAACAAGAAAAAGGGGATAGACCAGCTTCTCTGCACAGCGGTATATTTTACGGTAACGGCGGTCTGCTCTGCATCGATCTTGCTGGTGAACGGCGATATTGCGCCCATGTCTGGCGTTGAATGGGCAGGAATGCTGTGGCTGAGTGTATTTATAGACGCTTTGGCGATCTTTGCATGGGGAGCGGCACTTCAGATGTCAGAGGTTGGATTTCTGTCCAATCTTGCCTATTTGACGCCTGTAGTTGCCATGGTGATTTCTTATATGACACTCGGAGAGCCAATCGAATCCTACGCCATCATCGGAATGCTGTTTGTTTTGGGAGGATGTCTGCTTCAGGTTTTTTTAAGAAGATGTGCGGGCAGAAAAATAAAACAAGCTGTTAGATATACATACAGCAGTCTTCAACTGCGGCAAAGAAAATAAAAGATGGACAGAGTATGTCCATGCCCGAAGGTATACTGTAATCAGAAAACATAAATGGTGTCCTAAAACGTGGTACACCACATCTGATTATCTATTTCGGGAGGAAATTGTATGAACACCTATTCTGGCTTTTCATTTAACCTTGCGTCTGCTTTTCTGCAAAACCATGCAAAAGAGTCTGCTTGCATTTCTCCGGTCAGCCTGCTGATGCCGCTGGCAGCGGTAGCAAGTGCTGCGGCAGGGGATACCAGAGCGGAATTTGCAAAGGTTCTCGGCGGTCCTGTCAGTGATCCGCAGCAGCTTCTGCGGGAGATACACGAAATCTGCAATGTGCTCAACGATTGTCCGGCGGTTCGCGAATTGACCAATACAATTGAAGGCGACAAGATGCACGCTTTTCAGTCGGTGTTCAAGGAGAACATGCACCGCACTTTTGGAGAAAAGATAGGCATGCAGTCGGGAGAAACAGATAATATCAAGCTGACAAATGTTACGCATTTCAAGGACGGCTGGATCAAGCACTTTTCGGAGCAGGAGGAGCGGTTTTACACTACTCCGCACGGCGTAGAGCAGCACGGCGAAAAAGTACCGTTTCTTTATTATAATGATGAGAAGCTGGCCTATACGAAAAATGATAGTATATCCCAATCTGCTGTAAAATTCAACCGCAGTTTTTACAACGCATGAATTTTATTGATTTCCAATTTGCCAAGCCCGTTTGCTAAGCCCTATCATCCGCCAAAAAGGCGGCCTCGGACTATACCGCTGCCGCCTTGCAAATAATTTAATGCCTAATATGGTGTTTGGAGACGGAGTCAGCCGCAGTCAGGTTATTACCAGAGGGCCTGTTTTACATAAACATCACGACCCAGCAATTGGATGATGCAGCCAAATGCTCCTGCGCGCCAGATACGAATTTTGTTTGCTTTCGCCGCAAACATACTCTCGCCAAGAACGTCATCGAAAATACGGATTTCAGACGTCAACTCGCCAACCAGACGATAATGTGCGCCAATCGCTGTATCTTCGTTGCAAATGTATGCGTAATAACTGGAGCTGCTGCCAAAATCCAGCGAAACAATTTTCCAGTCCATCAAGTCATCAGTCAAACCGACTGCAAAAAGCGAACGGTGATCCGACTCTCCGATAGATGCCCGGGGAGCATCCTTGTAGCGGAGCACATTGCGCATCAAATGCTCCTTTTCGTTTCATTTACGGTTTGCTTCTTTGTAAAGCGCTAACATTTCGCTATCCATTACAGTTGTCCTTTCGTTTTATTGATAATTGTGTAATATGAGAATACAAAATTGTCTAAGTGACTCTTCAAAATCCTCATATATACTATATATATCTCGTCACATAAAATGTAGCGCTTCTTTCAGAGCGTTTACAGTTTGTTCATAATTTAATTCGCATTCAGCAGATAGAAGCGGCGCTTCAAGCACTTTTCACAACAGTAACACTACTGAATCACCGCCAGTCTTGCCAGAATTTCTTTCGCAGACAGCCAGATTTCCTCCAGCCGGTTCTGCAAATCCTGAATATCATCTGCATAAATGGAGTTGGTCGCGTTGGCGCGTTTTGCGTACTGATTGAGATTGTTGCTGCAATAGCGCAGCAGCGAGACCATTTTCTTGACGTCCTCCAGTTCCAGATTCACACAGTAGCCGTCCAGTGCCATTTTGCGGAGATAGGCGCTTTTGTTTTGTATCCCGACCTCCTGCATTTTCTGATGCATTCGGTCCAGTTCATCCTGCGACATGACAAAGTGAACCCATTTGTTTCTCGGCTGCATGGAGCACCTCCTGTTGATTGTATGGTGGTAAACAGCAGGGAAGAAGCGCAGATGTTACCGTGCTTCCTCCTGCATCTTCTGTTTGTTCCGAGCATGTTTTGACGGCTTTTCCTTTTCGGCTTTGGCCTTTTTCGCCTGCAAATCAGCGAGGGCAGAGGGCGGCGCAAACTCCGCTTCTTTCTGATTGATAACAGTCCAGAACCGCTGACACTGTTCCCGCGACAGGCCAAGCGTTTCGTCCTCTATAAATCGGCAGGCAACGTCCTTGACAGCCTGTATCGTTTCGGCCTGCTCGACCTCAGAAGTCCAGTAATGCAGCTCTGCCGCCGAGATCAGAACAGGCTCCAGTCGGCGCAGCTCACTTTCCGGCATAGCCTCCCAGATGTCCTTTCCCTCGGAATGGATGGTAAAGCCTTCACCGTCATCGTGCTGCGATAAATGGAGCTTCAGCGTCATTGCTTCACCGGCAATCTCACAGGAAAAGGTGTGCTCTGCCATACGGGATAAGGGCATGTATTCGGACCTGATGCACTCGATATGCTTCACATCCGCCGCCGTCAGATGCGCCCAGACATATTCCCGGTGCAGGTCTGCAAGGTGAGAGTCGATTTCGGTAATCATCTCCGAAGCGGTCGTGCGGATTTTATCCAGTGATGCCCTGAGTTCGGGCAGTTCTTTGCCGTGCGACCAGCCTGCGACATAGGCGAAGCTGTAATCGCCGGTATCAATTCCGTAGTGCTGACAGACGGTAAAGGCAACAGACTCCGCTTCGACCTCCTTGTGGTTTCGTGTAAGCCGCGTTTCTGACGGATTTGCTTTTGCGGACGAGCCGATGGAATGAATCCTTTGATGCGCCATCTCGTGAATTGCGGTCTTGACAGTCTGCACCTGACTCATGCCCTCCTGAATAGCGATGCGATTTTCGACGACGTGAAAGTATCCTCTGGCGCCGTTCTCAATCTGTTCAAATTCAATGGGCACAGGGCAGGCGCGCGTTAATGCATCGAAAAACAGGTCGTACTGCGCGACATCGCCGGTCAGTTCATTGACACCGATTGTCGGCAGCGGCTTTCCGTCTGTCTGGCTGACATCGAAAACATTGACCACCTTGAACGCAGGCATAAGAACCTCCTGCGTTTCCTTCGCATTGGTTCCGTCCGGATTTTTCACGATTCTGCCGGTAGCCGTATCGGTCTTGTCGACCTCTATTTTCTTCTTATAGGGCGCAGGGGCGAGAATACGGATGCCGTTTGCCCCTTTGCGTACCTGACGCCCGAACTGCCTTTTCCAGGTGGTGTATCCGGCAACAAGCGTGGCATCCGGCTTCTGCATGGCAATCAGCAGGGTGTTATTCAGCGAATAATTATGGAACTTGGAAAGCGTTTTCAGATACTGCTTGAATTTTTCGCTCTCGAAAAGGGACTGAATACCTGCCTCCAGCTGGTCCGTAATGGCCTTTACCTTCTCAAGTTGCGAGGGATAGCTTTTCGGATCTGCGCTCATAAACATACCTCCCGGTTTTTCTTTTTAGGAGCGGAACGGGCATCGCTGTGCGGTCTGTTTGCGATTTCCTTTCGCTCCGCATGAATTCGTTCCAGCAGGGAATTCAGCTTTTCCTCTGCGACATCGGCAGCACGCTCCTCAACCATTTCGTAATCCATCGGAACGAAGCTCCTGCCCTGCCAGCCGAGATCCTGCAGGAGCATATCTCTGCACTGCTGAACGGTGATGTGCTTCAAATCAATATCGCCGCCGTCAATTTCGCTGAACTGCCGGTCATAAACAGAGTAGTCCCAGCCGGTTTCGGTGGACTGAATGGAGAGATATTCGCGGTGCCCAATCTGCCAGGCGGCCTGATTCGCCGTAATTTCCGGTTCGGGAGCGACTGTGCCGCCGCCGCGCTCCATCATCTCAGCGAACTCGCAGATGTGATAGACCCGGCCGGCAATTCTGGTGTGGTAATCATCAATATACACGCAGGGAGAAACAAAGTGCCTGCCTGCATAGTCGATCTGCACCTTGCCGCCGTCCGGGATACGGAACAGCTCGTTGTAGTCGCTGGTGATAAAACGGATGCTGTGATCGTGAGTATCCTCCGGATGCTCTTTTCGATAGGCGCGTCTGGCTTCCTTGATCTGCTCCAGCGTGCGAAGTGCAACTTCGGAAACTGCTTCACCTTTGAGCCCGATCTCCTGAAGCGCCATCACTCTGGCACAGGCGAGGGGATTGCGGATCGGGTTTTCCAGCATTTCCTCATAGGTGATCAGACCAGTGTGCTGGGCAGCACCGGTAGCTTTATCGAAGGTCTCATACGCAAACCCCGTCTGCGTGACCGTTTCCTTCAGGTGCAGGTAGGATTCGTGATCCACCAGATAAAGGGCTTCTTTCTTTTCAAACATCAACGTAATCTTTCTCCTTTCGCAAAAAAACAGCAGCCAGGCACCGAAGTGCATGACTGCTATGTAAGGAACGGTATTCTGTTTTAGGTCTGTAAACTGGAATTGTTCTAAATCTTCTCGGTTGCACCTTCTTGCCCTTCGGACAAGGAGTCTCCCTCGTTCAAAGTTCTTACAAAATTTCTGTTTAACGATTTCTTTTTCCGGTATTTTCTGTCCCTCGGATTTCCTCATGATAGAAATAATCTACGATCACCGGATGTCCCTGCGGGACTCTGCCATAAGGCATTTCATTATCCACAAAGGGACAATCATACTTCTTAGCCATTTCCTCAGCTTTTACTTCAAGTGCTTCAAAGTAGCTGCGGTTATGCTTGTTATAGATCTCATCGTAAAGCGGTACAAGATCAGGATGTTTTCCGGCGATATAATCCATAATTGTCTTCTTGAAACCGCCCCGAAGATTGAGATTTTCGAGCCAGAACAGATCGCACTGATCCTTTACCCGCTCAAAGATGGCTTCAAAATCCGTGATGCCGGGGAATACCGGAGATACGAAACAGACTGTACGGATTCCTGCGTCATATACCTGCTTCATAGCAGCGATACGCCGTTCAATGCTCGAAGCAGAGTCCATATCGTTCTTGAAATTTTCATCCAGTGTGTTGATCGACCATGAAACGGTCACCCGTCCAAGCTTCTTCAGCAGATCAATATCCCTTACCACAAGATCAGACTTTGTGCAGATCAGAATATCTGCGTCACTGCCAATCAACTGCTCCAGAAGTTTTCTGGTATTCCCGAATTGCTCCTCCTGTGGATTGTAGCCATCCGTCACAGAACCGACGACCACCCGCTGTCCGGCATATTTCTTCGGATTTTTAATTTCTGGCCAATGCTTCACATCAAGGAAAGTGCCCCATTCCTCCGTGTGTCCGGTAAAGCGCTTCATAAAAGAAGCATAGCAATACTTGCAGGCATGTGTACAGCCCACATAGGGATTGACCGAGTAACCGCCTACCGGCAGACTGGACTTGGTCATGATGTTCTTTGTTTCCACCTCACGAATGAGGATTCCATCGATTACTTCTACCATGATCTCTGTACCTCTAATACTTTATTGAATTCCTCCGGCATTTCCTGAATCATATTTTCATCCCCTATGATAGGGACAAGATCTTCCTTCATAAACACCGGAATGCCGAGCGCATGTGCTTGGTCTGTCAGAGACCATGCCCATTCCGGCTCCGTATGAACCTTCCTGCTCTGAACCCCGGTCATGGTGCCGACAACGATCCAGTTGATTCCGGAAAGGTCAACTGTACTGGGATCGTCGAATAACGGCTCAAAGGTAACATGGTAATGCTTTGCTCTGACGTTTTTCCGAAGGGCGTCGATACGCCACAGTTCTGCTTTCCTCGTCACCGTAACGCCAAACCATGCGTTTTCCAGATCGGTATCAAAATCCAGCAGATCGGGGCGCTTGGTAAGAAACAGGAACTGATGCTGTGGATTTTCACGGATCTTTGCAAATACCTCGTCTCTCCATTCCGGCTTCCATCCGGAGAGATCGCTCATGCCGGTAAGAAGAAAGTTCTGCGGACGTTTCTTTTCCATCATCTTGAGCTTGCCCGGAAAGAACTCAGGATCAGCAAAGTCATCAATCATATGCCAGCGCTTTACATTGTTGCGGGCATAGCAATATGTACACCCCACTGTACATCCGATGACGATATTCATGTTTTGAATCTGATCTTTGATACAAATACTCATGATTTCTGCCACTCCTCAAGATTCTTTCTGATGCGGTCGAGGTATTCCTCAAACTGGGTAATTTCTTCCTCCGAAAAACCTTTGTAGTAAATACTGCCCATTTTATCAGATACAGAATCGTATTCGTCCTTTAAGGCATGTGCTTTTTCAGTCAGAAACAGGAGTGTTTTCCTTTTGTCCGTTTCAGACTGAACACGGCTTATCAGTCCTTGATGTTCCATTCTTTCCAGCATCGTCGTAAGAGATGTTATCGCTAATCCGCATTTGACCGAGAGTGACCTGATCGAGATTCCATCCTCCTGCCACAGCACATAAAGAATACGCCCCTGGGCTCCATTGAACGCATCGATATTTTTTTCGCTGAGAATCTTCTCAAAAATCCGGTCACCAAGCTGTTTTATTTTGGTAACAAGAAATCCACCATTTGTTTTCATGCAAAAGCTCCTATATAGTAGTTTATAAAATCATACTATATAGGAGCTTTATTGTCAAGAGCTTGTATGTTTGAATAGAGGTAAATCCCGATTTGTCACTTTGTCTATGCTACAAATTATATCACACCGGTTTTTGAAAAACTACTTCTATATGTAAAGGCAGCCCGAAGGCTGCCCCAGGAATTAATCTTTTCCTTACTCCTCCATATCCTCTGGCTCGGGCATATATTCAGCATCGTCCTCGGGATAAGATTCGTCCTCGTATTCCTCCGGAAGCACGTATTCGTCCCCATCTTTATCGGTATAATCCGCATCCGGATCAGGTCGCTGTTCAGCGGCCTTTTTCTTTTTGGTCTGCATCATGAAATATCCACCGCCGCAGGCGATCAGGATGATGAACACACCGATGACCGGCAGCACGGGAGCGGCCTTCTTTTCTGCCTTTGGAGGTTCCTGCTGCTCGGGCTCCTCTGTTTCAGAGGGTGCCTGAGGCGCTGCTGCAGGCTCCTCCTTCTCGGCATTGGCGGCATCCTGCGCCGTCTGGAAGGACTTTACCTGCTCTTCGTCCATCAAGGCGAAAAGGTCTGCCTCATCCACCATGTTCAGAAGATGTACGTTCTCCTCGCCCTTGTCGTTGCGGTCAATAATGAGATAGAAGTAGTTGCCAGATTTCGTGACAAGGGTAATGAACTGCTGACCGGAACCGGAGGAAGACCCAATATCATCGACCAGTGTCAGATTGCCCTCGGGCGTGAGCGAAGTGCCGGTCTGATTGATGCTGTTCATCATGAGGTAAAGCATCATGGAGAGAAATTCCTCATCGACCGTTCCGCTTTCCTGCTCCTTTTTGAGCATGCCTACATAATCTTTATAGACATAGCCGGTCCGCTCGGGAACAACGACCTGATACCAGTCACCGTCCTTGCTGACCACCTGCACCTTCTCTCCGGGAAGCAGGTGACCGATCACCTCGTACTCCATGCCGGAGCCGGAGCGAAGGTTCAGATAGCTGTTCACGGCATCGCTGACCGTGCCGTCGGTTCTGTCCTGCCCGGCATCCTCGGCAGACCATTTCCAGTCACCGAAGGAGAAGGTGAGTCTGCCGTTCTCATCGACATCCACCTCGTAAGGCAGCTTTTCCTGCTCGGCCTGCGCTGCATCCGAAGTGGCATCCGAAGCGGCCTCTGTGTTTTCCGTAACCGGTGCAGTCTGCTTTGCGGCAGTTTCGGTGTCGGCGGCAAAGCAGGTCGCAGGAAGTACGCCTGTCATCAGAAAGCCAGCCATAAGACCTGCCGTCATTCGCTTAATATTCATTTTCGGTTTCCTCCTTGTCATAGTCCGATACGCTGTTCTGCTGCGGATAAACACCGACAGTCCCCTGGGCGGCCAGTGAGATGATCTGGGCGAGCTGCTCCGGCGTCAGATTGGCAGCGTGCACCATGGAATGGATGACACCGTTCTCCTCCTCGCGGTAGCGGTTCTCCAGATCCTTTACGCGCTGATTCCATTCGGCCTGCTTTTCGCGGGCACGCTTCAAATCAGCGCCAATCCTTTCGAGTTTTGTCATGTCTGAAACCTCCTGTCAGGTTGGAATTCGCCCATAGCAGTAGAAATGCTCCTGCCAGTAGGACGTGTTGACGGATGCGTAGGAAATCGGGTTGCCGCAGTGAATCATCATGCCGTTGCCGACATAAATGCCAACGTGGCTTGCACCCGAGGTGTTATAGGTTTTCTGGAAGAAAATCAGATCGCCGGGCCGTGCATCACTCGGCCGGATGATTTTGCAGTAGTTTCTGAGCCCTTCGGCGGTCGTGCGCCCTACATTCCAGCCGTTGCCGCAGTGGTCAATGACATAGCAGACAAAGCCGGAGCAGTCAAAGCTGGTCGATGGGGAAGAGCCGCCCCAGACATACGGATAGCCGAGATATTTCTCTGCTTCACGGATCATGTTGGCAAAGCGCTGGTCGGTCAGCGCCTCGCCGGGAATATCGTATTTCAGATAGTCACTGCCTGCCGAAACATAGGGATCGTCGGCAAAGAGATAGTCTTTGTTGCCCTTTGTCTGCAGCAGAATGGCGTAGCGCTCGGACTGATCCTCGTTCATGCCGCCGGACTCGGTGATGACATGCCCGAGATTTTTGTTCACGAGCGTGATATTGAGAATTTTCCGCTTTCGGGATACCACCTTCTCGATTTTCAGCTCATATTGCAGATCAAAGAGCGTTTGCAGGGTGGACTGCACCTCGCTTCGGCTGTAATCCTCGAACAGAACCGTCAGATAGGCGGTCAGCTGATAGGGGTCATGACCGATCTCATCGAGATAGTAGTTATATTGATCGTATCCGGAACAGGTCGATTCGATGTTGTCGATCTTTTTCTGAAGAGCAGCTTCGAGCGCTTTGTAGTCATCGTTTGCGCCGATAATATCTCTGTCCTTTGCGGTGAAGGTGGTCGCAACGACAGCGCTCGAACTGCCTGGCAAAAACGCAGAGCAGGAGGAAAGGGCAGAGGACACCATCGTGAAAAGGAGCATCACGGCTCCGACGGCGAGAAAGAGCTGCGGATGCTTTGCCGCCTGCTCAAAGAGCTTATCCTTGAAATCTGTGAGCTTCTGTCCAATCGACTTGATGCCCGCAGTGCCTTCTTTGGCTGCAGAACCTGCATTTGCTGCAGTCGCCTCGGCTCTTTTGGCGGCGGCGTATTCCTTGCGGATCGCCTTTTTCTGCTGCCATCGGGAGAGTGGATTGGAGAACTCCTCCGGATGCTCCGCCATGCGTTCCTGATAGAGCGCCTCGACGTTCGCGGCATCGGATTTGTTTTGCAGATGCTCTGCCTTCCGGTATGCTTTCAGCTTCCTGCTGTAAATGCTATGCTCGACGGCATGGGCGCTGAGTTCAGTCACTTGTGCTGAGGTGTCCGCCGCCTGCACGGCCGTGTTTTCATCCTGGTTGTCCGCAGCAATCTGTCTGTGAACGGTGTCGGAAACGACAGCCGCCGCAGAGCGAGCCATCGAGCGGGTGAAGCGGCGGCCCCTGCCGGTCAGTTCACCGGCAGGGATCTCCTGCTTTTCGAAGGTAAGATGCACTTTGCGCTCAGCGGTTTTGTCTGCTTTCAGCTTGAGCCTGCGTCTTTTCGGCGCTTTTTCGGCGGCACGGTTTGCCCTGTCTGCTGCTTTTTCGGCTTTGGCGGCGGCCTGCCTGACCTTCGGACTGGCAAGCTCCTCTTTCGTGAAGCGCAGTCTGGTTGCCTTCCTTGTCATATCACGCCTCCTTCGTCTCCGAAATGTCGGATAATTTGGTCGTCATTATTTTATAAAGCGCCAAATCAGTCGGGAAGTGATCCACGAACGGAAGGATGACATTCCCGTAGAACAGCAGGCCTTCGCCCTCACCGGAATGGGTCACATAAGAGAGCTGGTGAGGGGAAATGTTCAGCTGCTGCGCCAGGATCTGGCGGTCACCGGCAGCCTGATTCAGCATATACACGAAATCAGAGTTCTCAAAGATGTTCTCCACCTCGCGGCTGGACAGCAGGTCTTTGACGTTCTGCGTGATGCCGGTGGGAATGCCGCCCCATTTACGGAAGCGCTTCCAGATCTCCACGGAGTAGGCGGCGGTCTGCTCCTCCTTCAGCAGAAGGTGAAACTCATCCATATAGTAGCGAGTGGTCTTACCTGCGCTGCGGTTGGCCGTCACGCGGCCCCACACCTGGTCCTGTACGATGAGCATGCCAATCTTCTTCAGCTGCTTGCCAAGCTCCTTGATGTCATAGCAGACAAAACGGTTGTTGATGTCCACATTGGTCCTGTGATTGAACAGGTTCAGAGAGCCCTTCACGTAGATCTCAAGCGCCGTTGCCACACGGTGCGCTTCCTTTTCCTCCTGCTGCAGAAGCGCATGGTAGAGATCTTCCAGCAGCGGCATATTTTCCGGCTTCGGATCCTCAAAGTAGTGCTGATAGATCTGATGCACACAACGGTCGATGACAGTCTTTTCAATGGGCTGCAGGCCCTCCTTGCCGCCGACGATCAGCTCGCAAAGAGAAAGAATGAAATCAGCCTTCAGCGCCAGAGGATTGTCATCCTCAGAGTAGGACTTATTGATATCCATGGGGTTGATATAGTGGGTGCTAGTCGGGCGGATCTTAATGACCTGACCTTCCAGGCAGTTGACCAGCGGGGTATACTCCGCCTCGGGATCGCAGATGATGACATCATCATCGGTGACCAGAAAGGCGTTGGTGATCTCACGTTTTGCAGAGAAGGACTTGCCGGAACCGGGTGTGCCGAGGATCAGCCCGTTCGGGTTCTTCAGCTTCTTTCGGTCTACCATAATCAGATTGTTGGAGAGAGCATTCAGCCCGTAATACAAGGCTTCATCGCCGTTCTGGAACAGCTCCTGCGTGGTAAAGGGGATGAAGATTGCCGTGGAGCTGGTGGTCAGCGCCCGCTGGATCTCGATCAGGTTATTCGCAAGAGGGAGGCTGCTCATCAGGCCCTGCTCCTGCTGGAAGTCCAGCCTTCTCAGGTTGCAGTTGTGCTTCTGGGCGATGGAGCTGGCCTGAAACACATTGTTTTCAAGCTCCTGCTCCGTCTTGCCGGTGTTCATGATGAGAAAGGTGATCAGGAACATGCGCTCGTTCTGAGACTGCAGCTCCTTCAGAAGAGCCTTCGCATCCTTGCCGTAGGTAGCCAGATCCGAAGGGAATAGCGATAGGTAAGCCTTTGAAGTTATCTCCAGCTTTTC
>NZ_JAQCWA010000036.1:0-18752 GCF_027684505.1 Butyricicoccus sp. AF18-9LB
GAATGCGAGAAACCTGCGTTTTGATTTTCGCAAGGAAGCCGGATTTTGAACTTCTCAGACTAAAAATTACTGCTTGGGATATATTCGCGGCGCTTGATCCATGCCGCGCAAACGGTCTCCTCATCATCTGCGGCTGCTCACAGCCGACC
This sequence comes from Butyricicoccus sp. AF18-9LB, assembly GCF_027684505.1. Classification (NCBI taxonomy): domain Bacteria; kingdom Bacillati; phylum Bacillota; class Clostridia; order Eubacteriales; family Butyricicoccaceae; genus Butyricicoccus; species Butyricicoccus sp. AF18-9LB. Next base: position 150 of record NZ_JAQCWA010000036.1, read on the forward strand.
GGCATTTCCTCGATCAGCCGTTTGGATGGGGCGATACGCAGGATATTTTAAAATGAAAAGTCCTAAGATGTCCGGAGCATTTTATTCCGGGTGTCTTAGGATTTTTATTTTATACAGTTATAACGTTGAAAAGTTACAAAGTTATAACGTCATAACGTTATAACGCTATAACGTTAGACTGCGATGCATTTCTATTTTGGCATATATTATACTTGACGATTCTAAATGTATTCTTATACATTGAATTAAGCAAAGGAGTAGTAGAATGGCTTTACAGGCACTCAAGAAAAGGGAGTCTTTTTCGGATAAAGCCTATCAGATGCTGCGCGAGGCAATTCTGACCGGAGAACTCAAGCCGGGCGAACAGCTTACCGAAGAAGTGCTTTCCGCACAGCTTGGCATCAGCCGCACACAGTCTATTCGATACCGGCACGCTTCTTCCGGCTGGAATAGATCCCACATTGATATCCGTACACCATTACCTTGAACAGCACTCGTGGATCGACCTTCGATTTCCGTCCTTTCGGCGAATAGGCGCGATACATAAATCTGTTCTGTGCCGCAGAAAATAGGACTGCACCGATTGCGCGGTCAAAGCTGATATGCTACAATGATATTACTAAAAAACGTGCATGGCACAAAAATTAGGAGTGATTGCATGGAGATCCAGCGAGAGGCATATCTGAACCAACTGATCGAGCGCAGGGACAACGGCATGATCAAGATCGTCACCGGCATACGGCGCTGCGGAAAATCCTATCTGCTGTTCACCATATTCAAGCGGTATCTGCTTGAAAGCGGCGTTCCGGAGGATCATATTATCGAGATCGCTTTGGACGGCATCGAGAACGAGGAGCTGCGCGACCCCAAGGTATGCTTCCGCTATATCACGGATGCCATGCGCGGCGACGGGCCGTATTATCTTCTGCTCGATGAAGTGCAGTTCATGCCCCGGTTTGAGGAAGTTCTGAACAGCTTGCTGCGCATGAGCAATATCGACGTCTATGTGACCGGCAGCAACTCCAAGTTTCTTTCCAGCGACATCGTGACCGAATTTCGCGGCCGCGGTGACGAGATACGCATTCATCCGCTGTCATTTGCAGAGTTCTATTCGGTCTGGGACGGCGACTTTGACGATGCCTGGGACGAATATATGCTCTACGGCGGTCTGCCGCAGATCGTAAATTTTCAGAACGAACGCCAGAAGGCAGACTATCTGAAAAACATCTTTGCTAACGTCTATCTGAAGGATGTAATCGAGCGCAACCGCATTCAGAACGATGCGGAGATCAACATTCTGGTTGACGTTCTGGCGTCTGCGATCGGCGCGCCGACCAACCCGTCTAAAATCGCGAACACCTTTGCAAGCGAGCGCCAGATGAGCTACACCAACAAGACCATTTCACAGCACATTGATTTTCTGGCAGATGCTTTTCTGATCGAGAAGGCGCAGCGCTATGACATCAAAGGGCGCAAGTATATCGGTGCCAATCTCAAATATTACTTCACCGACCTCGGTCTGCGCAACGCCCGGCTGAATTTCCGTCAGCAGGAGCCGACTCACATCATGGAGAACATCGTATATAATGAGCTGTGCATTCGCGGTTATCATGTCGATGTGGGCATCGTGGAAGCGTTCGGCAGGGACAGCAGCGGCAAACGCCTGCGCAAGCAGCTCGAAGTCGATTTCGTCGTCAATCAGGCGAGTCAGCGATATTATATCCAGGTTGCCTACGACCTCACCTCGGAGGAAAAGCAGGCGCAGGAATTCAACTCGCTCCGCCATATCCCGGACTCGTTCAAGAAAATCGTCATCGTAAACGGCGCCCGCAAACCGTGGCGCAACGATGAAGGCTTCGTTATCATGGGCATGAAGTATTTTCTCCTAAACGCAGACAGTCTGGAGTTTTAAGGCAATACCGCATAATTGAACAAGAGTGATTTGCGAGTAAATTTTGCGTACTGACGAGGCACAGTTTTGCGGTAATACTTGATGTATTACCGTGAAATTGTAACAAAGTCAGGGCACAAAATTTCCGCAAAGCACCGCGGCTTTAATTGTGCGGTGTTGCCTTAAGAACATCTGATGTATCAAACTATAAAAGGCGCTGCTCTTTCCTGCCTTGCGGCGCCTTTCGTTTTTGTGGTCCCTCACCGCATGATTGATGAAATGAGCGATGCCGCGAAGGCGGACATTGGGCATATATATTGAATTTCTGTTCTGTCGTCAAATCAACGTCTTGCCGCCGGCGATAGTAACGGTAACGCCGGTAATATAATCCGCTCTACCGCCCGCACGAAACGCCATCAGGTCAGCGGCCTCCGCCGGCTCGTACATACGACCCATGCCGTGGTTTATGGCAAAGCTCCCCATCTTGCAGAGTGAAGATGGGGAGCGCGCTATAGAGAAAATAAAGAAATATCAGAAAGGAAACCTTAGTCGATATAAAAATCCGGACGGTCGGTCAGCGGAACAGCCTCGATAGCACCGGACTTCTGGCTCTTCAGGCAGGAATCCGTGGTAACAGCTGCGCAGTAGCCATCCCAAGCAGAGGCAGCAGCCTTGCAGTAGGTGCCTGCGTTGCAAGCGTCAGCCCATGCCTGAAATTCGCGGTCATATGCCTCGGCAAAGTAGCCCAGGCCGTCGGTCGTCATGCCCTTGTAATGGGTCTGGTTGGTGCAAACGTCCACGCGGGAGGGACGCGGCAGGGTTGCGGTGCCATCCTCGCAGAGAACCTCGCAGCGGATGTCGTAAGCGTACTGGCAGTTTACCCAGATCTCACAGCTGATGACCATGCCGGAGGAAGTGGTCAGCATGACGATCTGCGGATCGTGCAGGTTCTCGTTCTTGGAGTGACGGGAGCACTTCGGGAAAATAACCTGTGCCTTGGTGAAGTAGTCGCCGACCAGCCATGCCATGGTGTCGATCTCGTGGATAGCGGTGCCGGTAACGGCAACAACGTCATCATACTGTGCCGGATAGTTTGCGTTGCGGTGTGCGCAGTGTGCAACCAGCGGTGCGCCCAGCTTGCCGGATACGACCAGAGCCTTCAGTTCCTCGTAAGCCGGGTCAAAACGGCGGTTGAAGCCCATCTGGATCAGGCGCTTGCCGCCTGCGATCTCCGCGTCAACGACCTTCTTTGCGCCCTCAGCAGATGCGGACAGCGGCTTCTCGCAGAAGATGTACTTGCCGCACTTGATAGCCTCAAGGCAGTATTCCTCGTGGGTGGAGTCGATGGAAACGATAACGACAGCGTCAACTTCCGGATCGTTGATCAGAGTGATCGGGTCCGCGATGAAACGGACGGTCGGATACGGCGCAATAACTTCCTTGGCATGAGCCTCGTTGATGTCGGAAACTGCAGTAACGGTAGCGCCGTGGATCTTGTTCATCAGGCGCAGGAAATGCTGGGTGCCCATAGAGCCTACACCGATAATACCAACTTTCAACATAGTGATTACTCCTTTTTATAATAAGATAGATTGGAAAAGCGAATGATTATGACTTAGTAAGTCATGATAGCCTTGACCGCCTCAGCAGTCGTGGTCTTGGGGAACAGCTCGAAGCCGACTCTGCCGGTGTAGCCGGACTCGGCGAGCTGGTCGAACACCTTGGTGTAATTGATTTCGCCCGTACCCGGCTCATGGCGGCCCGGAACGTCCGCTACATGGATGTGACCGAACTGGTCAGCGTACTTTGCGATAGTGTCACACAACGAGCCTTCATTCAGCTGCATATGGTATACATCGTACAGCACCTTGAGGCGCGGCGAGGCGATCAGGCGCGTCATCTCCGCCGCCATCTGCGTATGCGCCAGATAGTTGCCGACATGGTCGGTGGTGATGTTGAGCGGCTCGAGGTTCATGTCAATGCCGCTTTCCTCGGCGATCTTGGCGCATTCGAGCAGCATATCGTACATTGAGCACAGCTTTACCGTGTCGGACAGGTCGGTGTAGTGGTTGACCACAATGCCGCCGTCACCGAGTGCATTCGAGTGAATGGTAACGCTCTTGGCGCCGACCTTGCGTGCCGCTGCGACTGACTGCTTGAGAAATTCCAGATATTTTTCCTTGTGGGTCGGGTCAATCAGCGAATAATCCGCATCGCCGTTGAAACCGGAAATGCCGATACCCGCCTTCTCTGCCGCTGCCTTGACAGCATCCAGATCCTTGTCGGTCCAGCTCCAGAACTCTACATATTCAAAGCCATCGTCCTTTGCCGCCTGAAAGCGGTCAAGGAACGGGATTTCGCTGTACATCGGTTCGATGCACGCAGAACGATCAAATTTCATGGTATATTGCTCCTTTTCATGGGATGGGCGGCGTTCCGCCGCCCATAAGCCCAACACAAATTACTGTGCAGTGATATCTTCGCCAGCCTCAAACTTGTCTACGTTGTCTTTGGTTACGAGAGCTGCCGGGGTTACAATGTGGTCTTCCAGAGTCTTGCCGTCCAGAACGTCCAGGCAAGCCTGGATTGCGCTCTCAGCCTGCAGGTTCGGATACTGGGCTACGGTGCCGGTCAGCGTGCCAGCCTTGATCGCCTCGATGTCGTCCGGAGATGCGTCGAAGTCAAATACCTGTACCTTGCCGGAGAAACCGCCCTGCTCAATCGCCTGGATAGCGCCCTGACCCATCTCAGCGTTTACAGCCCAAACAGCGTTTACTTCCGGGTTTGAGGACAGCACGTTCTGCATAACGTTGAACGCTTCGTTGCGGTCGCACTTTGCGGTCTGGGATGCAACGACCTTGAAGCTGCCGCACTGATCCTTAAAGCCCTCCAGACGCTGCGTCAGTGCGTCTACACCTGCAATACCCTCGAGGTAGAGGATCTTTGCATCCTTGATGTTCTCAGCAGCGTACTTGCCTGCCAGAGATGCAGCCTCGTACTGGTCGATGCCGACATAGGTCTCAACGTGAGCACCTGCCTCATCCAGTGCCGCCTGCGACATGGTGTCGTTTACCAGGATAACCGGGATATTTGCGTCATTTGCCTTCTTGATAGCCGGAGCCAGCGAGTTGGAGTCTGCTGCGGACAGGACGATTGCGTCAAAGCCCTTGATAACGGCGTTCTCGACCATCTGCACCTGCTTCTCTACATCGGTCTCCTTCTCCGGAGCCTGGAACTCGAGGTGGATGCCCTTTTCCTCTGCGAACGACTCTGCGCCGTCCTCCATGCTGGTCCAGAATGCGTCCGACTTTGCCTTGACGATGTACGCGATCTTTACCTCATCATCGCCGCCGGCACTCGAACCGCCCGAGCTGCTGCCGCCGCCGCAGGCTGCCAGACCCAGCATCATTGCCGTTGCCATTACCATTGCCATCGTTCTCTTGAATTTCATTTTTGTTGCTCCTCTCAATTTGTCGATTCTTTCTTCTTTCTCTTATTTTTACCCATACAGGGTAACAACTCTGTAAATGCGAATGGTCTTACTTCTTTGCTGCAGCCTTGTTGCGGATAGAGTCCGCCAGTACAGCCAGCAGGATAACAACGCCGATAACCAGCTTCTGCAGGTTGGAGGATACGTTCAGCAGGTTCAGGCCGTTGCGGATGACGATCATAATGATCGAGCCGACGAACGTGCCCCATACCGAACCGAAGCCGCCGAGCAGCGAGGTGCCGCCGATAACACAGGATGCGATCGCGTCCATCTCGTAGTCCAGACCGGCAACCGACTGTGCAGAGTTCAGCTTGGCTACCAGAATAACCGATGCGATACCGGCGCACAGACCGGAAACGGTGTAAGCGAGAGTCTTGTACTTGTCAACGTTGATACCGGAAAGACGGGTTGCCTCTTCGTTGCCGCCGATGGAGTAGATGTAGCGTCCGAACTTGCGGTACTTCATCACATAGTAAAACACGATGTACAGCAGAACCATGAATATGATCTGCACCGGGATAGCGGTGCCCGGAATGTTTGCAATACCGATCCAGCGGAAGCCTGCCGAGTAGCCGGTAATGGTCTGGCCGTCAGCCAGCGTGTAGGCTGCGCCGCGTGCCATGGACATCATAGCCAGCGTTGCGATCATCGGCTGCAGCTTGAATTTGGAGATCATAATGCCGTTAAAGGTACCGCAGGCAGCGCCCACGAGAACAGCAGCAATAACGCCAACAATATCCGGCATGCCGTTCTCAACGATCAGCTTGCCCATGACGATACCGGTGAACGCTACAACCGAGCCGACCGAAATATCAATGCCGCCGGTAAAGATAACCACGTTAACACCCAGTGCAAGCACGGCGATTACCGTTACCTGCTGGAGAATGTTGATGAGGTTTGCCACCGAGCCGAATGCCGGTTCTGCGATAGTCAGGCCAATACAGAGCACGATCAGCACGATCAGTGCGGACGCATTGGAAAGGTCGATTTTCTTCAGCTTCTCTTTCATCTTTTTGCCCTCACTTCATATTTGTTTTCGCGCCGGTGGCATAACCGACTACCAGTTCTTCCGTGACGTTCTTCATGTCCTCGCCTTCGATGATGCCGGTCATTTCACCCTCGTGCATAACATAGATGCGGTCGGAAACGCCCATGCATTCAGCCAGCTCGGAGGATACCATAATAACCGCCTTGCCCTGCTCCTTGAGTGCGTTCATAATCTTGTAGATCTCGGCTTTCGCGCCAACGTCAATGCCGCGAGTCGGTTCGTCGAAGATGATGATGTCGGAATCCGTGTTCAGCCACTTGCAGATAACGACCTTCTGCTGGTTGCCGCCGGACAGATTCTTCGCCTTCTGCTCGAGCGACGGGGTCTTGACGCGCATGGAGTCCGCGAGTTTCTGGTTGTGTGCGGTCTCCTTGGCTTTGTTGAAGCCAAACGACGTCATCGCGGTGTTCATGTTTGCCAGAGAAATGTTCTGGTTGAGCGAGAATTCAAGGATTAGGCCCTGACTCTTGCGGTCCTCGGTCAGCAGTGCCAGACCGAGCTTTTTCGCCTGCTCACAGGATTTGATGGCAACCGACTGACCCTTTACCTTGATCTCACCGCTCGTGAACGGGTCTGCGCCGAAGATGGCACGCATCAGCTCGGTACGGCCCGCACCCATCAGTCCGTAGAAACCGGTGATCTCACCTGCACGAGCGTAGAACGAAATGCCCTTCAGCGTGTCGCCCTGCCTGATGTCGGTGACTTCGAGCAGCTTTTCACCCGGCTTTACGTCAACCTTGGGATAATAGTCGGTCATTTCACGTCCAACCATCATGGCTACCATCTGATCGATGGTGATGTCCTTGACGTTTACGGTGTCGATGTACTTGCCGTCGCGGAAGATGGTCAGCCGGTCGCCGATCTTCATGATCTCCTCCAGTCGATGGGAGATGTAAACGATTGCTACGCCCTTCTTTTTCAGTCCGTCGATAATCTCGAACAGGCTGGCAACTTCCTTTTCGGTTAGTGCCGAAGTCGGTTCGTCCATGATGATGATGTCGCAGTCGAACGAGAGTGCCTTTGCGATTTCGACCATCTGCATCTGTCCAACGCTCAGCGAGGACACCTGTGCTTTCTCGGAAATATCCGAGTGGATGCTGTCGAGCAGCTCACGCGCCTTGCGGTTCATGGTCTTCCAGTCGATCTGTCCGCCGGCCTTCGTCGGCTGACGGCCCATGAAGATATTCTCCGCAACAGTGAGGTTTTTCAGTTGGTTCAGCTCCTGAAAAATAATGCTGACACCGCGTTCTCGCTGTTCCTCGATACTGCGGGATACGATCTGCTCACCCTTGTAGATGATCTCGCCCTCGTAGTTGGTGTTGACACCGGCAAGTACCTTCATAATGGTGGACTTGCCTGCGCCGTTCTCACCGAGCAGAACGTGAACTTCGCCCGGCTTTGCGTCAAAATGAACATGATCCAGTGCCAGAACGCCTGGAAACTGCACTGTGATATCGTTCATTTCCACTAAGTATTCGCTCATCTCGCCGCCTCCCTTGTCGTTTGTTTATGATGTTTTTTCTCTCGTTGCGTTCGGTCAGCCGCAGTGTTGGAGCACCGCGGCACCCGAACAGAAGAAAAAAGAGAGAAATGAGTGAATCATATCAGATTCCGGTGGTTTTTCGGATATACTCGCGCGCCATTTTTGCGTATTCGAGCGGATTTGCCTTTGCCGGGTCCTGCTCGGCTTCAACGATGAACCAGCCCTCGTAATGCGCGTCATGCAGCGCCTTGAATACGCCCGGATAGTCTACGCAGCCGTCACCCGGAATGGTGAAGCAGCCTTCCAGAACCGCCTTGCGGAACTTAAAGCCTTCGGCATATGCCTTTTCCATCATGTCAGGACGGATGTCCTTGAGGTGAACGTAGCCGATACGCGGGCCGAACTCCTTGGCCGCCTTTACGGCGTCCTCCTTGGAGAAGGTGAAGTGACCGGTATCAAAGCAGAGGTAAACGTAACGCGGGTCGGTGTTGTCCATCAGGAGCTTGGTTTCCTCGAAGGTCTGCACGACGGTCGCCATATGGTGATGAAAGCACAGCTTGAAGCCGCGGTCAGCAGCGATCTTGCCCAGCTTGTTCAGACCGTCGCACAGCTTCTCCCACTCTTCATCGGTGGCAACCGGCTTGTTGTCGCCGAACATCGAGCACTCCTCTGCGAACAGGCAGCGGGTCAGTTCGCAGACGTTCACGCGGCTTGCGCCGACTGCCTCGAGGAAATCCAGCTGCTTGATGAATGCCTTTTCGTTCTCCTCGTACGGCGTGGAGCACAGGAAACTGGAGAACCACTGGGACGCGATCTTGATGCCGCGCAGGTCGAGTGCCTTGTTGAGCACTGCCGGGTCGGTCGGGAACTTGCCGCCTACCTCGGTGCCCTGAAAGCCGGCAAGCGCTGCTTCGGAAACCATCTGCTCGAAGGTCAGCTCGCCGCCGAGCTGCGGCATATCGTCATTCGTCCAGCCAATCGGCGCAATGCCGAGTTTTACGTTATTGAACATCTTTCACGCTCTCCTCGTTTTGTGCTTTTGTTTTAGTTTGTGCCTTAAGCACAATTTATTTATAGCACGATACTTTTGCACTGTCAATGACATGTAAAATGCTGTATTTATTGCAAAATACGGATTGTGCAAACTTTGTTCCGTTTTGTAAGCGCGCACACTCAGATTTCCACCGATACAAAAAAGATTGTTCGAAATTTTGTGATATAGTCACAATATTCGCAGATATTTTTGTAATTCAGCAAATAAATGACGCTGTTCTACGATATATCTTAGTGCTTTCTGCGGGTTTCAAAAATGTGTATTGTTTTTTTCGTGTGCCTATGGCACAAATTGAAAAACTATGATATGATACTGTTATCAGAAGCAAAGGACGGTTGCAGCATGGCAAAACGAATAACGATCAACACGATAGCAGAACGGGCAGGTGTGTCGCGCGGCACAGTGGACCGCGTTCTCAACGGGCGTCCGCACGTCAAGCCGGAAATTGCCGAGCGTGTGCTGCGCACCATGCGCGAACTGGGATACGCACCGCCGCGCGCCGAACAGGCGGACGCACTCGGACTGAGCCGGTCGGCGGCTGAACTGCCGCCTTGCCGTCTGGGTGTGCTGCTGACCAGCGAAAGCGGCTATCTGCGTCAGGAGCTGCTGCGCGGCGTGCGGGACGCACAGGACTTTCTGCGCGATTTCAATGTGGAATTTCTGGTGCAGAAATGCGAAACCGAGCTGCCGGAGGAGGCGGTCGAACGGCTGGAGGTACTGGCAGGACAAGGCGTGAACGGCATTGCGGTTTGTGCGAAGGATCATGCCGCGATCGTGCAGAAGATCAACGAGCTGCGCGAAAAAGGGATCGTCTTTGTCACAATGAACACCGACCTGACCGGCTGCGACCGGCTGTGCTTCATCGGGCAGGACCTGATCCGCAGCGGTCGTGTTGCCGGCGAGCTGATGGCGAAATATCTGCGTCCGGAGGACAGCCTGCTCATTGCGATCGGCAATCCGGAATTCAATGCCCATCGGATGCGGCTTCAGGGCTTTTGCGAGCGATTGTATGAGCGCGGCTTTGCCGGCAGGCATATCCAGATCATTGAAACCTACAATGACTATACGCTCAGCTACCAGAAGGTGCGCGACGCGCTCGAACGCACGCCGTCCATCCGCGGTATCTATATGGCGAATCACAGCGTTTCCGGCTGCGTAGAGGCGGTGCGCGATATGGAAAAGACCGGACAAGTGCATATCGTCAGCCACGATCTGACCGACTCCACCCGCCGCCTGCTGGAAAGCGGCGAAATAGATTTCACCATCGCGCAGAATATCCACCGGCAGAGCTATCTTGCGCTGCTCACCTTGCGCGATTATGTCCAGCGGCATACCCTGCCGCACGACCAGATCGACACGCCGATCGAGATCCTCTGCGCGGAGAATATGTGAAAAAGTGGATAAAGAAAGAGACAGGCGTCACAGCCTGTCTCTTTTTATACACATACACAATACACAACATTTTTGAAAAACGTTCAAAAAAGCGTAAAATACACATAAAAAACAGCGGCACAGCTGCCTTTTCGGTACGCTTCCGCAGATAAAAACATGACAGTCCGGCTTGCCTGTCCGCCTTGGCGGCAGCGCGATGGTTTGCAGTGAATGGTCACCACAGAAAGCCCTTTCGGCAGCTTTTTACGCGGTTTTATCTGATTATTAAGCCAAATGATAATCAAATCGCCGTTTTATTTTGCCCTCTCACATAGACGGTACTACCGCCTTTGTGGGAGGGCATTTTTTACCGCATGATTTGCGTCTTTTAGGTTTCAAAATATGGACCCAAAAATTTGGGGCAGGGTTCAAAATTCAGGGGTTGTGTCTTGTGCCGCTGTCCTCCACAGATCGGAACGCCATGGAAACTCTGTATAATTTCCCCTTCTATTTTCCGACAACCAGACAAAAAGAAAGGCACTGTGTCTAAATCACAGTGCCTGAGGCTGCTCGAAAAACTATCGTTTTTCGAGCAGCCTCTCGATCCCATAAAGTCGTTTCCTCAAGCCAGCATATCCGGGCGTTCGCCAATGACCTCGCGGTATCGAACTGGCGATACCCCCACCAGACGCTTGAACATCCGGTAAAAGTAATTGCGGTTGATCATGCCGACCCGACCGCCAATATCGCCCGCACTGTCCTCCGTTGTGCGGAGCAGATGCTGCGCTTCCCCGATCCGGCGGCGCACCATATACTGAATGGGCGGCAGGCCGAACTGCGCCTTGAACATATGGATCATGTGGCTGGTCGAAACGTGAAACCGATTGGTCAGCTCGGTCAGCGAAAGCTCATCGGCAAAGCGCAGGTTCAAATGCTGCAATACCTCGGTTGCAAGCGAGAATGCGGCATCCGGCGCACACAGCTCGAAGCCATGCGCCATAGGCGCCATCTGCATCAGCAGCGCATCTAAAAGCGGTGTCCGGGCGGCAGCCGTGGTCTGTTCCGAGTAGAGCAGCTGCAGCAACGTCCATGCCGGTGTTCCCTGTAACTGCGGAAACTCAAACATCGCCTGTCCGTCATCCGCGGCGGAAAATTCCAGCATCAGACAGGGTGCCTGTACGAACGGCAGCTCGTGACAGACATTCGGCGGCAGCAGCAGCGCGCCGCCGGGTTTGATCGGCAGACAGCGGTGCTCGGTCCGCAGAATGATCTTCTCCCCGTCCGCAGCAAGCGAAACAAACAGCACCCAATCCTCCGAGGCGCAAGGCAGATAGTTGCCGCCCTTATCCTGCGGATGAATCACACATTGCTGCGTTAGTCTGACACGGCGAAATGTCGGAAGCAGAACAGACATAATACCTCCTGACCCTGATTAAAGCAAATTTTCGATATTGTGTCGCAGCAGCACCCGAATATCGGTATGGTAAAACTCCTTCGGCGGCTGCTGTTTGAGTTGAATGTAATCGGCCAACAGGGACAGCGGCAGTGCGCCCTGCTGCACCGCATCCTGTCCGATGACAAAATCCGCAACACCGCGCCGAAGCTCGTACAGGTTGGCGGGGATCTCATCGTGCATGATCAGGTGCACCCCCCGTGCGCGGCCGGAATCGACCAGCGCGCTGCATACGCCCGCATAACCCGGTGTGATCGCGTAGATACCGGTCAGATCGGGAACCTCCTGCAGCAGACGGAGCGTATGCTCGTAAACCACATTGCTGTCATCGTTCGGCAGCATGACATCCCGCAGCTGAAGCGACGAATCGGGGGTAAGCAGCTCCTCCTTAAAGCCCTTCAGACGTTCGCGGTACGCACTGTGATACATACAGGGCGCACTGATCGTAGCCACCGTGCCGCTCTCCCGCGCCACCAGACGCATCAGCTCGGCCACTGTACGGCCGGAAGAAAGGTTTTCCTGCCCGACATAGCACAGCCGGTGGCTGTTGGGCAGATCGGTGTTAAACATAACGACCGGTATTCCGCGTTGGTCGATCAGCTCGTTGATCTTGGTTTCGACCAGCAGACAGTCGAGCGGCGTGATCGCCAGCGCATTGATATGATGCTGCTCGACCAGCTCCTCGATCATCGAGACCTGCTCGACCGGATCAAGCGAGGGCGACAGCCGGAAGATGACCTCCACGCTGAACGCGGCCAAACGGCGGGCTTCGCGCCGGGCGGCATCCAGAACGATCTGCATGAACGGGGTCTGCACCGAAAACATGATCACACCGATGCGAATCGGATGCGATGTGCGGGACAGTGCCAGTCCGGCACGGTTGGGGGTGTAGCCATATTCGTTGGCTACCGCCTTGATCCGCTCCGCCACCGCAGGGCGAACATTTCCTTTATTATGGAGTGCCCGATCGACTGTACCGCGGGACACACCGCAAATCTCAGCAATTTGATTCAGGGTAATTGCCATATGATATCACCTCTGTCAGAACGGTTCTTTCCCGTTTTTATAGTTAAAGCATAACATAATACCCCTAATAAGTCTATATCTAAAGTGAATAAAGCGGTATTCACAATATTGTGCACGTGTACGGATTCTGCTCATTCGCGCCGTGCACGCAAAAATGCACTCTTTTCCGAACCTTCCGTGTTTTGTTCATATTTTCATACAATACATCTGCCGTAAACGCCGTAAATCGAGCAAGACACGCGAAATCCGAAACGAATACCGAGTTGTTATGAGATTGAACTAACAGCCAGATCCTGCATCTAAGGCGGGTAGTTTTGCATAAGCGATTCCCCCGCTCTGTCGTGCAAAGCCTATAAAATCACAATTTTGTGCAGACAGAATCACCAGTTTTCGCAGGATTCGTATGTGCGGTTTGGTGAAAATTCAAAAAGCCGGTTGACGCACATCGAAAAAGAGTGTAAAACTAAATCAAGGCAAGCGTAAATCGCATTTTTCCAAAATGTGAACGTGTACGGCTAAGAAAAAAGTTGAGAAAGATGAGGTAAAAGCAAATGAAAAAAAGACTTTTCGCAGGATTGATTGCATCGGCAATGATGGCATCCATGCTGGCAGGCTGCGGCGGCAGTTCTGGTTCGAATGGCAACGCACAGGGTGGAGACAAGGCATCGGGCGATGGCTATAGCATGACGCTGATTATGTCGCTGCGTGATGAGTTCCTGAGCACGTTGGAAGCTGGCTCAAAGTCGGCGGCTGATGAGCTTGGCGTTACGCTCGCTTCGCAGGACGCACAGAACGATACCGGCAAGATGCTCCAGTTTATCGAATCTGCTAAAAATGCAGGCGATGACGCAGTGCTGATCAATCTGGTAGATGCCGCAACGGCACAGCAGTGCATCGAGGCTGCCGGTGATATGAAGGTTGTTTTCGTTAACCGCGCACCGTCCGATACCAGCGTTCTGGAAGCAGGCAAGTCCGTAGCGGTTGTTTCCAATGAGAACACCTCCGGTTACTATCAGGGTGAATTTTTGGCTAATTACTTCAAGGATAAGGGCAAGACCGAGATTAAGTATCTGATGCTGCAGGGCACGCTGGGTCTGGTACATACTGAACAGCGCTCCGCTTCCGTACTGAAGGCATTGGAGGACAATGGCATCAAGGCAACGCAGGCGGCGGCTCCGCTGGTTGCAGATTATGACCGTGCAAACGCAATGGACATGATTTCTCCGCTGCTGGGCAACACCGAATTTGACTGCATCATCGCGAACAACGATGCGATGGCACTTGGTGCGGTAGAGGCGCTGAAGGCTAAGGGCATGGATCCGACTTCGATCCCGATCGTTGGCATCGATGCAACGGTAGATGGTATTCAGGCAATCAAGGATGGTACGCTCGCGATGACCGTATTCCAGGATGCCAACGGTCAGGGCTATGGCGCTGTGAAGGCTGCAGTTAATCTGATCGAGGGCAAGGCAATCAACGATGGTACGGATTATGAAACCGATGATACTGGCAATATTTGCTGGGTACCGTTCGAACCTGTTACCCCGGACAATGTAGCAGATTACGAATAAGCACACAGTCAGGAGGAAAGGGACATTGAAACGATGTCCCTTTCCTAAATCAAACAAGATAATGGGGTGAAAAGCAGTGAGCCAAGAATATATCCTCGAAATGACCGATATTGTCAAGGAATTCCCCGGTGTACGCGCACTGAAAGGCGTACAGCTCAAGGTGCGGCCCGGTACCGTTCATACGCTGATGGGCGAAAACGGCGCAGGCAAGTCTACCTTGATGAAATGTCTAATCGGCATTCATCCGCCTACATCCGGCAAGATTGTATTTGAAGGCAAGGAGATCCAGTTCAAAAATACGCTTGAGGCACTGAATTCCGGCATTTCCATGATCCATCAGGAGCTGTCTCCGGTTCCCGAGCGCAGCGTTTGCGAAAACCTGTGGCTGGGACGCGCACCGCGCAAGGGACTGATCATCGATCATAAAAAAATGCGGCAGGACAGCATTGAGCTGTTCAACAAGCTGAATCTGGACGTTGATCCGGATGAGAAGATGGGTAACCTGACCGTTGCAAAGATGCAGATGGTTGAGATTGCCAAGGCTGTATCCTATGACAGCCGTATTGTTATCATGGACGAGCCTACGTCCTCGCTGACCGATGCAGAGGTCGAGCATTTGTTTCGCATTATTGCAGAACTCAAGGAAAAAAATGTTGCTATCATTTATATCTCGCACAAAATGGACGAAATCTTCCGGATTTCGGACGATATCACGGTTTATCGCGACGGCGAATACATCGCTACGGATCGCGCGGAAAACCTTAATGTAGACAAGGTTATTCAGTTGATGGTTGGACGCGAAGTGAACAACATGTTTCCCAAGGTAGAGTGTCCGATCGGGGAAACCATTCTTAAAGTGGAAAATTTGTCTGCCGGCCGCGCAGTTAAAAATGTTTCGTTTGAACTGCATCGTGGTGAAATTCTGGGTATGGCGGGTCTGGTCGGTGCGGGCCGCACCGAGACGGCGGAAGCAATCTTCGGCATGCGCCATATGACAGGCGGCAAAATCTATAAAGACGGTCAGGAACTGCACATCAAGTCTCCTGAGGATGCGATCGCCAACAAGATTGGCCTGCTCACAGAGGATCGGCGCGGCAACGGTATTGTCGGCTTGCTGAGCATTCAGGATAATACGGTGCTGGCAAACCTGAAAAAGTACGGATTCCCGCTGAATCATAAGAAAATGCGCGAAGACACCGAAGAATACGTTAAAAAACTCAACACCAAAACGCCGTCTATCGAAACGCCCATTCAGAATCTGTCGGGCGGCAATCAGCAGAAGGTGCTGGTTGGGCGCTGGCTGCTGACCAATCCGGATATTCTGATCGTTGACGAACCGACACGCGGTATTGATGTTGGTGCAAAGGCAGAGATTCATTCGCTTATCACAAAGCTTGCCGGTGAGGGTAAGGCCATTATCATGATTTCGAGTGAGCTGCCCGAGGTCATGGGTATGTCCGACCGTATCGTAGTTATGCACGAAGGCATTATGACCGCTATCCTGGATCGCAAAGACTTCTCGAGTGAGCTGATTCTCAAATATGCAACCAGCGAGATACCATATCAGCCTGCTGCGGATGAACAATAAGAAAGAAGGTACATGGTATGCAGAAAACATTTAATACGAAGAAATTCTTGTCCCAGAATTCAATCTGGCTGGTATTGATCGTGTTGGTCATCATTATGAGTATCGCACAGCCCAGCTTTTTCTCGGTGGATAACCTGCTGACACTGCTCTCCGGTGAGGCAGTCAAGGGTATCATGGCCTTTGGCGTTATGTTCGCAATCCTTTCTAAAGGTATCGACCTGACGATCGGCGCATCCGCTGCGTTAGTTGCGTGCATCACCGCTTCGCTCGTGCAGCCAGAAGGCTATGCAAATGCCATTCTGCCGGGTGTGGGCACTCTGCCAGCTCCGTTGGTTATCCTGATTGGTCTGGCACTTGGTGCAGGCATTGGCGCAATCTACGGCGCGATCATTGCTTATACCAAAATCCCGCCTTTTATCGCTACTCTCGGTGCACAGTTGATTTGCCGTGCAGGTGCTAAAATGTATACGAACCGTCCGGTTTCTAACCTGTCTGAGCAGTTCCGTTTCCTGGGTGCGTACCGTATTGGCGGCGTATTCCCAATCATCATCGTTGTTTTTTTCGTAATGTTCGCAATCTCGGCATTCCTGCTGACCCAGACACGCTTTGGTAAGAACGTATATGCTATCGGCGGCAACGATCAGGCGGCCCGCGTAGCTGGTATCAATGTTGAGAAGAACCTGATTCTGGTTTACATCTGGTGCTCGCTGTGTGCTGCTATCGCTGGTATGCTGCTGGCAGGCCGCGCAGGCTCTGCGGATCCGGCAAACTCCGGTTTGAACTACGAGCTGGACGCTATCGCTGCGGCTACCGTAGGCGGCACCTCCCACACCGGCGGTATCTGCCGCGTATCCGGTGTTCTGGCAGGTATCCTGATCCTTGGCGTTATCAACAACGGTCTGGTTATGCTGAAGGTAGACGATAACATGACCAACATTGTCAAGGGCGTTATCATTGTCGGTTCGGTTGTACTCGACATGCGCAAGAACGCAAAGCGCGCGTAAAACAGACACACACAATCTCTCTTCTCTTTCCGAGTTTTCAGGGGTCGCAGCAATGCTGCGGCTCCCGAAATACTCGCACATAATCCGTTAGACTTAAACCCTGCCGTACAGCGGCATATTTTGAAAGGATGAGCTTTATCATGGAAAATCTGAACATTGCACTGATCGGCTGCGGCATGATCGGCCGTGAGCACATCGAGCGTATCCAGAACCGCATCCGCAATGCACGCATCGTTGCTGTATGCGACGTATTTGAAGAAGGCGCAAAGAAGGGCGCTGAGATCGCCGGTCCCGGCACCAAGGTTTACACCGATTTCAACGAAGCAATCAACGATCCGGACGTAAACGCTGTTGTAGTTACCACCCCGGGTCAGTTCCACAAGGGTCCGGTTCTGGCAGCGATCAAGGCCGGCAAGCCGGTATTCTCTGAGAAGCCGCTGGCTAACACCGCTGCTGACGGCAAGGAGATCGTTGAGGCCGAGATGGCAGGCGGCAAGCACCTCGTACAGGTTGGCTTCATGCGCCGTTACGACCGCGGCTACCGTCAGGTCAAGGAGCTGATCGACTCCGGCAAGTTCGGTGCCCCGATGGTGATCAAGTGCACCCACCGTGCAGACGGCGTTGCCGATGACTACACCACCGCAATGGCTGTTACCGATACCGCAATCCACGAGATCGACGTTCTGCCGTGGCTGGTAAACGACGAGTGGGACGAGGTGCAGTGCATCATGCCGAAGACCAACAGCAAGGTTAAGAACGCGCTGAAGGACCCGCAGATCATGATCATGAAGACCAAGGGCGGCATCATCAACATGCTCGAGGTAAACGTAAACTGCGGCTTCGGCTACGACATCAACTGCGAGGTTGTATGTGAGAACGGCGTTGTAAACCTGCCGTGCCCGTCCTTCCCGACCGTTCGCTACGCTAACGAGGTTTCCACCAAGATCGAGGACAACTGGATCCTGCGCTTCATCGATTCTTACGATGTAGAGATTCAGGACTGGGTTGACCACGCACTCAAGGGTGAGACCGGCGGCTCCTCTGCTTGGGACGGCTACGTTGCTTCCATCACCGCTGACGCTCTGGTTAAGTCCCAGACCTCCGGTGTGCCGGAGAAGGTTGTTACCGGCGGCACCCCGGACTTCTATAAGAAGTAATCCACCTCATATTTTCTATTCATTGCTACTCACTCGCAAGGGTGGCAGAGCTTCCTGCTTTACTGCCCTTGCATATCACCTTAACCACTATACCGCGTTTTACAACGCGAAATTGATACGTTAAAAGGAGTTACTGCTATGAAAATCGGTTTTAACGAAGGCTGCAACCGTTTCTGCGAAAACCACTCCGTACTTGAAGATCTCGACCTGTGCGAGAAGTACGGCTTTGACTACATCGACATCCAGTCCGAGTGCCTCGACCGCGAGATCGCTGCCGGCAAGTACACCATCGATGATCTCGGCGCATGGTTCGCTGACCCGAAGCACCACCTGAAGATGCTGTCCTACAACGCCCTGATCTTCTTCAACATGAAGCAGACCCAGGAGGAAAAGGACGCCGTTATGGCAAAGCTCGATCAGATCATTGCAGACTGCAACAAGCTGGGCTGCAAGATGATCGTTGTTGT
>NZ_JAQCWA010000037.1:0-3390 GCF_027684505.1 Butyricicoccus sp. AF18-9LB
GATAGTATACCATACTGTCTAACAAATGGGGTGCAGTTCACAGGGAAACGGCGGCTTTTTACTCTTACTCAGGACTCTCTCCAGTCCGTGAAAATACGCTCTGCATCAGACGCGCTTGCGCACGCGAGCAGCTTATTAGCCAGTTCCCTGCATTCGTCGTAGGAATGCTTTGCAAGGTCTGCCTTTGCTGCCAGCATTGCGGATGCCGACATGGACAGATTGGTCACGCCGAGACCGCACAGCACCGGCGCCATGCCGGCCGTGCCTGCCATCTCGCCGCATACGCCGACTTCGATACCGTTCTCGTTCGCTGCTTTGGCCGTCATGGCGATCAGGCGCAGCACGCCCGGATGAAGCGGACGGTACAGGTAGGAAATCTTCTCGTTGATGCGGTCCACCGCGCAGGAATACTGAATCAGGTCGTTCGTGCCAATCGAGAAGAAGTCAACCTCCTTCGCCAGCACATCCGCGCAGACAGCCGCCACCGGAATCTCGACCATAATGCCGACCTTGACGTTCGGGTTGAAAGGTACGCCTTCCGCGGTCAGCATGTCCTTCGCCTGCTCGAGCACCTGCTTTGCATCACGCACCTCATCCACCGACGAAATCATCGGGAACATAATGCGCAGATCGCCGTACTGCGCGGCACGCAGCAGCGCGCGAAGCTGAATCAGGAACAGCTCCGGTTGATTCAAGCAAATGCGGATCGCGCGGTAGCCGAGGAACGGATTCTGTTCCTGCTCCAGCGCCAGTGCGGGCACTTCCTTGTCGCCGCCGATGTCCAGCGTGCGGATGATAACCGGCTTGCCCTGCATGATCTCACACGCCTTCTTGTAGGCGGCGAACTGCTCTTCCTCGCTCGGCAGGTCGGTACGATCCATGAACAGGAACTCCGAGCGGAACAGACCAACGCCTTCACCGCCAAGCTCCGCTACGCGGACCGCGTCATCCGGCGTACCAATGTTGCCCTCGATAATTACACGGCGGCCATCCGAGGTCGCGCCCTCCTTATCCTTGTACTGCGCGAGCATGGCACGATGCGCCGCATCGGCCTTCTGGCGCTCCGCAAAGTCGGCAAGCGTCTGCTCATCCGGCTGCGCGACTACTTCACCTGCCGCGCCGTCGATCAGCAGCAGGTCGCCGTCCGCGATCTCGTCCGCCTTCTCGCCGGCACCGACAATCGCCGGAATGCCCATCGAACGCGCCATGATCGCCGAATGGCTCGTGCGGCCGCCGATCTTCGTGATAAAACCGGCAACCGGCTTGCCGCCGATCTTCGCCGTGTCGGACGGCGTAAGGTCGTTCGCCACAATAATGCACGGCTCAGTGATCGTGTCAATCGCGTTGTCCGCAATGCCCTTCAGATTCTTAATGACCCGCTGAGAAATATCACCGATGTCTGCTGCACGCGCCTGCATATATTCGTCGTCGAGCGCGCGGAACATCGCCTGAAAGTTCTCGCAGTTGACAAAGCACGCGTACTCCGCGCAAACCTTCTCATCCGTTACAATGTTTGTCATACCCTCGACAAAATCAGGGTCGTCGAGCATCATCAGATGCGCGTCAAAAATTTCCGCCTCAGCCGCACCGATATTCTTTTCCGCATCGTCACGCAGCACTTCGATCTGCTGCTTGGCTTTTTCCACTGCGTCGAGAACGCGCTTGCATTCGGCTTCCGCATCGGCAACGGTCTCCTTAACGACCGAAAGATCTTCTTCCTTGATAACGAGAGCCTTTGCCTTCGCCAGACCCTCCGAAACGCCGATAGCCTTGAATTTAACCATGGGTTTTCCTCCGTTTTTACGATTGTATTTTTATACAAATTTCGCAACCAAACCTATATTATATTGTACAACATCCCTATACTTTCGTCAAGCAAATAAAGTTTTTTCTGCAAACCGACATTTATTTTTTAAAAACGAGTGCCGCACTCGGGATTTGTCTGCTATAATAGAGGCATTCCACACTACTTCTACTGGAGGAAGGATAATTATGGCTAATCGCTGCACTCGTATTCCCGAGATCATGTTTCCGCGTGAAGGCGTGGATCTGTCCAAGTGGGCAGTCATCGCCTGCGACCAGTACACCTCTCAGCCGGACTACTGGGCCGAGACTGATAAGGCCGTCGGTGACGCACCCTCTACCCTGCGTCTGACCCTGCCGGAAGTTTATCTGGAGGACGCGGACGTTGCTGCCCGCACGGAGAAAATCCATCAGACCATGCAGCAGTATGTGCAGGACGGCACGCTGCGCACCCTGCCCGCCGGCGTCGTTCTGACCGAGCGCTGGTCCGGCGGCTCCTGCCCGCGCCGCGGCATCGTGCTGTCGGTCGATCTGGAAGCGTATGAATACACGCCCGGTTCCGCATCCCTCATCCGCCCGACCGAAAAGACGGTTGTCGAGCGTATTCCGCCCCGTCTCAAGGTTCGTCAGGGTGCGTGCCTGGAGCTGCCGCACATTATGATCCTGATCGACGATCCCGACCGTCAGATCATCGAGCCGCTGTTCGAGCAGACCGCCTCTTATGACAAGCTGTACGATACCGACCTGATGCAGAACGGCGGCCATATCACCGGCTGGTTCCTGCCGAACGGTCCGGAGACCGAGGTCATCGAGGCCAAGCTCGAAGCACTCTGCGATCGTGAGACCTTCAACAAGAAGTACGGCTGCACGGATGCACAGGCGCTGCTGCCGTATGCAGTAGGCGACGGCAACCACTCCATGGCCACCGCAAAGGCGTACTGGGAAGAGGTCAAGAAGGACCTGACTGCCGAGGAGCAGGAGAACCATCCGGCACGTTTTGCACTCGTTGAGGTTGTCAACATCCATGACGAGAGCCTGATCATCGAGCCGATCCACCGTGCTCTGTTCGGCGTAGACGCAGATGAGCTGCTCGGCGCACTGACCGACTTCTACAACGGCGAAGGCTGCAAGGCTTACGTTGCCGACGAGGCTCCCAAGAGTGAAAACGTGCACTTCTTCCCGTTCTGCTCGGCGAACAAGTCGGGCGTGTTTGTTGTCGAGAACCCGAAGTGGGCCATTCCGGTCGCTACCATCCAGACCGGTCTGGACGCTTATCTTGAAACCCACACCTCCGCGAAGGTCGACTACATCCACGGCACGGACGTTGTTGTTTCGCTGGCGGAAAAGCCGGGCAACCTCGGCTTCATCCTGCCGGACATCGCCAAGAACGACCTGTTCCGCGGCGTTGTTTTCGACGGTGTTCTGCCGCGCAAGACCTTCTCCATGGGTGAGGCGCACGAGAAGCGCTACTACATGGAGGCAAAGACCATCGTAAAGTAAAGGCAACACCGCACAATTAAAGCGGCGGTGCTTTGCGGAAATTTTGTGTCCTGACTTTGTTGCAGTTTCACGGTAATACATCAAGTA